>CAZPWB010000014.1:0-48293 GCA_964590425.1 uncultured Lishizhenia sp. | reverse complement strand
AGTCGATGCCGATTTTTAAAAGCCTCACAGAAATGTGAGGCTTTTTTTTTGCTTAAATTTACTACATGGGAATTGTCCAAACTGATGCTGTCAAAACTTCTTTCCTTTCTTTGATTGGATTGGTGTTGGGTTATTTAAATAAAGGCATTCTCTTTATTATGCTTTTTTCTACAGCCCAGGTTGGAGTTGTCAACCTATTATTGAATGTTGGCTTATTGTTTGCTCAATTTGCAAATCTCGGCACTACTTATTCTACCTGGCGATTTTTCCCCTTTTTTCGCAACGAGCAAAAAAAACACTACGGTTTTTTGTTGGCCAATAGTATATTGGTTTTGTTCGGTATATTGGTTTTTGGTTCCTTATTGTATGGATTCAAAGATCTTGTGGTTCAAACTTATCAAGAAAAGTCTGCGCTTTTTACCTCTTATTTTGATTTAATTCTTCCGTTAGGAATAGCGTTGGTATATTTTCAATTATTTGAAAATTATCTGCGTGGCATGAAGCAAAATGTATTGCCTGTATTTTTACAGGAATTAGTGTTGCGTTTTTGCACAACTTTAGCTTTGTTAGGATTTTGGTTTAAGTGGTTGGAATTCAGTGAATTTATCTGGGTTTATATTTTAATTCACTTTATTCCCACACTGTATTTATTGCTTTATTTATTGTGGCATAAGGAATTGACCTTAAGATTTTCTCACATTCAAATACCTAGGAAATTTCAAGGTATCATGTTTTCATATACTGGGTTTAGTTATGTAAATTCTTTAGCTACGTTGTTAGTGATTTCTATGGATGCACTCATGATTGCAAAATTCAAGGGCTTATCTCAGACCGGGATTTACACCACAATGCTTTTTTTAATTTCGGCTGTTATTTTTCCGTATCGTGCCATTTTGCGTGTGGCCACCCCTTTGGTGTCACTTCAGTGGAAGGAAAGAAATAAAGCTGGAATGCAAGAACTTTATCAGAAAAGTTCGTCTGTAGGTTTATTGCTTTCTTTATTGGGTTTTCTGGGTGTTTGGATTGTAATTGATGAGCTTTTTACCTTAATTCCAGCTTATGCGGCAGGTAAGTGGGTGTTTTTCTTTTTGATGATGGGACGAATTGTCGACATGTATTTTGGTCTGAATGCTGTGATATTTTCTACTTCAAAGAAATACAGAGTCGATTTATTCTTCACGGTTTCGTTAATTGCTGGTGTTTATTTTGCCAATTTATGGTTAATTCCGATTTATGGAATGGTAGGTGCAGCAATTTCTACAAGTTCTGCCTATTTATTTTATAATGTGCTTCGTGGTTGGTATATTTTCAGAGCATACCAGTTAAGTCCTTTTACACCGCGGCAATTGCTTTTATTTTTAAATGCACTAATCGCTTTCTTTTTCTTTGCATTTCTGGATACGAATATTTTTGTTCAGGGGTATGTACAACCATTTGCGAGTTTTGTCGTTAAAGAGGTATTGTTATGCCTGATTTTTGTGCTTCCGATTTACTTTTGGAATCTTGAACCTGAATCAGTAAACTACTTCAAACAAATAAAGAAAAAATGGCTCAAAAATTCATAGCTATTGTTTTGTTTTTCTCTATGCTACCGGCACTCAATTCGTTCCGTGCACAGACCATTGACCCAGATGACTCATTCACGTTTGAATTGAGCTTGCCCAATGCCATGTTAAACAAACCTTTTGAATTGATCATGCAAGGTTTGATTCATGCCAATTTACATTATCAATATGCGCTTTCTTCAGGCCTGTATGCCGGAGCAGGTGTTCATTATTCTTATTTTGCCATCAATGAGTTTAGAGTACCAACAAAAGTTTATGGAGGAATACATTCTGGTGCTACTTTCTTGAAAATGGGCCATGAAAAATTTTGGTCAGAGCGCTTCGGAACAGACATCGGTCTGAGGGTTGGTGCTGTTCGAAGCTATGTAGTCTCGGATAAATTAACAGCCCAGGGAATTGCAGCTAAAGAAGTGAATTCTTTCTATATCGAGCCCAACGTAAGTTTGATCTTGAGTTCGGATGTGAATCAAAGTTTTAGATTAAGTATTGGTTTACCTATTTATGGCTATTCCTTTACACCTCAGTTAATTGGCTTAGAAAGTGATTTCGGATATGGCCCTGAAGAATACCTCAAAAACTCCACTTTTTTAAGTGTAGGATTTGGCTTTACTTACTATTTGAACGGTAAGAAAAGTACCGCTCCAGGTTTCGACGATTAAGTTTGCAGTACCCCAACTTTGTAGTCAGGTAAATTGCCTTCATGACTCGCCATGTCAATTCCTAGGGAAATGATTTTTCTGGTTTTTTTTGGGTCAATAATGGCATCTATCCAGAGTCTGCTAGCCGCATAATAAGGCGAGATTTGCTCGTCGTAGTTTTTCTTGATGCGATCAAGCAGTTCCTTTTCGCGTTCTGGGCTGATTTCTTCTCCTTTTGCTTTAAGTGTAGCCACCTCAATTTGTAAGAGCGTTTTTGCTGCAGCCGCACCAGACATCACGGCAATTTCGGCTGTTGGCCATGCTACAATGAGTCTTGGGTCGTAGGCCTTGCCGCACATGGCATAATTTCCTGCCCCGTATGAATTTCCAATGACAACTGAAAACTTTGGTACCACGCTATTAGCCATTGCATTGACCATTTTTGCACCGTCTTTGATGATGCCTCCGTGTTCACTCTTTGAGCCAACCATGAAGCCAGTGACGTCGTGTAAAAATACTAAAGGAATTTTCTTTTGATTGCAGAGCATGATGAAGCGGGCTGCTTTGTCTGCTGAATCTGAATAAATAACGCCTCCAAATTGCATTTCACCTTTCGCATTCTTGACAATTTCACGGTTGTTTGCTACGATGCCAACACTCCAGCCATCAATACGGGCGTAGGCAGTAATAATTGATTTACCAAAGCTTGGTTTGTATTCATTGATGGAATCTGCATCTACAATTGCTTCTAGTAGGCTTTTTGTTGAATAAGGTTTAGAGCGATCTGCAGGCATGATACCGTAGACTTGTTCGGGGCTTATTTTTGGAGCGAGTGCCTCAGATCTTTGGAAATTTACTTTTTGTGGATGTCCAATGCGCGACATCAGGTCTCTTATTTTGAGTAAACAAGCCTCATCATTTGGAACTTTGTAGTCACAAACGCCAGAAATTTCGGTTTGCGTTGTAGCGCCACCAAGTGTTTCGTTGTCAATATCTTCTCCGATTGCAGCTTTTACTAAATAGGACCCCGCCAGAAAGATAGTTCCGGTTTTGTCTACGATTAAAGATTCATCAGACATGATTGGTAAATAGGCTCCACCAGCAACACAGCTCCCCATTACGGCAGCAATTTGGGTGATTCCCATCGCAGACATTTTAGCGTTGTTTCTAAAAATTCGACCAAAGTGCTCCTTATCGGCAAAGATGTCTTCTTGCATGGGTAAGTAAACACCTGCAGAATCTACTAAGTAGATAATCGGCAGTTTGTTTTCCATGGCAATTTCTTGCGCCCTTAGATTTTTCTTTCCTGTGATCGGAAACCAAGCGCCTGCCTTAACAGTCGCATCGTTAGCAACCACAATACATTGTCTACCACTGACATATCCGATGACAATAACAACACCACCAGCCGGGCAGCCACCGTGTTCTTTGTACATACCAAAACCAGCAAGCGCTCCTAATTCGAAAGAAGGGGTGTTGGGGTCTAGTAAGCGTTCGATACGTTCACGCGCGGTTAGTTTCCCATTTGCATGGTGTTTTTCTATCTTGGATTTTCCACCTCCGAGGTGGATTTTATCGAGTTCTAGTTCTAATGCACGAATTTTCAGGCGCATTTGATCTTCATTAAAATTGAAGTTGAGTTCTTGTGTTGAGGCCATGTGTTGATTGAGTTTCAAATATACGAAATGTGAGCGCACTATCTTGTTATGTTAGGGCTTTTTCCTATTTTCATGCACGCAATTAAATAGACAAAAATTATGCAACAAGGTTCAGACACCACAGCACCAGAAAAGACAAAAAAAAATAGATTAACGCTTTATATTTTAGTTGCGATGATATTGGGGGGTATTTTAGGAGCCTTTGTTCATAGCAATTATAGTGCGGCAGCAGCAGCACAATTTAGCACACATATCAAGTTGCTTGCCACCATTTTTATTCGCTTGGTTCAAATGATCATTGCTCCTTTAGTTCTAACAACCCTAGTTGTAGGAATTGCTAAATTGGGCGACATCAAATCAGTAGGACGAATAGGAGGTAGAGCCCTGGCTTGGTTTTTTACCGCGTCGTTTATTTCCTTGATCATCGGCCTGATGTGGGTTAATTTTCTAAAACCCGGAGAAGGTGTCAATTTATCCAACGTAGATCAAACAACAGCTACTGAGGTTACCGAAAAAACACAAGATTTTTCAGTTCAGCATTTTGTAGAGCACATCATACCTAAATCGGTGTTTGAGGCGATGTCTACCAATGAAATACTTCAGATTGTTATTTTCTCGATATTCTTTGGGCTAGCAGCAGCTTCCATAGGAGACAACGTCAAGCCTGTCATCAATGCCTTAGATAAGACCTCACATATCATTTTGAAAATGGTCAATTTTGTCATGAGATTTGCGCCAATTGGTGTTTTCGGGGCAATTGCTGGAGTATTTGCAGTCAAAGATATTTCTGAATTGATGTTCACGTACACCAAGTTTTTTAGTTCTTTCCTAGTAGGTATTGCTTCACTTTGGCTTGTGCTCTTGCTAGTCGGTTACCTGTTTTTAAGAAATCATTTAAAGACCTTGCTCAAACGCATTGTTAGCCCGCTAGTAATTGCTTTTGGCACCACAAGTAGTGAAGCGGTTTTCCCGAAGTTAACAGAAGAGTTAGAACGTTTTGGCATCAAGGACCGCATCGTTTCTTTCATGTTGCCCTTAGGTTACTCTTTTAACCTGGACGGCAGTATGATGTACATGACTTTTGCGAGTATTTTCATTGCACAAGTATATGGCATTCCACTAGATACGGGTACTCAACTCACTATGTTACTCGTCCTGATGCTAACGAGTAAAGGTATCGCAGGTGTTCCGAGAGCTAGTTTGGTAGTGGTAGCAGCTACCTGTGGCATGTTCAATATTCCAATTGAAGGTATTGCCTTGATTCTGCCAATTGACCATTTTTGTGACATGTTCCGTAGTGCCACGAACGTGCTTGGTAATTCAATCGCTACAGCAGTTGTCGGCAAGTGGGAAAGTAAAAATGCCTAGAAATTACTGAAGTATCTTACTCAGTGTAGTCGGGTCAATATCGTGCTTGCCTTCAAATTCATGGATTTTAAATCCTAGATTTCTGTACGTTTGAAGCACATCTTCTTTTTGCGCTTCTAAAAAATAGGGGTCTTGATTTCCAATGGCAAAATGCAGAGTTCCTGCTTGATCAAAATCTTGAACTCTGACATCTGGCGGAAACACACTAGCCCATAAAATGAGCGTTTTAAATAAATCAGGACACGACTGATACAGCCTAGCTGCTGTTGCGCCACCCTGTGAGAAACCTAAAAGATAAATGCTTGCTGCTGCATTTTCAGCTTTTTCTTTTTCAATTAAAGCTAACAGATAACGCGTATTTTCCTCGATGTCTTGCTCGCGCCAATCTTTAGTCATCCAAGATGCGCCCACGCGTCCACTAGTACCTTCTAAATAAAATCGATGAGGACCTTCTGGCACAATAATCCCATATGCTTGATCCAGTGCTGCAAACTTCTTAGCAAAGTACTGTGCAAGTTGCCCGTACCCATGCAAGACCACCAGTATCTTCGATTTCCCTTTGAGTTCGTTGGTGTAATAGCGCCGCTTTTGGCTAAATTCAATATGCGCTTCGTTCAACATTAATTGAGTAAGAGCTTATGCACCATCAGTTTACCGTTTTGACGAACCTGAACAAAGTAGGTCCCTTTAGCTAAACCAGAAAGATCAACTTCTACCATCGATGTGTTCATTTCAAATTGTTGGATGATCTTGCCTTCGATATTTGTGATTTCAAGCTGCGCGACATCAGGATTTATCAATTGAATGGAAATGAATCCAAGACTTGGATTTGGAGAAATAGTTGCCAATAAATTCAGCTCAGAGATTCCTGAAATATCTAGGCCCACACACTGACAATTGTCGTTTATGGAATCATTGATAGTGAGTGCATTGTTGTCGTCGCAGGGTGATCCTGGAAGTACACAAGAATTGTCGCTCGTGTTAGCCAAAGGATTGAAATTACAAGCTGACGAATCCATACAGCCCACTACGACTTGCGTTCCGATGCAAGCACAATTGGCATCATATAGATCATTGAAAGTATCTGGGTTGTTGTCATCACATAATGCTCCTGGGTAAAAACAAGAGTTGTCATCAACGTTTGCTAACGGATTGTAATTACAAGAAAGTGGGTCAGTACAACCATTTACAATGAGCTCCCCAACACAATTGCAATCAGGATTAATTGAGTCATTGATGGTATTTGGGTCGTTGTCATTACATGGCAAGCCTGGGAACAAACAAGAATTGTTGTCAACATTGGCTAACGGGTTAAAATTACAAGCCGCCGGATTCATGCAGCCTGGCACAATCAGTACACCAACACAATTGCAATTGGCATCAATGCTATCGTTCATGGTATTAGGATTGTTATCATTACAAGGGCTTCCAGGCAAAATACAAGTGCCACTGCTGACATTTGCCAACGGATTGTAATTACAAGCCGCCGGATTCATGCAGCCTGGAACAATGAGTACACCTGTACAGTTGCAATTGGCGTCAATTACGTCATTCATGGTGTTCGGATTGTTGTCGTTACATGGGCTTCCAGGTAGAATACAAGTTCCGTTATCAACTGTTGCCAATGGGTTGTAATTACATGCTGCTGGGTTCATACAACCTAAAACAGGAGCCACCGTGTTGCTGTAAATATAACGTGCAACTGCAAACTGCGGATTGGTTTGCGCACTGAAACCGGCTATGACCACGCGATTATTTGGGTATAGGTCCATCCCATAGGCATCATCCCAATTGGAAAATATAGAAGTTACTGTATGTCCATTGGTTCCCCAAGAGGTTTCTAAAACTCCATTTGCACTATATTTAGAAATAATAAAATCACGTGCAGCACCAATACCCACAGCCCCTGTTGTGCCACATGCTAAAATACTCCCATCCGGATGTGCCAATACTTCATAATAAGAATCTGAATTGTTAAGATTTGTGATTGTGCTGCCTCCCGTTCCGAAGGTGCTCACAAGCGACCCTGTATTTTCATTTCTGGCTTGTAATAAAAAATCAGTAAATGAAGCACCATTATTTCCTGAAACAATCAAGTTACCAGCGATAAAGTCGATGTCGAAATAACGGCTATTTTGAGACATTGAAACCCAAATACCAGCAGTTCCAAAAGTTGTGACCGCTGCACCTGAGCTTGTCATCTTTGCCATCATCGGGTAGTAGGTATTGCTAATGTATGCGTCACCACAGACTACGATATCGTTATTGCTTGCCCAACAGGCGCTATATGTCATATTCGAGTTGCCATTAGAAAGTATTGACTTTCCAGAGGTGCCAAAGCTTAAATCAAGCATGCCATTGAGGTTGCAACGTGTAGCAGCAATGCGGTTGGTCGTGAAGCCAGGTAGTTTACTAGAGCCAACAAGTGTAATGTGCGTGCTCGATAATAAAATTTTTCGGGCGTAGTCTTCGCTGGCATCGATATCATTTACAAAGATACCATTCGTTCCAAAAGTGGTATTGAGCGTTCCATTCGGATTGATACTTAATAAGGCAAACTGAGGGTTGGCTGCAGTAATTGAAAGTGCACCAGCAACTAAAATTTGTCCGTTGGCAAGTACCTCCATATCGTAAGCAAAGTCAGAACCAGAAGGATTAGAATGTAAGTAGTATCCGTTGGTACCAAAGGTGTTGTCTATTGTCCCGTCTGCGTTTAACCTCACTACACAGATTTCAAGATTACCAGAAGTTCCGGCGGTTCCACAAAAAACCATTTGGCCGTTAGGTAAGGTAACTACATCTTGTGCGTTGTCAAAACTTGTTGCTGAAACAGGTCCGTAACTCGCATAGCCGATGCTAGCGAAAGTTGGATCTAAGGAACCAGGAGCTTGTGCTGCTGCATTTATAATATAAAAACAACTTAAGAGAAGGATTGCAAATTTCATTTATAAATTTTTATTAGGCCTAAATTTAAGACTTATATTTGAAGGTGCGAAAATTCCTACAGTACGGATTTCTTTTACTGTTTGCCTATCAGTTGTTAGGCTTTTTTGCCTTTTTTGAAATGGAGCACTACCTTGTGCGCAAGCAAATCAAGAAAGCCATCAAGCTTTCCGTGCCGGAAAATCAGTTGATTCGTTTTCATTACACTGATAAAGAAACAGTACAACTTCATTGGGTCAAATCCCATGAATTCAAACTCAATGGGCATTTCTATGATGTTGTTCATAAAACAAAGAGTAAAGGCCTTTGGCATTATCAGTGTATCAACGACATTCAAGAAACCCATTTGTTTGAACGGCTAAGCACAGCAACAGCCCAAAACTTGAGCAGTACACCTCCATCGCATCCTTTGAAATCTTGGCTTAAAGTGCTCAATGAACCAATGGAAGAAATTTCCAACGACACCTATTTGAACAAAAGTGTTTTTCAAGTTCAAAAAAGGGAAGAGTTGCCAAATTTTCCTTTTTCAAAATATCTAGATCCTTATCTAGTTCATGCATTCCCACCTCCAGATTTTACCTAGATTATTCGCTTTATATCAAGATTATCAACGTAAAATTTACATTATGAAAACAGTATTTCTATTAATGCTGGCTTTTTGTTGCATTACAACCACTGCTTTCTCGCAGTTTCGCTGTGGGACCAACGAAAAGCTAGGTCAATTATCAAAAGATCCTGCTTTTATCAGAGATCAAGAAGAATTATTAAAGAAGAATTATCGTCTTGAAGAAAAGGGTGATGATACAATGATTGTTTTTTCAATACCAATTGTTTTTCACATCATTCATTACAATGGCTCAGAAAATATAACGGATGAACAAATTTATGATCAGGTCAACATTCTTAACAAAGATTTTCGACTCTTGAATGAAGATACCAGTGAAGTAGTCAATTCATTTAAATCTGTTTATTCAGATGTTGGTATTGAATTTAAACTCGCGAATATTGATCCTTATGGAAATTGCACCAATGGAATTGAACATATTTATTCGCATGAAACATTTCAAGGTGATGATTATTCTAAACTGAATCAGTGGTATCGATCTAACTATTTAAATGTTTGGGTGGTTGATCAAATGGAAAATGGAGTTGCAGGATATGCTTATTACCCTACTTCTGTCGACGGCTCTGGGTTTTGGCGAGATGGCATTATAATTTTGAATAATTACATTGGATCGATTGGAAGTTCCAATTTCAATAACTCAAGAGCTTTGACTCATGAAATCGGACATTATCTAGGACTAGCACATCCGTGGGGATCTACAAACGAACCAGGTGTAAGTTGTGGTGATGATGGTATTCCTGATACGCCAGTAACACGCGGGTCAAATCTTAATTGTAATCTTGCTTTATCTCAATGTCAAGTAGGAGTCATTGAAAATGTTCAAAATTATATGGACTATTCCTATTGTTCTGTGATGTTTACAAAGGATCAAGCAACAGCGATGCGAAATATTTTACAAGGTATTTCAGGTAATCGCAATCAATTAATTACTGATACAACTGCTCAACTAACAGGTATTCATCAGACAGCACAGCTTTGTAAGCCTATCGCTTATGGTTACGCGAATAGGACAGTTGTCTGCCCGGGTGAACCCGTTACTTTTTATGATCGTTCTTATAATGGAGTTGTAACAGGCCGCGTTTGGCATTTTGATGATGGCGTAGCGAATTCTACTACTGTTGCAAACCCAATAGTGACTTTTAGTACACCAGGTTATAAGAATATCAAGTTAATTGTATCTAATAGTGCCGGTCAAGATTCTGTTCTTTATCAAAATATGATTTTTGTATCGCCAAACTGGCCAGATTTTGTAGGTCCAGCAAATATTGATTTTGATACTTATTCGAATCTACCACTTCTAACAGAAAATCCCGAGAACAATTATGCGAGATTTCAAAAGGTTAACGGTGTAGGAATGAATCAAAGTGCTGCTTTGAAGCTAGCTAACCATATGAATATAGCAAATGCACTTCCGTTCACGCCAAATTCTTTTTATTACAATCGACTTGGTGGTACAGAAGATGCATATATTACACCTTCTTTTGATCTCAATACAACTACAAATGTGGAAGTATCATTTGATTATGCTTATGCAACTAACGCAGAAAATGAAGCGGACATCACAGAAAAATTGGTTGTTTTGAGTTCAAGAAATTGTGGTTTGACCTGGATTCCTAGAAAAACAGTATCAGGTACGGAGCTACTAACAGCTGGTAATTATGGTTACAATCCATTTACTCCTAATTCCAATTTAATGTGGAAAACAGCAACGTTTAGTTATCCTTTGAATGGTCAAGACCAGTTAACCCGCTTTAAGTTTTTATTTACAGCTTCAGACTTTTCAAATAATCTTTATATTGACAATATTCAAATCAATGGCGTTTTGCAAACTATTCAAAATGATGAGATAAGATTTACTGTTTATCCGAATCCATATGATTTGAACAAAGAGAATTGCTTTCATATTGAAAGTGATCAGTCTATTGAGCATGTAACATTCACAAATCAAATTGGGCAACAGATTAATAATATTTCTTCAAATTCATTAAATGTAAATCACTGGACATTTAGTTTAGAGCAAAAATTATCACCAGGTGTTTATTTCATAC
The DNA here is from genome assembly GCA_964590425.1 of uncultured Lishizhenia sp. Lineage (GTDB taxonomy): Bacteria > Bacteroidota > Bacteroidia > Flavobacteriales_D > Crocinitomicaceae > UBA952. Next base: position 37,448 of record CAZPWB010000014.1, on the reverse strand, counting down.
GAGTTCATACTAGTGCAGGCTCATTAACGAAGCCTTTTGTCATTTCAAACTGATTTTTTCAAATGAAAATAAGTCCATTTTCCTCTCAGTTAAGAGAGGGGAGAGCCTCTCTTTTAGGGGCTCTCATCATTTTTTTTCTTGCTTTTCATAGCTACGGACAAAAGTTTACCATACAAGTCAATGACGAATTTACGGAACAACCAATTCTTGGTGTGAAAGTTAAAACTGCAGAGGGTATTTATTATACAAATAGCAAGGGTGAATTAGCTTTTCAAAAGCAACCTAACTCCGTCGAGCTCTCACACCCTGATTACCACACTATGGTTGTTCCACTTCAAGCCTACAAAGGTCAAGGTGAAAATCAACAGTTAGGAAAAGAGGTTTCAATTGAAGTTTTGATTCGTATGGAACCCAATTCTCAGACAGAAGAAGAAACTGTGGTTTCTGCCAATAGATCTCAAGAGAAAAGGAAAGATGTTGCTCAAAAAATTCAGGTGATGAGGGCAGCTGAGATTCAATTTCAGCAGCAAACATCTATGGCTGATGTACTTGCACAATCGGGTTCTATTTTTGTACAAAAAAGTCAGCTAGGTGGAGGAAGTCCGATTATACGGGGTTTCGAAACTAATAAAGTGCTGCTTGTGGTGGATGGTATTCGCATGAATAATGCCATCTACCGCGGAGGTCACCTTCAAAATGTTATTACGCTTGATCAAACAAATATGGATAGAGTAGAGCTTGTTTTTGGCCCAGGTTCTGTTGTTTACGGCTCTGATGCTATTGGTGGCGTCATGTCATTTCAGACGAAAAAGGTGCAGTTAAGTACCTCAGATGAATTATTGGTAAAGGCTGGCGCATACACAAGGTATTTTAGTGCTGCAAATGGTTATGCAGCTAATGCGCAAGTCAATGTGGCCAATCGTCGCTTTGGTTCGCTTACTTCATTTTCATATGCCAATTATGGCGATCTCAGACAAGGGTCAAGACGCTCCGCTGCAATAGGCAATTTAGGAGTGCGCAATTGGTATGTGGATCGCATCAATGGGCAAGACAGTATGGTGACGAATTTGGATAGTAACTTGCAAGTTGGTTCTGGTTATTCACAATACGATGTACTTCAGAAATTCTCCTTCGCTCAAAAGCCAGGTGTTTTGCATCAACTCAACTTACAATTGTCTAATTCAAGTAATATTGATCGCTATGATCGCCTGACACAAATGTCTGGTTCTAAACCAAGATTTGCTGAATGGTACTACGGTCCACAATTTAGATTACTAGCAGCTTACACCTTAGAGTTGAGCAATCAAACAAAATGCTATGATCAGGCTCGTGTAACTTTGGCTTATCAAGGAATTGAAGAAAGTAGAATTGATCGCCGTTATCAAAAAGATACGCGAAATCACCGCATTGAAAAACTAGATATCTATACCTTGAATGCTGATTTCATGAAAAAAATCAACAAGCACGAGTTACGCTATGGCCTTGATGCATTTATCAATAACGTCAATTCAACGGCTTTTTCAGAGCACATTATTACGGCGGAGCAAACTGCTCTTGATACGCGTTATCCGGACGGAGGTTCGCAAATGCAAGGAGCTGCTATATATGCCTCGCATACTTTTGAGATTTCAGAAAAGTTGATTTTAAATGATGGTTTGCGTTTGTCTCAAGTAGCTTTAAACGCTCAATTTATTGACCAAACGTTCTTCCCATTTCCATTTAGTTCGATCCAGCAAAATCACCTTGCTTTAAACGGAAATTTAGGACTGATTTATTTACCGACTAAAAATTGGAAGTTGACCTTGAATGGTTCAACAGCCTTCAGAGCACCAAATGTCGATGACCTCACAAAGGTTTTTGAATCGGTGCCAGGTAAAGTTGTAGTTCCAAATCCAAATTTAAAAAGTGAATATGCTTATAACGGAGAACTAGGTATTCAATATGCACTAAATAAGCGACTCACGGTTGCCACTAATTTGTATGCTACCTATTTAACCAATGCACTTACGGTTCAAAACGGAACATTTAATGGCTCAGATAGTGTGCTTTACGATGGCGAAATGAGCGCAGTTCTCACTACGACGAATGCTGCCAGAGCAAGAGTATTAGGCGCTGAGCTCATGTTAAATGCAAAAATTGCCAATAACTTTTCATTGCAAGCCACTTATAATTTCACACATGGGCGTATCCTAACCGATACCATTCCTTATCCATTAGATCATGTGGCTCCAGCTTTTGGTAAAGCTTCTTTGATTTATCAGAAAACAAAAGTGCGTGCTGAATTCTTTGTGCAATACTCTGGTTGGAAAAAACTCGAAGATTATAATTTTATTGGAGAAGATAACTTCGCTTTTGCAACACCAGCAGGAATGCCAAGTTGGTATACCTTGAATCTTCGATTGAATTATTCAGTGAATCAAAATTACAGCATTCAAGCGGCCTGCGAAAATATCTTAGATACGAACTACAGGTTATTTGCTTCAAATATCTCAGCCCCAGGAAGAAACTTTGTGCTGACGCTAAGAGGCAATTTCTAAGCATGTATGGCTGAAATTCGTTTCAACTAAATTGAAAAGGCGGAGTGCAAACTTCGCCTTTTTGTTTATTCTATGAAGAGACCTATTGAAAATCAGCGTTTATCAAGCGTTGCATACTTACCTTCTTTTGTCAAGTAAAAGAAAGTATACTTGATTTTTTCAAGTGGTTTTAGTGTTGGAATAAAGGTATTTTTATCCTCACCTTGAGGAAGTGTACCTAATTGAGCTTCCATGACAAAAATATTCTTTTGAGGCCCGTAAGAGCCTGCACCAAATTCAAAGTGGTAAGCTTCTGTTGTGTTTGTGCCTAAGCCGTCAAAATTTTTAAATTGAAAAATACGTCGTGGGGTATGATTGCTGACTGTATAAAAGTCTTTGTAACTCGCATTGCGAATGCGAAAATCAATGAGAATGTCTTTGTAGTCTTCAGAGCTGATGTTCTCAAATGTGATATTCAGAGGTAAAAGTGGGGAGGAAGGAATAGCAATCGGTGGTGACAACATATCGAGTTTGCCATCAAAAAAGAAGAAATAATTGTAGTTGCCCATAAAGCCGAGTTCGGCGCGTTTGGCTGGGTTAGGAGAGGTCATGGCTTCTCTCATGGCAAATTCTTTACGATTTAATGTAATGATGGCATCTTCAATACCATCTGCATCGAGCTGAGCTTTGTATATTTTATAATCAAGTTGCTCGTCGGCTTGAATGCTAAGTTTGGCCCTCATCATGCGCTCGGCATATTGTGCAAGACTTTGTTTGCCTTTAGTGGGTAACTGTTCTTCTTGAACAGGAGCGGTGGTGTCTATAGCTTCATTCTGGCAAGCTGCCAAAACGAAGAACAGTGGATATATTAATTTTTTCACAATGCAAAGATAAGCACAACCAAGATAACGTTTATTGACAATTTTTAGGGAGTTCAATTTGAAAAATGTTGAAAAAATGCCATTTATAATTATTGTCTTAAAGCATTGTTAATAAGAAAGATAACTACCATCATTTACTTTGTTGCATGAAAAAACTTGCTCAAAATGAAACTTTGAAATCAAAGCGGGCGTAAGAGCACCCAAAACAAACAAACATGACAACAAGCATACAATCACTCCGCACTAAATCACTTCGTCAAGCGAAGCTTAAACTAGATCAGCACCGTGAACTTGGAACGCAAAGCTCACTCAATATTTTTGAAGTTGCTGACTTACTAGATAGTATTCGCAACACAGAAATCAAGTTAATCGAAGAGCCACAAGCTTTTGCCCTGATTTTAAACTAATGCCCAACTTCGATATTCAGCAATAAAATTGTTGTTTTTTAGATAGAAAAGACCGCTTGATGTGGTCTTTTTTTTGTGCCGTAAAGTTTAATGGGCAATTACGCCGCTTCCTAATAACTCTTGGCCTTGGTACCAAGCTGCAAACTGCCCAGGCGTAATGCCTTTTTGCAAAGACTCGAATAAAATATAATAATTCGTCTCTTTTTTAATCAGGGTGGCATTTTGAAGCGGTTGTCGGTATCGAATTCTTACCAGACAGCGAAGGGTACCTTCTTTTTCAAATGCTTCGTGCTTGTTAAACCAAGAAAGATCTTCTTTTTCAAGTTTTAAAGCCCAGCGATTGAGGCCTGGATGTTTTTCAGTCTGACCACTGTAGACAATATTTTGTTTGGTATCAATTCCAATAACGAAACTAGGTTCAGGTCTGCCACCAATATGCAAGCCTTTACGCTGACCAATGGTGTAATAATGCGCGCCTTGATGCGTAGTTACTTCAACGCCGTCTGAAATTTGATAATCATATGCGGCTGCTAAAGCTTCAATATTCTCTGGCGTTGGTTGGAGTTGCTGATAAGTCTTGAATTGTTCGAGCTCAGGTGAAACCTCGATGATAGGTCCTTGTTTGGGTGCCAATTGCTGCTGAAGGAAAGTCGGCAAGGCAATTTTACCCACAAAACATAAACCCTGAGAATCTTTTTTATTGGCAGTAACCAGGCCTTGTTCCTCTGCGATTGCTCTGACTTCTGCTTTTTGGAGATGCCCAATGGGAAAGAGTGCTTTGGCCAATTGTTCTTGACGTAGCTGACACAAAAAATAAGATTGATCTTTATTAGGGTCGGCTCCAGCTAGTAAGCTAAATGTACCGTCATTATTTTCTCTTTTTTGACAATAGTGTCCGGTTGCCACGAAGTCAGCGCCTAATTCTAGAGCAGCATTGAGAAAAACGTCAAACTTGATTTCGCGGTTACAAAGTACGTCAGGGTTTGGTGTGCGCCCGGCTTCGTATTCCTTGAACATATAATTGACGATGCGTTCTTTGTACTGCTCTGATAAATCGATGACCTGAAAAGGAATGCCAAGTTGTTGGGCAATGAGTAGTGCATCATTAGAATCATCGATCCAAGGACACTCATCTGAAAGCGTTACACTTTCGTCGTGCCAATTGCGCATAAACATGCCAATCACTTCATATCCTTGTTGTTGTAAAAGATATGCGGTAACACTAGAATCGACACCACCAGAAAGACCAACGACTACTCTTTGCATGTTGCAAAGTTAGCGCTTCTTTAGTGCTTGAGGTGTATAAATCCATGTCTTTTGTTTTCGCCGGAAGTGAAAATGTAAAAATAGATGCCTTCAGGTAAGCGTTCACCCTCCATGTTGTTGCCTTCAAATATGTCAGAAGATTGGTTGCTCCTAAAAACTTCTTGCCCCCAACGATTGCTAATGCTCAGCTCATAACTTGCACAATTTTCATAGAGCGGATCAATTGCCCATGTATTGTTTTGGATATCGCTTTTTAGGGAAAGGATGTTCGGGAAGTTCAATTCATCAAGTGTAATGGAAGGTAGTAAGTCAATACTTCCTGATGCCGAATAGGTGCAGCCGTTCGTTAAAGTAATTTGGTACGAATAATTCTGAATACCAGCATTTTCTAAATGTGTTGAAAGCGGATTTGCAAAAAATGTAGAATCATTAATGGTCCAAAAAGCGGTTTGAATACTTGTAGGCGCAACATTGACAAGCGCATTTAAATGAAGAATTTGCCCACAAGTGTCTTGCGCACTGAGATTGATGTTGGGTAGGGCAATTAATTGGATTTCTTCGGTAATGGTATCGGAACAATTTGCTGAACTCATTAGAATAAGTGTTGCTGTGTAGGTACCAGAAGTATTATACTGATAACTTGATGGAATTTGATTGAGCGTTTGTCCGTCACCAGTTAAAAAATTCTGAGTTATTGTCGTGCCAGGAAAAGGACTCCCTTGCCAAGTACTTAGATCAGTAAGATTTACCGAAACTCCATCACACAAAGGTTCTGCTAAAAAATTAGCCGATGGAAATGAATTGAAAATAATACTGAATGAATCTTGACTAATACAACCTAGATTGCTGATTGCTTCGACTATAAATTGCTCTTGGGAACTATTATTGCTTTGCAATTCATAATTAAAACTCAGTCCGGTTCCAATTTGGGTTCCATTGCCTGAATACCAATTGTAAGTATTGATTGGGTCTTGGTTTTGACTACTAGAATTCTGAGTAAATAGTATAGAGCTTCCACAAATGCTTGATGGGCCATTATATTGTACGATAGGCGGGTCATACACCGCAACTTGAGCTGTGGTCCAAGGAGAGAAGCAACCCTCAGGAGATTCTGCCTGAAGTGAACAAAGGTATGATCCAGCAATTTCAATGATTTGAAGTGTATCGAAAGTATTTGAATTACCGTTGTAGTTCCAGTGGAGCATATTGTTCATGTCATTGCTCCAAAGAGAAATAGTATCACCTAAACAAACTGGTGCCGAACTAAGTATGTTTGGAGCAGCAGGGTTTGGATTCACTATAATCTGAATCGTGTCAGCTTGGATTTGACAGGTTCCTGGCAAGTAGCCTGAAACAATATATGAACCGGCGTCACTCAGCTGAACTTGAGGGATTTCATATTGCGTACCGACATGAGTAAAATTATTTGGGCCAGACCAATTATAAGTGGCGCCAGTAAGTGTATTTGTGCTCATTTGTACCGCTTCACCCACACAAAAAGATTCATCATTGATGTTGATTTGATATTGTGCAGCTGCAAAATCACTAAAATAGCCATAACGACAGCCCGAGCTAGCGCCACCATGAACCACACCTAAATGAAATTTAAAATTAGGGTTATCAACTCTTGAAGGGGTTTGAACACCTACAAAACTGCTTGCATTGATTTGCGCATATTTCCAAGCATTATTTGTGCCGGGAACAAAACTAAACATGCTTGGTGTGATTACACCAGCTGAGCCATTAAAAGTAAAAGTGTTCTCCCCACCAGTAGGGACCAGAATGTTTAAAGCAAAAAATTCGCTCGTTGACCGCACAAATGCTACAGTATTTGAACCAGTACAAACAATTGACGGAAGAACAGCACCTCCAACTTCACAACCAAAACCAGTTGTGTGTAATACATGAGCAGGTACCGATGTCTGTATAAGAACCGATGGATTACTAAGTGTATGTACATATGTTTCTGTAGCATTGATTGTTGTGACTACAAGTCCATCGATGGAAATTTGCGTATTGTTTTGAACAGCAACCACATAAATTTTATCTGGCCCATTTAGATAACCCTTCAAGACAATGTAGTCGGTGCCAATTACTTGGTTTGGAATGAGTTGATCACCCATCAAATCGGCACAGCCCCCATATGGAGCTCCACTCATTGAATCATCATGAATGGTAATTGCAACAGGATGATTACTAGTTACCGTTGAACCACTCAAATGAAGATTGGCCAGTGTTGAAACAGCTTCAGCACTGTAGGTTTGACCTTTTTGTAAGGTAATACTGAAAGGAATGTTGGCAAGGTGTCCAACGATGTTTTGTTTCGGATTAATCGTGATAACTGTGTTATTCTCAGTTGCTACAATGTTAAATCCGGATCTTGCATAAGAGGCGTTATTTAAAAAATTCTGGGCCGGAATGACAAATTGAGTTCCTAAGGAATTTTTTCCTTTCAAGGCAAAAATATCAGGATTACAATTACAAGTAGGCGTGACTTCATAATACGCCATTATTTGAGCAGTAGCAGAAATTTTAAAACCATAAGGCAAAATTGTATTTGCAGGTTTATTTTCTATGACATCAATCCAAGTGGTGAGGTTTAGGGTCTGTGCATCGTTCGCAGCCAGATTGATTGTTTGAATTGGAAATGACGGATTTGCTGGCTGACTAATTGTAACAACGGCAGGGGTATTTAATGAAGCAAATCGAAAAACAATCGGACGATCGCCGTGGCTTTGTGCAACTTCCGGAGCAACAAACCAGAATAAGGTGTCTAATTGGGCAATACAGTTCACGTGAAAAAGAAGTGCAAAAGCACTGAAAATCAAAGTCTTCATTTGTTTTTAATATAGTATAAAGATAGGGGCTTTATTTTTCTAAAGCAATTTTCTGAAGGCAATTAAGGCCGTCAATGGCAGCGGAGACGATACCGCCAGCGTAACCTGCACCTTCTGCAATAGGGTACAAGTTTGAAATGTCGAGGTGTTTGAAGCTTAAAGGATCTCTAGGGATGAGAACAGGTGATGAGGTCCTGGATTCAGGTGCGTGCACCACAGCTTCGTTGGTTAAAAAGCCTGGCATTTTTTGATCGAAATCGAGGAAGGCTTGTCTGAGGCGATCGTAGACGAAAGCAGGGAAGAGCTCTTGAAGATTGACACTCACAATTCCTGGTTGATAGGAACTTCGTGGAAAGTCAGTACTCAATTTGCCTTCTACGAAATCTTTGAGACGCTGAGCAGGTACCTTTTGTGTTTGGCCTGCCGCTTCCCAACAGCGCTTCTCTATTTCTTTTTGAAAATTCAGACAAACAAAAGGGTCTTTGGCTTGTGCAAAATCTGTTGGTTCTATCCCAACAACAATACCTGCATTCGAATAGATGTTATTTCTTTTCGAAGGAGACCACCCGTTGGTAACCACTTCTTGCTCCGCGGTAGCGCAGGGTGCAATGATGCCACCCGGACACATGCAGAAAGAATAAACTCCGCGGTCTTTTACTTGTGTAACCAGGCTGTAAGATGCTGGTGGGAGGTATTCGTCATTTTGCCTACCATGGTATTGGATGCCATCTATAAATGCTTGTGTATGTTCAACGCGTACACCTAAGGCAAAAGGTTTGGCTTTAATTTGAATTTGGTTTTGATGCAGCAACTCAAAAATATCTCGGGCGGAATGGCCAGTGGCTAAAATGAGTTTTTGAACAGGAATCTTGTATTTGTGGTTGATTTCAATACCGGTTATTTGGTCGGCCTTGAGCGACAGATTGGTCAGTTTGTGTTCAAAATGAATTTCACCACCAGCGTCCAAAATTTGTTCGCGAATGGCTTCAATGAGTTGCGGCAATTTATTGGTGCCAATATGTGGATGCGCATCAATCAAGATGTCTTCTTTGGCGCCAAACTGAACCAATAATTCTAAGACCTTTTGTACATCACCGCGTTTTTTTGAGCGGGTGTAAAGTTTTCCGTCAGAGTAAGTTCCGGCCCCGCCTTCGCCAAAACAATAATTGGACTCAGGATTGAGCTCGTGGTTCTTAGTGAGTTTGGCGAGGTCGCGTCGGCGTGCCCTGATATCTTTGCCGCGCTCGTAAATGATGGGCTTAATGCCGCACAAGATGGCTTCTAGCGCCGCAAAGAGTCCGGCGGGGCCAGCACCAATAATATGAATACACTGAGCTGTTTGAGCAACTTTCTGAAAAATGAAAGGAGCAAAGCGCGGACCTAATTCTTGGTCTATGGCCACTTCAAAAGTCGCATTGATTTTAATCTGACGCTGTCGAGCATCAATGCTGCGTTTTTTCCAACGAAAATGCAGTTGCTGCTGTTCTTTGAGTTTGAGTTCTTTTCTGATTTTTTTGGTCAAAAATGCAAGATCCTGAGCTTGTTCTGGGCTGCAAGCGAATTGTATTTGCTCCATCATCCTTCAAAAATCAGGGAAAAGTACCAAGCTCGGTTATAGAGTTGGTCTATCGGGTTGGATACCGGTGTGTAATCCTGGATAAAACTACTCTTGAAACCGTGGCTGTATTTGAGTTCAAGGCCAAATTTAAAATAGGGCGCAAAGAATTCTAAACCTGCCCCAATTTGACCCTGCCAGTCATTTTTCTTGATTTTGACAAAGGGGTCATAAAAATTTTGCGAGGCATCTTGCTGGGACTGCAAATCAATGGAATACTGCATGCCAAACAAAGAGTAGGCCGTGAAGTTGTTGTAGCGCTTGGTGCGAAACTGCAGCATCATGGGAAATTCAAGGTTGGTCGAATTGACTCTTTGGGAGCCGACACCGTTGTTGAACCAAATGGTGTCTAAGCTTTGATACTGCAGTACTCTTTCTTGAAAAGAAAGCGTAGGGATGACTCGAAAACGAATGGTAGGTGTACCCAACTTAATAGTAGTTAATATACCAAGCTGCCCGCCTGGTTGAGCATCATTAGTTAGGGAAAGTAACTGATATTGGTTGTAGGCATTGGGTTTCTGCATCACGGTAAAATCAGAGCTATTGACACCGAGCATAAAGCCAAAATGAATAAAGCGCTTGTCAAAATTTTTATAGCGCTGCTGTTTTTGGGTTTGTGCAAGCATCCCAAAAGAGCTCAATAAAAGAAGTATAATAACTAAACGCATTGGCAGTTAACGAATTGACTACTTTATTATTGTGTATTTGACTTCTGACCAATGTAAATACTGGCGATTCCACCACTGAGTCGGATGGTTTGTTTGGTTTGAAAACCTACTTTATGCATCACGCTAACAAATGCGGCTCCTTCAGGGAAAACGGCAACGCTTTCTGGCAAATAAGTGTAGGCCCTTTCGTCTTTAGAGATGTATTTACCAAAAAGTGGAATCATGACATTAGAGTAAAACGAAAAGAGTTGTTTGATTGGGAAAGTCTTGGGTTTTGAAAATTCCAAGACAACAGCTGTGCCTCCTGGTTTGAGTACTCTGAGCATTTCGCCTAAGCCTTTTTCTAGGTTTTCAAAATTTCGAACACCAAAACCAACAGTAATGGCATCAAAAGTTTGATCCTCGAAAGGCATATTTTCAGAGTCGCCGAGTTGCATTTCAATGATGTGATCAAAAGCTCTTTTTTTCATTTTGGTTTTGCCAACCTCAAGCATGCCTGAAGAGATGTCCATTCCGATGATTTTTGTCGGATTCAGTTTTAAAGATGCAATGGCAAAATCACCGGTACCAGTGGCTAGGTCAAGAATGACTTTTGGTGCTTGGTTTTTGAGTTGCTTCACTGCTTTTTTTCGCCAAAGATGATCGATTCCTAATGACAGAAAGTGATTGAGAAAATCGTAGTTCGCAGAAATGTTGTTGAACATTTGTGCGACTTCTTCTTTTTTCGATTTTCCGGAATCGTATGGTTTGACTACTTTTTCAGACATAATTAAGAGAGGTTTTGAAGTGCTTCTTCAAGTAAAAGTTGTTTATTGATGCTTACTACACCAGGGCTTTCGCAAACTAAGCCTCCAGCTAAGTTGGCAAGTGCAGCAATCTGTTGTGGGCTTGCACCAGAGATGAGACACAAGCATGCTGTTGCAATGACGGTATCACCAGCTCCTGAAACATCTGAGATGTTGCGTAAATGAGCTGCTAATTTGTGGTGAGTTTCACCATCGAAAAGTTGAACGCCGTGTTCAGACAAGGTTACAAAAGAAAGTTGGTTGCCCAGGTACTGTTGGAGTTTTTCGAGGGCCAAATTAAGCGCGTTTGGTTCTTTGCTGTAGTCAAAATGGAGGTCTAGGCCTTCTTTGAGCTCTTTTAAGTTGGGCTTAAAAAGTGTGCAGTGCTGATAACTCAGGAAATTTTTCTTTTTGGGGTCAACGGCCGTGGGTATGTTTCTTTCATTGGCCTCCGCTATGACCCATTCAATAAGGTCTTTGGTCAGGATCCCCTTGTTGTAATCTTCTAGAATAATGCCATCAATACCTTGCGCTAAACATTTTGATAAACTATTTTTCAAATTATTTGCTTCAGTAGCAGTGAGGTCGTGTTGGTCTTCGGTATCGATTCTGAGTAGTTGCTTGCTGCCTGAAAGCACTCTGGTTTTGATAGTGGTCTTGCGTTCAGAAGAGCCAATGAGCGCTGAGGTATCGATTTGAGCCTGTTCAAAAAGATTTCGAAGTTGTTCACTGGCGTTGTCTTGTCCGATGACACTTGCCATTATTGGGGTGGCGCCCAAAGCTTGTAGGTTGAGTGCTACATTTCCAGCGCCACCAATGCGTTGTTCTTCTTTTTGAAAATCGACAACGGGCACAGGTGCTTCAGGGCTCATGCGATTGACAGCACCGTGCAAATAGGCGTCAATCATGACATCGCCAAGTACAAGTACACGTTTGCCATTAAATGAATCGAAGAGCGCTTGTAAAGACATATTAGTTGAGTTTGGCTAAAGCTGTAGCAATGCGTTCAACCGCTTTTTGTAAGGTTTCTTCAGAGGCCGCATAACTGATTCTGAAACAGTTCGGGTCTCCGAAGGCTTCGCCACCCACACAAGCAACTAATGCGTCTTCTAATAGATACATACATAGTTCATCTGAGTTGGAAATCGTTTTGCCATTTACGGTTTTACCGAAGTAAGCAGAGCAGTCAGGGAAAACATAAAATGCGCCGCCTGGGTTGTTTACTTTTAAGCCTGGGATATTTCTGAGGCCTGCAAGCACCAAGTTTCTTCTGCTTTCAAAAGCAGCAATCATGTCTTTTAAAATGGCAGGGTCAGCATCCATAGCGGCAATGGTTGCGCGCTGCGTAATTGAACAGGTAGCAGAAGTAAACTGACCTTGAACTTTGTCGCAGGCTGCTGCAATTTCTTTAGGAGCACCAATGTAGCCAAGTCTCCAGCCGGTCATGGCCCAAGCTTTTGAAACACCATTAACAGTAACAACTTGGTTGTAAATTTCTGGAAATTGAGCTAAGCTTTCGTGCTTTCCGATAAAGTTGATGTGCTCATAAATTTCATCGCTCATGGCAATGATTTGCGGATATTTTGCAAGAACACGTGCGATATCTTGAAGTTCTTCCTTGGTGTAAACCGAACCTGTCGGGTTGCATGGCGTGGAGAACATCAACATTTTTGTTTTTGGCGTAATAGCAGCTTCGAGGTCTGCACCTGTGATCTTGAAGTCTTTGTCTATGCCTGCAGCAATGACTACCGGAACACCTTCAGCCACTTTTACAATTTCGAGATAAGACACCCAATATGGTGCCGGAATGATGACTTCGTCTCCGGGGTTGATTAAACTGAGTACGAGATTGGCAATGCTTTGCTTAGCGCCAGTAGACACAACGATTTGATCTTTGGCGTAGGTCAGGTTGTTATCTCGGAGGAATTTACGAGAAATGCTTTCGCGAAGATCGTCGTAGCCTGGAACAGGCGTGTAAGTAGTGTAATTATCTTTGAGTGCCTGAACCGCAGCATCTTTAATGAACTCTGGGGTATGAAAATCAGGCTCGCCAAGTGATAAAGAAATGACGTCTTTTCCTTGTGCTTTTAGTTCTCTACTTTTTTTTGCCATAGCAATGGTAGCAGACTCTTCCATTGCAAGTAAACGCTCAGATAATTGGATCATAATTGGGATTTGTGCAAAGGTAGTAAAATGCATGGAATTGGCTTATCTTTGTCACATGCGTATTGATATAATTACAGTACTTCCTCAGCTGCTTGAAAGTCCTTTTGCGGCTTCAATCATGCAGCGCGCTCAAGACAAAGGTTTGGCAGCAATCCATGTCCATAATCTTCGCGATTACGCCGACAACAAGCATCGCAATGTCGATGATTACCAATATGGAGGTGGAGCCGGAATGGTCATGAGCGTTGAACCTATTTCAAAAGCCATAGAAGCACTGAAAGCGCAACGCAGTTATGACGAGATCATTTACATGACCCCAGATGGCGCGGTTTTGGATCAAGCGGCTTGCAATCAATTATCCTTGAAGCAAAACTTGATCATTTTGTGCGGGCATTACAAAGGCGTTGACCAACGCATCAGAGATCATTACATCACCAAAGAAATTTCCATCGGCTCTTATGTATTAAGTGGGGGAGAACTCGCGGCAGCTATTGTTGTAGATGCGGTGGTACGTCTGATTCCTGGGGTACTCAATGATGAAACATCCGCACTCACTGATTCTTTTCAAGACAATTTATTGGCCCCGCCAGTTTACACGCGTCCGCCAGAATTCATGGGTATGAAAGTGCCAGAAGTTTTGTTAGGAGGCAACCCAAAAGAGGTGGCAGCTTGGCGCGAAGCACAGGCTTATCAGCGCACCAAAGAAAGAAGACCAGATCTACTGGAAGAATGATATTTTAATCCTCAAGAATTTGAAGATTTGCAAAGCGTAGCAATACCGTTTTAGAACCGTGTTGCGGGAAGAAAATGGTGGCTTTTTTATCGGGGCCTGCGCCTTCAATTTTGAGTACTTTTCCTTTGCCAAACTTATCGTGTGAAACGTTGCTTCCGACCATGAGCTGCTCATAGTTGTCTTCGTTTTTTGAGGAAGAAGTACCTTTTTGTGTCACTTCTTTTAAGGAGCGCAGTTGCGGAGCGGGTGCACCCATAGGCTTGTTGAGCCCACCTGTAAAACCGCGATCAATGGTTCCGGAACCCATCAAAGAACGGCCGCCAGCTGGCCCACGACTAATCGATTCAAATTGGAGGTATTGCGCATCAATCTCATCGATAAAGCGTGATGACTCACACATGATGGGCTGCCCCCAGGTGAAGCGACTTGTGGCATAAGACAGCATGCAGCTTTTCATGCCGCGTGTGAGTGCCACATAAAATAAACGACGTTCTTCTTCTAGTTCCGACCTGGAATTGAGTGCCATTTGAGAAGGAAATAAGTTCTCCTCGAGGCCAACAATATAAATGTGTTGAAACTCAAGACCTTTGCTGGAGTGGATGGTCATGAGGCTGATGTGGTTGCGCTCTTCAGGGTTTTCTTGGTCGGCGTCGGTGAGTAATGCGACATCCATCATGAAGTCCGCTAAGGTGCGCAGTGTGCCGTCTTCGTTTCCTTTGACAAATTCTTGAATACCAGCTAATAATTCTTCGATGTTCTGAAAGCGTTCGACTTCTTCAGGGCCTTTATCTTTTTCAGAAATGAGTTCGCGAATGATGCCCGAGGACTTCGCAATGCGGTCGGCTAGGGTATACGCATCTACTTTTTCAAGTTCAGCACCGAAGCTGTCTATCATCGTGACAAATTCGTAAATTTTGCTCTTGGCCGCCGACCCTACATCGGCAGGATACTTGTGAAAATCTTTGACGACCTCCCACATGCTGGTGCTGTATTTATTGGCCGCAATGATGATGTTTTCGACCGTTGTTTTGCCGATGCCACGCTTGGGGTAATTGATCACGCGTTTGAAAGCTTCTTCGTCGTGTGGGTTGGCTGCTAATCTGAAATAGGCGAGGAGGTCCTTGATTTCTTTGCGCTGATAAAAAGACAAGCCGCCATATATTTTGTAGGGCATGTTGAGTTTGCGCAGTGCTTCCTCAAAAGCCCTTGACTGTTTGTTGGTGCGGTACAGAATGGCGAAGTCTTGGTAGCGGCCACCCTCAGCAGTTTTCTTTTCGAAAATGGCTTGGGCAATGCTGCGTCCTTCTTCATTGTCAGTTAAAGATCGTAAAACCTTAATTTTTCCACCTTCTTGGTTGTCGGTCCAGACCGTTTTAAAAATTTGATCTTTGTTTTTCTTGATGACACTATTGGCCGCTTCTACAATTGTTTTCGTGCTGCGGTAATTTTGCTCGAGTTTGTATAATGCAAAATCAGGGTAATCTTTGCGGAAATTCAGGATGTTTTCAATGTTGGCGCCTCTAAAGGAGTAGATGCTTTGAGCGTCATCGCCGACAACACATATATTTTGATAAGCCGCCGCCAATTTTTTAACGATAAGGTATTGCGCGTAGTTGGTATCTTGGTACTCGTCGACTAAGATGTACTGGAACTTTTGCTGATAGTAGTGCAAGACATCTGGAAAGTCTCGGAGTAAAACATTGGTAAAATACAAGAGGTCATCAAAGTCCATGGCGCCCGCTTTTTGACAGCGGTTGGCATAGGCTTGAAACACACGCCCGAGTTCGGGTCTGCGAGCTTGTTTGTCTTCAAGTTGGATTTCTTGATTGGCCATGTAAGCCTCTGGTGAAATTAAATTGTTTTTAGCAGCAGAAATACGGCCAAAAACCGTGCTTGGTTTGTAAGTTTTGTCGTCGAGGTTAAACTCTTTGATGATGTCTTTGATTAGACTCTTGGAATCTTGGGTGTCGTAGATCGTGAAGTTGTTCGGAAAGCCGATTCTTTCTGCATTAAAGCGCAAAATTTTTGAGAACACCGAGTGGAAGGTCCCCATGGAAATGTTCTTTGCCTCGCCACCACCCACAATATGGCCAATTCTTTCGGTCATTTCCTTGGCGGCCTTATTGGTGAAGGTAAGTGCTAAAATATTGAAGGGATCGACGCCTTGTTCCATCATGTGAGCAATGCGATAGGTGAGTACACGCGTTTTACCTGAGCCTGCACCGGCAATGACCATGATTGGGCCGTAAATGTGTTCAACGGCTACCCGCTGACTTTCGTTTAATTCGTCTAAGTAGGACATGAAAATTTGCTGTGCTCAAAAGTAGTGTTTTCAGACGCTCTTGGTCCATATAAAAAGCAGTATTTTTGCACAAATTTTTAGCGCGTTTTAGATTGTATAGTACAAGCGAAACCAAACGGCAGTATTTACGTACAGAACTCAGTTATTATTTGAAAAAGTATGAGAACCAAATACATTGACTTAATTGATCAAACCTTCGATTTTCCTCAGAACGAGTTTTTTCTTCGCGAAGATCGTTTATTCTTTCACGGAATTGATCTGATGCGTTTGGTGCATGAGTATGGGACACCACTCAAATTTCATTATTTGCCCCAGGTTTCAAATAATATTCAACGTGCTAAAGGGTGGTTTCGCGAAGCCATTAACAACCTTGGTTATCAGGGTAATTACTATTATTCTTACTGTACCAAAAGTTCACACTTTGCTTTTGTCCTTGATGAAGTCCTCAAAAACGATGTACACATCGAAACTTCCTCTGCTTTTGATATTGATATTGTCAAAAGTTTGCATGCGGCAGGTAAGCTCAAAGAAAAAAGTTATGTCATCTGTAATGGCTATAAACCGAAGCCATATTTGGACAACATCGCGCAGCTCATAGAAGAAGATCAATTGCGAATTGTTCCGGTTGTAGATAACATCGATGAGCTCAAACAATTGATCAGTTCAACTACCAAAGAACTAAATATCGGCATTCGAATTGCTTCAGAAGAAGAGCCAAAGTTTGAATTTTATACCTCGCGTTTGGGCATTCGTTACCGCGAAATTGTGCCGTTTTACAAAGCCATTCTCAAGGAAAACCCGAGGGTACGCGTCAAAATGCTGCATTTTTTCATCAATACGGGCATCAACGATACCGCTTACTACTGGAACGAATTAACCAAGTGTTTACGCGTTTATTCTGACCTCAAGAAACTATGCCCAGAGCTAGATTCATTGAACATTGGTGGCGGTTTCCCGATTAAGAAATCATTGGCCTTCGATTTTGATTATGCTTACATGGTGCGTGAAATCCTCACACAGGTAAAGCGCGTTTGTCAAGATAACGACATTCCGGAGCCAAATATCTTTACAGAATTTGGGTCATTTACAGTAGGAGAGAGTGGCGGTGCTATTTTTAGTGTCTTACACCAGAAACAGCAAAATGACCGAGAAAAATGGAACATGATTGATTCTTCGTTCATGACGAACCTTCCAGATACTTGGGCTATTAACCAGCGTTTTATCATGTTGCCTATCAATCGTTGGAATGATGACTACGAGCGTGTCTTACTCGGTGGGCTCACCTGTGACTCCGATGACTACTACAATTCAGAGCAGCATTCTAATGCCATTTACTTGCCGAAATTTGATAAAAACAACACGCTTTTCATCGGGTTTTTCAATACTGGGGCATATCAAGAAACAATTGGAGGCTACGGTGGTTTGAAGCACTGTCTGATACCCGAACCTAAGCATATCTTGATCAGAAGAGACGAAGACGGAAAAATTCAGACCGAAGTGTTTAGTAATGAGCAAACTGCACAAGATTATCTGAAAATTTTAGGTTACGAAAAGTAGGAGAAGCTTATTAGCGCTATATTTGCGGACAATTTTAGAGTAAGCATGAAAGTAGCCACGATTTATTTATTAGCCGCCAATCAATTTTCTAGTGCCATTCAAAACTGGGCTGCAACCAAAGCTCAGGAACTTATTGTTGCACAAGAAAAGCCTGCTGATTTTTTCGAAGCAACAGATAGTTTGCTCATTTTCAATCAGAACCAAGAACTGTCAGCTGAAATTTTAGAAGTAAAAGCGCTCTTCGATAAGCAGCAAAAGCCCGTTCATAAAATTGATATTAATGGTACTTTGCGCGTTGGCATTACCAACTTTGAATTGTGGTTAGAAACCAACAAAGTGAAGTCCTTACTTATTTTAGGTGCTGAAGAATTGACCAGTAATCCAAATTTGGAGCGCTACATCACGGCTTAACGCCTTTCCTTTCTTTTTTTGAAAAAAGAATGTTTTACATTCTAAGTTTTGCGCCGCAGTCCTTTTCTAAGGCTTGCAATATTTGTTGCATTGCTTTTTCAATGTGTTTGTCGGTAAGCGTTTGTTGCGCATCCTGTAAATAGAAAGAAAGCGCATAAGATTTCATGCCTTCAGCTAAGTTTTTACCTTCATAAACATCGAATAAATTTACCGCTAGTAAAAGCTTGCGCTCGGCTTTTTGCGCAGCCGATTTTAAGTCGTTGTATTTGATATCTTTTGCTATAAGTAGCGAGAGGTCACGGCGAACCGCAAATGATTTGGGCAGTTCTTGAAAGGTAATTTGCTGCTTGCGAATAGCATGCATGAGGTCGTCCCAATTGATGAGTGCTATGAACGGTCTTTGCTTGAGGTCAAAAATAGTTTGAATTTCTTGGCTAACCCAGCCTAGCTGAGCCATACATTTACCGTTGATTTCAAACGAGATTCCATCTTCAAAATGAGGATCCTGAATTGCTGATTCAAGCACTTTTGTAGCGAGGCCGAGGCGTTCAAATAAAGACAAAACCTCTGCTTTTAAATCGTAGAAATTGTACTTAAGCGCTTTAGCATCTGTATTTTGCCAATTTTCTTCTGAATGCTGGCCCATGAGTGCTAGCGCAAGTTGACTTTTTTCCTGGCGTAAGCCATCTATAAAATTATAGTGCTGTCCAAATTCAAAGATGCGCAGGTTGCTTTGCTGTCTGTTTTGGTTGTATTGCAGGCATTCTAATAAGCCAAATAATAAAGACTGCCTGAGTATCCCGAGATCTTGGCTGAGCGGATTCAAGATTTGAATGGCTCGTTCCGGTTTTGCACTCGAAATTTTCTCAGCGTAGGCAAGTTTGGTCAATGAATTGTTCAGGATCTCTGAATAGCCTCTTCCGACCAAGAATTCGCAAATGCTTTCTTTGTGTTTTTCAGGGTAAAATCTTGGGCGCACTGGCAAAGAGAAGTTCCATTTTTCTGGAAGTGGCACTTGGTTGAGGCCGTAGATACGCAAGATTTCTTCGATGACGTCTACAGGTCTTGTGACATCAACTCTATAGCGTGGCACGCGTAATTGCAAATGATCGGCTTGCTCTTCTAAAATTACGAAATCGAGATCGGTTAAAATGCGCTTAATGAGGCTTTTGTCAAGGGCGGTGCCGATCAATTGCTTGACCTGTTGAAGATTGAGCTCAAGTGAAATAGCTGCTGCGGTATTTCCTTCAAAAGTAAATAACTGAGTGTGTTGTTTTACTTCAGTTATTTGTTGAAGTAAATAAACACAACGTTTTAAGGCATAAAGTGTTAAGTCTGGATCAACGCCGCGTTCGAAGCGAAATGAAGCATCAGTGTTAAATCCGTGCAAACGCGCTGCTTTGCGTACACTTACCGCATCAAAAACTGCTGACTCTATGAGAATGTGTGTGGTGTTTTCGTTGACACCACTTTCTTTGCCACCCATAATTCCAGCTAAGCAAAGCGGGCCATTCTGATCTGCAATGAGCAATTCGGTACCTTGTAGTTCGTATGTTTGCTCATCTAGGGCTACGAATTTTTCACCTTTATTGGCCAGACGAACTGTTGCTGCTCCTTGGATTTTAGCTGCATCAAAAATGTGTAATGGCGTTCCTAATTCACGCATCACATAGTTGCTGACATCAACTACATTGTTGATCGGTTTAATGCCTACTGCGCGGAGTCTGCTTTGCAGCCAAGCAGGGGAGGCTTCAACCTTGATGTTCGTTAGTTCAATGCCGTAGTAGGCTTTGCAAGCCTCTTGGTCTTGTATAACGATCTGCAATGCACTACCGCTATTTTGAATTTCCGCAATTTGCGGCCAAATGAGGTCTGAACTTACATGAAGTTGCGCATGCATGTATGCTTTGATGTCACGACACACGCCGATGTGCCCCATGGCATCTGCTCTATTTGGAGTAAGTCCTATTTCTAGTTGCGCATCGTTTTGTAATTCAAATAATTCAGCGGCTGGCGTACCAACAACAATATGCTTGTCTAAAACTAAAATACCGTCATGGCTACTACCTAAACCCAGTTCATCTTCGGCACAAAGCATGCCTTCGGATGCAACACCGCGTATTTTAGCTTTTTTAATTTCAAATGCTTGATCTGGTTGTGGGTAAAGCGTTGTCCCGACAGTTGCTACAAGTACTTTTTGACCTTGCGCCACATTTGGTGCACCACAAACAATTTGCAAAGGTTCATCGGTACCTACATTCACTGTGGTCACTTTGAGTTTGTCAGCGTCTGGGTGTTTTTCACAGCTCAATACTTCACCTACAACAACCCCCTTGAGTCCACCTTTGATGTCTTCAATGTGTTCGATTCCTTCAACCTCAAGGCCTGTTTCTGTCAAGACAGCATCTAGTTCTTCGGGAGAATAAGGAAAATTAAGTAAATCTTTGAGCCAGTTATAAGAGACTTTCATATTGGGGAATGATATTGACTTCTCGTTCTAGGGTTAGGCCGAAAAGTTTTTGTATTTGTTCAATGATTTGAGTAGATAAGTCCAAGATTTCTTGCCCAGTACTGCCACCGTAATTGACTAATACCAAGGCTTGTTTGTCATGGACACCGCAATTTTCCTTTCTAAGACC
The DNA here is from genome assembly GCA_964590425.1 of uncultured Lishizhenia sp. Classification (GTDB taxonomy): domain Bacteria; phylum Bacteroidota; class Bacteroidia; order Flavobacteriales_D; family Crocinitomicaceae; genus UBA952. The sequence continues at coordinate 16,665 of CAZPWB010000014.1, read as the reverse complement.
TTTGAAACCAGCTCTTTCGATGAGCCAGCCAGCTGCCAATTTTACCTCGGTCTCAGAGACCGGATAGAAAGAAACCTCGGGGTAATTGCGTTTGATGTCTTCAAAGAGCTGCATGGAAACAACAGGGTTTTTGAAAAAACTCCCGGCATTACCCAGAACTTTAGGGTCTGGTAATTTGGATTGTCTGATCGCGATGACCGCCCGAGCAACATTTTGAATAGTGGGTGCAGTTACCCCCATTTTTTCAAGTTCTTGTTGAATGGCACCGTAACTCGTTTTGACTTCAGCTCGTTTGTGAAGCTTGAAAGTAACATCGATGATGATGTATTGATTTTTGAGCGCGCGTTTGAAAACGCTTTCACGGTAACCGAACTGACACTGCTGCTTGTCAAAAGTATGTATTTCACCAGAGACAATGTGATAAGCACTTAATTCGTGAAACACATCTTTGATTTCCACACCATATGCACCAATATTTTGCATAGGGCTGGCTCCGACAGAACCAGGGATCAGAGATAAATTCTCTAGCCCCGCCCAATTGTGGTCGATGCAATGACAAACAAACTCATGCCAAACTTCACCAGCTCCTGATTTTACATAGACATTTTCAGCGTCTTCCTTAAGCAGTTGGATGCCTTTGATTTCATTGCGCAAAACCAAACCTTGGAAGTCATCTGTAAATAGGATATTGCTACCGCCACCCAAAATTAATAAGGGGAGGTTTGGATAGGAAGCAAGTAAAGCAGGCAGTTGCTGAACCTCTTGAAAGGAAGCAAAATGTTGCGCCTGTGCAGCAATACCAAAAGTATTGTAGGGTTTTAAATTGAGCTCGTGTTGCATTTCTAGCTCAAAGTTAGAAATATTGTATAAAACAGCCCTATGCGCCGAATAATTCGACCTTGATTTCGACATCTTGTTTATGAACGGGGCTTTCTTCGATATGTCTTAAGATCAATTGAGCCGCTTGATCTCCTACAATTTTACCATCGTGGAAAATATAATGCAGTTGTTTGTGTAGAAATGGCATGGTTAATCCGTCCGAAAATCCAATAACAATCGTCTTTTTGGAAAGTCTATTTTCTTTAATAGCAGTTATTATTCCTAATAAGACCTCATCAGAAATGCCGAAAAAGGCAGCCGTTTGGTGCAAGGCAATTTGTTCATTGACAAAATCATAGGCGGCCTTCGCATCTTTGGCGTAGCAAATATCACAAATGATGTTTTCTTGGAGTGCTTTGTGAAAACCTGATTTTCTATTTTTAGAAATATTGAGTTCTTCAGGACCGAAAACAGCCGCTACCCGTTTTATTTTTTTGTCATTGAGGTAGTTTGCACAGGCTGCAGCTGCCATAGCATCATTGATATGAACAGAGGGGAAGTCCTGGCTTTCAAGCGTGTTGTCAAACAAAACCAGCGGGATTCCTAAACTTTTACAGCTAGTTAAGTGGTCTAGATTCTTGGTCTGGTTACTCAGTGAAAGCAAAATACCATCGACCCGCATGTCGCAACATTGTTGAATAGCTGCTATTTCGTTTTCGAGTTGATCCTCAGTTAATAGAATTAGCGTTTGGTAATTATTTTGTTTCAGTGTTTTTGTAATTCCTTCAATGACATCTGGAATGAAAGAACGATATATTTTAGGAAGTACAACTGCGATGAGTTTTGATTGCTTCTTTCTAAAGTTGGCCGCAAAGCTATTGGGCTTGAATTGAAGCTCTTCAGCGAGTTGCTGTACGCGTTGCCTGACCTCTAGGCTGATATCTGGATGATTATTGAGTGCACGAGAAACCGTTGAAGGGCTCACTTTTAAAAAAATGGCCAAATCTTTAATTGTCATCGGTTTCATGATTACAAGTATCCTATTTTTTTAGGACAATTCAAAAAAATGTGAAAAAGTATTCAACCGCAATCGTTTGCGCAATCGTTTGCACAATCGTTTGCAGCGTTTTTGACCTCAATTTCATGTTTTCTCAATGTTAAATTGCTCTAATTTGGTCGAACCAAAACTAAAACTATGGAAAACAAAAGTTACTTAAATGTAAAAACACTAGCTGGGCTTTTAATGCTCCAGTTGGGTGTTGCACAGACCACCTTTGCCCAAGTTGGCAAAGAGAAGGATTCTGTCAAAAACATCAACGAAGTAGTTGTAACAGGTGTAACCAATCCTAAAGCAGCGCTGAGTTCATCTATTTCAGTATCGACATTGCGTCCTGATCAGATTGAACGTGCCGCTCCGCGCACAACTGCAGAAATTTTCCGTCAAATCCCTGGTATTCGTTCAGAATCTTCAGCAGGAGACGGTAATACAAACTTATCTGTTCGTGGGGTTCCATTAGCAACAGGAGGTTCTAAGTATTTATTGATCCAAGAAGACGGTTTACCGGTACTTCAATTTGGAGATATCGCTTTTGGAACACAAGATCAATTTGTTAGAGCTGATGCAACGATCGGAAGAGTTGAGTCTGTTCGTGGTGGATCTGCCTCTACGCTTGCTTCAAACTCACCAGCGGGTATCATTAACTTTATTTCTAAAGACGGACGTCGTGAAGGAGGATCTATTGCTACTTCAATCGGTGTTGACTACAGAAATTTACGTCAGGATGTTGAATACGGAACAAAAGTAGGTGATGGTTTATATATGCACGTTGGTGGTTTTTACCGTCAAGGTGTTGGGCCACGCGACATCGGTTTCAATGGTAACGACGGCGGTCAAATCAAGGCGAACTTATTGAAAGAGTTCGATAACGGATATGTAAAAGTTTACGTGAAAGCCCTCAGAGATCACACAGCAGCATACATGCCAATGCCAATGACAGTTAGTGGGTCAAATGATGCTCCGGTTTGGGGTTCAGTGACTGGCTACAACGCATTAACAGGTGGTTTGCAAACGCCATTTATGTCGAATGTTGTGGCTTTGAACGAAGCGAATCAACCAGAAATGGTAAATGTACATGACGGCATGACTTCAAACTATACTTCAGTTGGTACTGAATTTAAGTTTGATATTGGAAATGACTGGACGCTTACAGGCCGTTCGCGTTATGCAGGTGTAAATGGTCGTTTTGTAGCGCCATTCCCGGCTAACTTCGGAACAACTGCTGCTATTGCTGGCGGTTTAGCTGGTGCTGGAAATACTTACACATTGACTAACCAAGATGGTTCAGACTATCAAGGTGAGACTTTGATGTTGATGCACTTATTCAATACCAAATTGAATAACTTCAACAACATGACCAACGATTACAACATCAACAAGAAGACCTCTTTTGGTAACTTGAACTTTGGTCTTTACCAAGCAACACAGCAACTCAATATGTCTTGGTTGTGGAATTCTTACCTCATGAGTGCAGCAGATGCTGAAAATGGTTATGGTCAGTTAATTGACATCAACCGTGTAGATTCTACAGGTGCTGCTACTGCCTTGACTGAAAATGGTCTTTTGGCTTACGGTGTGCCTGCATGGGGTAACTGCTGCCAACGCAATTACAATGTTGCTTACAACATTTTAGCACCATACCTCAACGGAGATATCGAAGTGACTGAAGCCTTGACACTTTCTGTTGGTGCGCGCTACGATATGGGAACAGCTAACGGTACCTATTCAGGTTCAGTACAATCACCAATGAATGATATCAACGGTAACGGAACTGTTTCTGCAGTAGAAAACAGTGTTTCTATGATTGACAACAATAATCCAAATGTTGTTAATTACAACTGGAACTACCTATCTTATTCAGTAGGAGCTAACTACCAACTTGATCAAACGAGTGGGATTTTTGCACGCTACTCTAAAGGCGGACGTGCAGGCGCTGACCGCGTTCTTTTCGGAACTTACTTAAATCCGCAAGGAGGATTAACAGATCCAAATAATGTTGTTGACTTCACATCACAAGCAGAGCTTGGTTACAAAATGCGTAAGAATGGTGTATTGTTAAATGCAACTGCATTCTTCGCGCAAACAGATGAAAAGAACTTCGAAGCGACTACTCAAAAATTCTTTGATCGTACGTACAACGCAGTTGGTCTTGAATTAGAAGCAGGTTACACAGTTAAGAAATTCCAAATCTATGGTAACTTAACTTATACTAATGCTAAAATTGCTGCAGATGAGGTAACACCAAGCAACGTAGGTAAAACACCACGTCGTCAGGCACCACTTATCTATTCTGTTACACCAGTTTACAATATCAATAAGGATTTCCAAATTGGTGCAAACTTGATCGGAACAGGAAGTTCATTTGCTCAAGATAACAATGAGTTGGTCATGAGTGCTTATTTCTACTTGAATCCGTACATCAGCTGGACGCCAATTGAAAATCTAAGTGTGATGTTACAATCAAACAACGTTTTAAACGCAATCGGAGTAACAGAATCTGAAGAAGGTTCAATCACAGAAGGTACTACAAACTACGTAAGAGCTAGATCTATTGCTGGACGTTCTACAGCAATTAGCATCCGCTACCGTTTTTAAGACTTTGTTTTAGAGTGATAGAGATGAGGTGTAACTTTACACCTCATTTCTTTTTTATAGAGGGTCCTATGTACAAAGAACAAGCATTTCAAGTTTTAAAAAATAGCAGCACTGCAGCTGGTTTTCTCGCTACGGCTACGGGTAATGAAAATTACAATCGCGTTTGGTCAAGAGATAGCGCTATTACAGCTTTGGCAATTTTGTTGCACGAGCGCGAAGAGCTTTACCCTTCCGTGAAGGCAAGTATCTTGACATTAGTACAGCAACAAAATGTACAAGGGCTCATACCTTCAAATGTAGCAGTTGCCGCTACAGAAAAGGCAAGTGTTAGTTATGGCACATTAGTGGGGAGGGTAGATGCCCAAACTTGGTGGCTCATTCAAACTTGTTTGTACCTATCAAAAACGCAAGACCTCGAACTTAAAAACAAATTGAAAGCACCCGCATTTCAAGTGCTCAATTTACTAGATGCATGGGAATTCAATGCCCGACATTTGGTTTATACGCCATTAGGTGGAAATTGGGCGGATGAATACATCTTATCGGGTTATACACTTTACGATAACTTACTCCGTTATTGGGCCTTGAAACTTTGTTCAAGCTGTTGGCCTGAAGAACAGCAGCTTCAACAAAAGATCCAATTAGTAAGAAATGCCATTGAACATAACTTTTGTTCAATAAAGCCAACCAGCGAGCAGACCCTGCATCCAAGAATTTTTAAAGCACTGCAGTCAGCAGAAATCCCATTTTTACCGGCTGGTTTTGATGCGGCTCAATATACTTTACAGTGGGATGCAGCAGCTAACGGCTTGGCGCTTTTATTGGGTTTTGAAATACCCGGTTTAACAGCCTACATCAAAAAGTTTGAAACAGATAGGCAACAACTTTTTATTCCGTCGTTTTGGCCAGTGATTCAAAGACAAGATGCCGCTTGGGCCTTACTTGAAAATCAGTATAATTATAGTTTTAAAAACGAGCCCTATCAATTTCATAATGGGGGCTCTTGGCCGGTGATGTCCGGAATTTTGGCAATGGGCTTGCAAAAACAATCCACTGAACTTGCTCGTCAAATTGCTCAGAGTTATGAGCAGTTTTTAGAACAAACTGATACATTTCATTTCTCAGAATACATCTCAACCAATGACTTCAAACCAGGAGGGAAGCAACAAATGTGTTTTTCTGCATCTGGCTATTTATTTATGTGTGCTGATCCAGCACAAATCCTTGCAATCTTTTCATTATGATAGGAGAAAAAATAGAGACTACCTTTCTGAATATCAGTGCTGCGGATCAAATTTTAGCTGCCTTTGATTTCTGGAAAAATACGCAAAGGTCAGTATTGGCAATTGCCGGAGAATCTGGCAGCGGTAAGACGCACATGGCGACAGCCTTGCAACAAGCTTTGGCAGAAAAAGGATGTCAAGCACTTATTTTGCACATGGATGATTTCTTTAAATTGCCGCCAGCAAGTAATCATGCAAAAAGATTGCAAGATATCGGGCATGTTGGACCTGAGGAAGTAGATCTTGCTAGATTAAACAACTTCATTTCTGCATTTAAAAACGGCGCAACCCAGCAAATTGTACCCTTAGTTGATTATTACCAAAATAGTAGCTCAGAAATTAAAGTTGAACTGAACGAAGTAAAGGTTTTGATTATAGAAGGTACATATACCTTTTTTCTTGAAAACACTGATTTTCATCTTTTCATGTCCAGAGATTACAAACAAACCAAAGAGTTGAGGCTTGCCCGCAACCGTGGTTCAGAAGCACAAGACGAATTTGTAGACCGTGTTTTGGAGATTGAACATCAACTCATTTCAAAAAGTGCAAGCAAAGCAGATGCACTGATCGATTTTCATTTTAATTTAAAGCTCAAATGAAAAAAATACTTCCGCGTTTGAGTTTTTGGCAGCTGTGGAACATGAACTTCGGATTCTTAGGAATTCAGTACAGTTTTGGGCTCCAACAGACTGCAATCAATCCAATTTATATGCTCTTGGGAGCTAATCCCGACGAGCTGCCTTTATTGAATTTAGCAGGGCCAATGACCGGCTTGTTGGTTCAACCGCTCATCGGTGCGCTAAGCGATAAAACCTGGCACCCAAAATTAGGACGTCGCAAACCATACTTTCTCATCGGAGCCATTTTGTGCTCCTTGGCGCTTTTTGCGTTTCCTTATAGTAGTTCAATTTGGATGGCAGCGGGCTTACTATGGATATTAGATGCCGGTAATAATACAGCAATGGAACCATACAGGGCTTTTGTAGCTGATGTTTTACCTGAACATGAACAGCGCCGTGGTTTTTTAATCCAGAGCTTTTTTACCGGTTTTGGTATTACACTTGCCAATTTGTGTCTTTATCTGTTGCAGAAGAGTGAGTGGCTTGGACAAAAAAGCGAAAACGGTTTGCCTTATTGGGTCTATGTAGCCTTTTTCGTAGGCGGTATTGCCTCCATAACAACGATTTTATGGGCGATGTATAAAACCAAAGAAGAGCCACCATCAGCAGAAGAATTAGCCGAACTTCAAGCGAGTAAAAAAAGTGCAATAGCCCCAATAATAGACATTCTCAGAGCAATCAAAGGGATGCCTCGGGTATTGTGGAAATTAGCTATTCTTTATTTGTTTCAGTGGTATGCCCTTTTTATTTATTGGCAATTCTCCGCGCTTTCAGTGGCTCAAACTATCTATGATATTCCGCTCGGAAACAATATGAATGAGCATCCTGACTTTGAACAGGCTGTGAGTTTTTCTGGCCTTTTGAATGCCAGTTATAATATTGTTACGTTTATAGTTGCGCTTTTACTCATGCGTATTTTGGCAAAGTTTGCGGCGCACAAGGTACATGCAGTAGCCTTAATGATCGCTGGGTTTGGTTTACTTAACTTTTCGATGACCCAAGATCCAACGATGCAAATCATTAATATTGTTGGTTTAGGTATTGCTTGGGCAAGTATCATGGGCGTACCTTTTTTAATGGTGGTACCTGAATTGCCTAAAGAAAAATATGGTGTTTATATGGGTATCATCAATATGATGATTGTTTTACCGATGATATTTCAAACCCTGACTTTTGGAAAACTTTATCATTCATTTTTAGGTCAGACTCCTTCAAATGCAATTCTTTTCGCCGCCTGTCTTTTCTTTATCTCAGCAGGCTTGAGTTATTTTCTTTTCAAGAAAAAAGTTAGTCAGCACTGAAATAGCCGCGATCAGTTGGCTTGATCCAAAAGAACCAGTCATAATAGGCAAGGTGGTGACTTTTGATGAAGCCTAGCTTGCTTTTTGGATAAGTGCTTGGGATATAAATGCGTCCACCTTTCGTTGGGTCTTTGAGTTGATCGAGGCCAGGAACTGCTTGTTGTGGGGCAATCCCATCTTGCAAAAAGATAGGGTCTGCTTCTGGGACGTCTGCATTGGCACCATATTGCCAAACTTCTTCAAAAATAGACCAGTCACGGCTGGCGGTGCTTGCAGCCTCAGGTGATAAAATCAGGGCTTTGCCAAAAGTTTGTGTTGGTGCAAGGATGTCAATGATACCCAGAAAATAGGCATAGCCCATGCTATGGCAAACCACATGAATTTTTGTTGCTGGGTTTTCTTCAAAGTATCTGAGTAAGAGTTTTCCTGCTTTTGCGCCGTTTTCAACTCTGATTTCAAAACCATTAGGGTTGGGTTGAGTGTTTAAGACCCATTTGCTCTTGCGTCGGATCCAGCAAAAACGAGAAAAAATGTAGGACCTCACTGCTTTTCCCATTCTGAGATGCGTAGATGTGCTTATTGGATGGTGCGCATCAAGATAAAGCGCCTTGGCCGCTGGAAATCTTTTTTTAATGGAGTCGTCTATTGCATACCAATAGCCTGTAGGGTCTTTTTGATGCAGTTGATTATTGGTGATTTCGGCGTCGTGCTTGGGGCCACGATAACCATTAATGAACAGAATGTATTCTTGTGCTAGCATTTGAGTAGACAACAGAAAAAAAAGTGGAATGAGCAAAAATTTACTTCCCATATTGATAGAAAATGCCGCCTGCAAAAGCCGTCCAAAAACTCGCATTTTGCTCAGCAGTTTTTAAACCAGAATTGATCCAAGAATTACAGGTAAAAAAGATACTATAGCGCCCTTTCGCTTGGTAATAGGCATCATTTCCCGTAACAACGCCCTTGATTTTTGGCCGAATCAAAATGGTTTTATGGTTTTGATAGACCAAGGTTCGTTGTATGTAATGCACCAATTTTTGATATTGTTTTTGAGTGATTTTTAAGCCAATAATTGGGCGATCATCTAGGAGTTGTCTGTAGTAGGTGGCATGGATTGCTGAAGGCCCCAGGCCAAAGGGCGTAGTAAGTGCCGTTTTAAGCGTAAGATCAGCCCAAGTAGGGGTATTCATGTAAAAAGTTTGGTCGCCCCAACCGATAGAGATTAGTTGGTTGCTGCTGTCCTTGAAGTCTGTGTTGGCAATAGGAAATTCTTGGCGCCAGTCATGGATTTCATTTTTGACGGGTAACACGAAGTCGGTGTGAACGCCAGATTTCATGAGGTAGATATGGACACTAGCGTTTTTATAGATTTTCCCTTTGCTAGGAATTCTAGAAAGGATAAACGTACAAAGCAAATAAAAAACAATAGCGCTGCCCAAAAAAGTGAGGGTATAACCGGTTACTTTTAAGCTGCGTTTAGTTGCTCGTCGAACACGACGGGTTTGGTACCAATGTAATTTGCGTTTTTTTTGCTGCATATGTTCAAAACAAAGTTAAACTTTCTGGCAAATTTGAAGGCCAAGTGTTTATTTTTGTGTTCCGTAAATCTACACCATGCAGCTCAATTTTTCCCTTTTATTTTTGTTTGTTAGTCTTTTTTCTTTTGGCCAACAAAACAACAGTACACTCAACGCTTCTCAGAAACTGACTGAGGTCTTGCTCAACGTAGATCGTTATTATGTCGACGCTCCTAATATTTCTAAACTCACTGAAACGGCCATTGTTTCATTGCTAGAAGAGCTTGACCCGCATTCGACTTACATTCCAAAAGAAGAGCTTGACGATGCGCAAATGACAATTAACGGAAGTTTTGTCGGTATTGGTGTGCGTTTTCAACTCATGAAAGATACCATCAGCGTTGTAGCAACCATTCCAGGAGGTCCTTCGGAAAAATTAGGCATTTTACCAGGTGATCAAATTGTTCAAGTAGATGGTAATAATGTCGCTGGTATTGGCATTAAAAATGACCAAGTGCGTCAAAAACTCATGGGAGATCTCGGCACAAAAGTGAAGGTAACCGTCAACCGAAAAGGTAAACTCTTAGATTTCAATATTACCCGCGATAAAATCCCTGTCTTTTCAGTAGATGCTGCCTACATGATTGACAAAGAAATTGGCTACATCAAACTCAATAGTTTTTCCAAAACTACGGTTCAAGAGGTTCAGACTGCCCTTCAAATGCTCAAGAGTCAGGGTATGAAAAGTCTTATATTTGATTTACAAAGCAATGGTGGTGGGCTACTAGATGCCGCCCACAAATTAGCAGACGAGTTTTTATCCGGAGACAAACTGATCGTTTACTCAGAAGGTAGGGCGCAACCGCGATATGACCTTAAAGCAGCTAAAAAAGGACTTTTTGAAGAAGGACAACTCGTCATTCTCACAGATGAGTATTCAGCAAGTGCCAGTGAAATTTTATCAGGTGCCATCCAAGACTGGGATCGCGGTTTAATAATCGGGCGTAGAACTTACGGTAAAGGATTGGTTCAAAGACCAATGCCGCTTACCGATGGCTCTGAAATTCGTCTGACAATTGCCCGCTATTATACGCCAACGGGTCGTCACATTCAAAAGCCATATCAAGACACAGAAACCTATCGCAAAGACCTCAATCAGCGTTATTTAAACGGAGAATTTTTCCTGAAAGACTCTATTAAATTGCCCGATTCTTTGATGTACAAAACCCTCAAGACTAAAAGAACAGTCTACGGTGGCGGCGGAATCATGCCAGATGTCTTTGTAGCCTTAGATACAACAGAAAGCTCCACTTATTTTGCAGATTTGATTCAAGGTGGCCATGTCAATAGTTTTATTTTCAAATATGTCAATGAGAACCGTGCGGCCTTATTGAAATCCTATCCAAGCATCAAAGAATTCAAAGCAAATTTCATCTGTGATGCTGCATTTATGGATTCCTTTTTTGCCTACGTAGCCATAGAAGACAGCACCCTCAAATTCAATGAAGAAGAATATCGCCGCAGTGAAAACTTAATTAAATTGAGGTTGAAGTCTGTGATTGCACAAGATTTATGGGGTACAAATGAAATGTTCCAGGTTTACAACGACACCAATGAAATCTTACAAGAAGCCATTCAGCAAATTCAAAGCAAAAACTATAATAATTTTAACCTCGAAAAATAATTCGATTTGAGTTTTAAGAGGCTCAATAGCTAACACATCATCATTAATTATGTCTGACGATAAAAAAATAATTTTTTCAATGGTGGGCGTGTCCAAAATCACACCTACCGGAAAGCAAATCATTAAAGATATTTACCTCTCTTTCTTTTATGGCGCCAAAATTGGCATCATCGGCTTGAATGGTTCAGGTAAATCTACGGTCATGAAGATCATTGCAGGCCTCGATAAATCTTATCAGGGTGATGTTGTATTTTCTCCTGGCTACACCGTAGGTTATTTGCCTCAAGAACCTGAGCTAGACCCCAACAAAACCGTCAAAGAAATTGTGATGGAAGGCGCTCAGGAAATTGTTGATGTTTTGGCCGAATATGAAGAGATCAACAATGCTTTCATGGATGAGGACGTTTTGGCAGATCCAGAAAAAATGGACAAGCTCATTGCGCGTCAAGGAGAGGTGCAAGACAAAATTGACGCACTCGATGCTTGGGAACTCGACACCAAACTTGAGCGCGCCATGGATGCCTTGCGTTGTCCGCCAGATGATCAGCTCATTGGTACGCTCTCTGGTGGTGAACGCCGTCGTGTAGCATTGTGTCGTTTATTATTGCAAAATCCAGATATCTTATTACTCGATGAGCCAACCAACCACCTTGATGCAGAATCCATCGATTGGTTAGAGCAGCACCTTCAGCAATATAAAGGAACCGTGATTGCGGTGACTCACGACCGTTATTTCCTAGACAACGTAGCGGGCTGGATCCTAGAACTCGATAGAGGAGAGGGCATTCCGTGGAAAGGAAACTATACTTCTTGGCTTGAACAAAAAGGAAAGCGCTTACAAGAAGAAGAAAAAATGGAGTCTAAGCGCCAAAAAATGTTGGCCCGAGAATTAGAGTGGGTGCGCATGAACCCGAAAGCCAGACAAGCGAAAAGCAAGGCACGTCTTCAGAACTATGATAAAATGTTGTCTGAAGATAGCCGTGAAAAAGAAGCGCGCTTGGAAATCCCAATTCCAAACGGCCCGCGTTTGGGTAACAATGTCATTGATGCTGTGCATGTTGCCAAAGCATTCGGTGATAAATTGCTCTACGACGACCTCAATTTTAAATTGCCTCCTGCCGGAATCGTTGGAATTATTGGGCCAAATGGTGCGGGTAAAACCACCATCTTCAAAATGATCATGGATGAGTTAGCCCCAGACAAAGGAGAATTTACTGTTGGTGACACCGTTCAGATTGGCTATGTTGACCAATCCCATAAAGATATTCATCCTGACAAAACTGTTTTTGAGGTCGTGTCTAATGGCCTTGAATTTGTTGAAATTGGCAATCAGAAAATCAATTCAAGGGCTTATTTATCAAAGTTCAATTTCAATGGCTCCGATCAAAATAAAAAAGTAGGCGTGTTGTCTGGTGGTGAAAGAAACCGTTTGCACCTGGCCATGACGCTTAAAACCGAAGCCAACGTGCTTTTACTAGATGAGCCAACCAACGACATCGATGTGAACACCTTAAGAGCGCTAGAAGAAGGTATCGAGAATTTTGCGGGTTGCGCAGTGGTTATTTCCCATGACCGTTGGTTCCTGGATAGAATTTGCACCCACATTTTAGCTTTTGAAGGCGATTCTCAGGTGTATTGGTTTGAAGGATCCTACTCTGACTACGAAGAAAACCGCAGAAAGCGTCTTGGCGATGCTGGGCCTAAAAGAATTCGATACAGAAGTTTGGGTTAGTGGCAGCTGCGCTCTTTCCACTTCAGATTGTGTGCTTTTAGTAAGGTGTCGTTTTCCTCATTTAGTTCCGGTTTTTCTTCCCTGACTAATTTTAAATCTGGTTGCCCAGCATCTATCCACGCGGTATACCACACAGAAGCCACCATCTGTATGGCTGCGCGCATGCGCCGTTCAACCATGCCATTGAGTTTTTCATGATACATTTTGCAAAACTTCCTTGAATACACGCGTGTCATGGTCGTGCCGCGTTGCTCAAAACTGTATTTTTCTGCTTCTGGTATTTGAGTGCTACAGAATTTTTCCATGGAAAATACGGTGTCTAGAGCGGCGTGTGAGCCTGCAATTGCTTTCCAAATTGCTTTTTGAACGGAAGGAAGATACTGTGCTGGGCCAATCCAATAATTGTATTTTTCGGCCTCAAGTTCAACAAGGCGGCTTTCCCACAAGCCATGGATGCCATGCTGGCTGCTGAGTTGACCATTATAATTTTTGGTGGTATGCAGCGGTACATGTGCATCGGCGATGTAATGCCCAATTTCTGCTGCATTTTTTAATATTTGTTTTAGATTTTTTTGCTCAAAAGCCTTTTGCAAGCGGTATTTCATTTGCACTACATGCCATGGCACAATGCCATGCGCAAGGATTGTGTCTAGCCCATGACAGTTTATGGCCTCATTCCAGCTTTGTGGGAGGTTCCAAAATGGATTTTCACCTTTGTTATAGTAATGATCGAGGTCGATGTAATGGCGTGCAGCCTCGGCTTCTTGAATATAACGCCGTTGATCTGGGGCAACAGATTTCGCAATGAGTACCTGTTGATGTACAATAAAAAACTGCTGAAGTTCTAGCGGCAGTAAATAAACAGCAACTTCATTGATGCGCTGATGACCTGCAAAACCCCATTGCGATTTATTTTGCGTTGAAGTTAGAAAAAAGAGTAGGCTACATAGGAAAAGTAGCCGAAGTGTTTTTTTAGTGGAGTTGAACGAGTTTACCATCTTTAAGTATTGGAATGACCTCCGTTTGGTTCGGAGTCAGACAATACTTGATGTCTTCATTGAGGTTGAGATTTTTTAAGCGTCTGCGGTGCGAGCTCGACTTCAAATAGCCAAAGTAGTTGTCCTTGGCAGAAAGGTAGAGATACTTAGCTGCAATAGAGGAGTCTTCGTCAGAAATGTAATCTCCTGTTCCGATTAAATACTGACAAATTGCCCCGGCACAGATGGTGTCTTCTAGGTTGAACTTATCTTGCCAGCCGGAACAGAGGCAAAGTACATTTTTATCCTGGGTGGATAGCCACTTGCAAAGTGCGTCTAGGTTTAAGAAAGACCCAACCACAACAATTTCAGCATCTTTGGCAACGTCTAATGATTTAGTTCCATTCGTAGTGGTGAGCACGACGTCTTGTCCTTTGAAATCTTCGCGCATGTATGAAAACGGCGAATTACCAAAATCAAAACCTTCTACAATTTGCCCTTTGCGTTCTGCACCAGCTAAAAATCCCTTTTGTTTGTAGGCCCATGCTTCTTCTACAGTTGGCACAGGAATAATTGAGTTGATTCCGTTGTCAAAGGCAGCGCAAATGGCTGACGTGGCCCTGAGTACATCAATGACAACCACGATTTCAAATTCATCTTTATAATAAGGGTATTCACCGGGCGTGAAGCAAACTTCAACGTGTTTTCTTAAATCCATGCTGCAAAGTTAAAAATAATGCCATAAAAAAGGGGAGCCGAAGCTCCCCCTAGATTGAAAGGTTGTTAATGCTTAGAATCTCCAACCAATACGAACTGAACCATGAGCTGCACCAATGTTTGTAAAACTCATGCTGCTTTCAGGTTGAAAATCAGCAAGATTACCCATTACTGTTACATTTGTAGGGTCATAGTTAAAGTTTGTACTTGTTAGATTTAATTCAAGGCCTAGGTATAGGTTGTCTGCTACATAATAGTCAAAACCGGCGCCTACGTTCCACCCAAAAGAACTGTATCCACCGGTAATGCTAGCATCAGTAATTACTGCGCTGTAAGCATCACCATCAGAATTCTTCCAAGTTTCTTCATATGAACCTGATCCAAAACTAATACCTGCTGTGAAATACGGAGACATACGATCTGTACCTTTGAGGTGATATTCTGCACCAAGACCTAAATTCCATTGGCTTCTGGCGATGTCAACAGTTCCTGTTGCACCAGTGCCATCAGCATTTTCATAAAAAGTGTAAGATTCTGTACTTGGTGTGTTTGCTACAGAAGAGCCATCTCCACCAAAACCGAATTGTACACGAGCTGCGATATTGTCGTTGACAAAATAACGCAAGCGCAAAGAAGGCGCTGTGAAGCTCATACCATTACTGGTATTTAAGTTAGCAAGTCCTTCTAATGAATAACGTGCGTCATCACTAGCAGGCTTTTGAGCAAACATTGACCCAGTCAATGTTAATGCTCCTACAAAAATCATTAGTTTTTTCATAGTTGTTTGTTTTATGGTTTGACCGAATGTACGCAATCGTTTGCGCAATTGTTTCAAAAAAAGACGCACAACTTGCTGTTAATAAGATATTAAGCTTGGGTGTTTTTGGCCTATAACTCTTGCTGTAGCTGTAATTGATACATGTCAAAATAGGCTCCTTTTTGCGACATTAATTCGGTGTGTGTGCCTGATTCAATGATCTGGCCGGCTTCCAAAACAATGATTTTTGTGGCATTTCGGATAGTTGAAATTCGGTGCGACACGATGATTGTGGCCCTATTTTTAGCAAAATTCTCGAGTTCTTTGAGTATAATTTCCTCAGTTTCAGTATCGACAGCACTCAGGCAATCGTCTAAAATTAGCAATTTAGGGTCTCGAAGCAAAGCGCGTGCAATGGAAATGCGCTGCTTTTGGCCGCCACTTAAATTGACCCCGCGTTCACCGAGTATGGTATCAAAACCGTGTTCGAAGTCTTCAATATTGTGCAAGACATGCGCACTTTTGCAAACGGCTTTTAGTTGTTCTATGGTTGGCTCTGGCTGGTTTTCTGAGCCAAATTTTAAGTTGTTAGCAATGGTGTCCGAAAATAAAAAGACATCTTGAGGAACCAAAGCAATTTCTTTTCGGTATTGTTTCAAGGAAAGTTTGCGCAATGAATTGGGGCCAACTGCAATTTCACCAGACAAAGGGTCAAAGTGCCTGGCTAATAAGCTACAAATGGTTGATTTACCGCTTCCAGTTTGTCCTACAATAGCCAAGGTTTCGCCGGGTTGAACACTAAAGCTGATATCATGAAGAACAGGGTTTGTTGCATTTTCATATTGAAAAGATACATTTTCCAACCTAATCCCTTGGTTCAAGTCTGGAGCCAGTTGTTGATCGTCGGTGATTTTTGGTTTAGTATTCAAGAACTCATTGATGCGCTGCTGGGAAGCTGCTGCGCGCTGAATAATGGAGGAAATCCAACCTAAACTAGCAAAGGGCCAGGTAAGGTTGGTGACATACATGATAAATGCAACAATTCCGCCGACCGTCATCTTTTTTTCAAAGGTGAGTAAGCCTCCGTAGTAAATGGCAATCATAGAGCTCAAGCCAATTAAAAAGATGATTGTTGGGCTAAAAAATGCATTGACAAGCACCAGACGCATGCTTTGTTTTTTATAACGCTCCGCCGATTCAGAAACTTTGTCAGCAACCTGTTGTTCCCGTTGGTAGGCCTTAATGATGCGAATGCCTGAAAAAGACTCTTGTGCCAAAGTACTGAGAAAAGATTGTTCTTTCTGAACTTCAAGACTCATTTTATTCATCGTGGAAGACACTTTATATATGAGTATAGACATCAATGGAAGCGGTAATAAGACATAAAGTGTCAGGCTTGGAGAGATACTGATCATTTTGGTGACGATCAGGATAAACGAAACCAATAAATTGATGGTGTACATGATGCCTGGGCCAGCATACATTCGGACCAAACCAACATCTTCAGAAATTCTGTTCATGAGGTCCCCGGTAGCATTCTTTTTGTAAAAGCTTTGATCTATAGCTTGGTATTGACCATAGATTTCATTTTTTAAATCGTATTCAA
>CAZPWB010000013.1:0-50445 GCA_964590425.1 uncultured Lishizhenia sp. | reverse complement strand
CCACCATTTTGAATGAGTGTACCATTTAAAAACCAATTGATAGTCGTAAAATTAATGTTGTTTGAGTCAAGGGAGGCATAACCATCACAGCTCGTAGGGCTAGTTGTATTTACGACGATAACATTGAGTACAAACTGCGCTTTGGCTTGAGGACTTGCTAAGAAGCTGAGGCAAAGCAAGAAAAATGGTAAAAATACTTTCATAGGTTCTTGTTAAATTTCGTTTAAGACGCAAAAATCGGAATAAAGTTGCCTAACTCAGCAAAATGGAATGTGTATTTTTGAGGTATGAAAAAAACAAGCATCTTCACAGTTTTCTTTTTGAGTTTGGCTCAGCTTCATGCGCAAGCCGTTAAGCAACCAAAAATTGTAGTGGGCGTGGTCATTGATCAGATGTGCTATGATTACTTGTATCGTTTCCAGCATTTGTATACCACTGGTGGCTTCAATAGGCTCATGACCAAGGGGGCAAATTGCCGAAATGTACAATACAATTATGTGCCAACATACACAGCTCCCGGGCACGCCTCTATTTATACCGGGACAACGCCGTCTAATCATGGCATTATTTCCAATGATTGGTATGTCCGAGCCACAAAAAAAACCGTCACAAGTGTTTCGAATTCAACTTATGCAGCAGTCGGAGGAAATGAAAAAAGTGGTGGTGCTGCTCCGTTAAGTTTACGAACCTATACCATTACTGATCAACTGAAAATGGCTTCACCAAAGTCAAAGGTTATCTCCGTTTCGATTAAGGATCGCAGTGCAATTTTGCCTGGCGGGCACCTATCAGATGGTACCTATTGGTTTGATTACAACACCGGCGACTTCATTACGAGTACGTTTTACAAAAAAGAACTGCCAATTTGGGTTCAACGCTTTAATGAAAAGTTTGACCCAGCAAAAGATTTGCGTACCTGGAAACTTTTGCTACCCGAGAGTACTTATCAGTTAGCTGATCAAAGCAATTACGAAGTGGTGCTTCCTGGCAAAACAAGTGCAACTTTCCCCTATGATTTTCAAGACATGATTGCCAAAGGAGCGAATGCATCAAGTATGTTTACAATTTCTCCGCAGGCCAATGAAATATTAACCGACTTGGCCATCGCGGCACTCGAGCAAGAAAATTTAGGCCAAGATCAATTTACTGATTTTTTATGTGTTTCTTATTCAACTCCTGATATTGCCGGGCATGCATTTGGGCCTTATTCTAGAGAAATAGAGGATATGTATGCGCGCCTTGATCGTGAATTACAACGACTTTTCTCAAGTTTGGAAACACGCTATGGCAAAGATGGCTTTGTTTTGTTTTTGACCGCAGATCATGCGGTGGTTCCGGTTCCGCAGATGCTCGTCGAAAAAAAGATGCCAGGTGGGTACTTTTTTATGGATAGTCACTTACAAGTGTTGCGCGATGACTTTATTATGAAATACAACGCAGATTTATTGGAATACGAAATCAATCAGAACATTTACTTAAACCTTGCTAAAATAGATTCTTTGAAGTTAGATGTGCAAGAGGTGGCTGAATTTGCTGCCAATGAATTGAGAAAATGGCCCGAAGTGAAAACGGTATTGACCCGTCAAGAACTTTTGTCAGGAGCAACGCAAACAGATTATTGGGGGCAAATGTTACAAAACGGTTTTGATCTTCAAAGAAGTGGCGAGCTCATTTTCTTATTACAACCAGGATATTTATCGAAAGAGCATGACGAGCCCAAAGCCCACCAAGGCACCTCACATGGCTCAGCATTTAATTACGATACACATGTGCCCTTACTTTGGTACGGAAAAGGTATCGAAGCAGGTAAACAAATTTATAGTCCAATAGAGATCACCGATATCGCCCCAACCCTTATTCATATCTTAAACCTTCAACGAAGCGGCTCCATGATCGGACAACCTATTCTTCCTATTTTAGAAAAGTAATGACCACCGAACAAGCATTTTTCAAGGCGCACCTTGGTCAAACGAGTCCGTTTCCATTTTTAATTGAGGTTGATCGGGCAGAGGGTGCCTATATTTATGACAAACAAGGAAAGGTTTACCTCGACATGATTGCAGGTGTTGCTGTCAATAATATTGGTCATCGACATCCAAAAGTAATTGCAGCGCTACAAAAACAGCTCGAGAAGCACTTACACGTCATGGTGTATGGCGAATTTGTTCAGGATGCCCAACAAGCTTTGGTAAAGTCCTTGCTGAGTGTGCTTCCGGCAAAATTAGATGGAGTTTATGTCGTGAATTCAGGCACAGAAGCCATTGAGGCTGCACTCAAATTGGCCAAACGCGTCACTGGCCGTTCTGAACTCGTTTCATTTAAAGGGAGTTACCACGGCAGTACACACGGTGCCATGAGTGTATCTGCCAATGAAGTCAAAAAAATTGCCTTTCGTCCTTTACTTCCTGATGTTCGTATTATAGCACACAATGAGCTTTCCGTTCTTGATCAGATTACCCAAAAAACAGCAGGGGTGCTCATTGAAACGGTTCAAGGAGATGCAGGTGTCAGAAAGCCGAGCCTTGAATTTATGCAGTCGCTGAGGAAGCGCTGTACAGAGGTAGGCGCTTTATTAATTTTAGATGAAATTCAATGCGGCATGGGCCGAACAGGCAAAATGTTTGCCTTTGAGCATTTTGGCATTGTACCAGATGTACTGACCCTAGGAAAAGCGCTAGGAGGCGGTATGCCAATAGGGGCGCTTGTAGCGGCGCAAGAACACCTCAATTTGTTTACACATGAGCCCATGCTCGGACATATCACAACCTTTGGTGGACACCCGATGGTTTGTGCGGCTGCGGCTGCAACAATCGATGTACTCACAACTGAAATCAGGTGGGAAAAACTAGAGGCGCAGGCAGCAAGTTTTTCGGAACAAATTGCGAGTCACCCAAAAGTGTTAGCTCACCGCAGAGTTGGCGCCATGTTTGCCTTTGATTTACAAGATGCAACGGAGGTAGAAAAGGTGGTGCAATACTGTCTGGACAAGGGGCTTATTACTTTTTGGTTTTTATCTCATCCTTACAGCTTTAGGCTCTCACCACCATTGAATTTATCTGAAGCAGAGTGGGATCAGGCACAAGTCATTATTCTCACGGCTTTAGATCAGCTTTAAAAGCTATATTCACTAACAAACACTTATCTTTGTACCCCTATTCGACGTTATGAAGGTTACAGATCACCTTGCGGCTGCAAAAGACACGCTTTTTTCTTTTGAAATTTTACCTCCTCTAAAAGGTAAAAGCATTAGTTCTATATACGCTGGTATTGATCCGTTAATGGAGTTCAAGCCTAAATTTATTAACGTAACCTATCACCGCGAAGAGTATGTTTATATCGAACGCGAACATGGGTTGCTTGAAAAAAAGGCAGTCAGAAAACGCCCAGGTACCGTCGGGATTTGTGCGGCCTTGATGCACAAGTACAATATCGATGCGGTGCCGCACTTAATTTGTGGTGGCTTTAGCCAGGAGGAAACTGAAAACGCGCTTATCGACCTACAGTTTTTAGGCATTGACAACGTGCTTGCACTTCGCGGAGACGCCGTCAAATCAGAAGCTAATTTCAGAGCGCATCCTGAAGGACACGCCTATGCCGTAGACCTTATTAAGCAAGTAGAAAAACTGAATAATGGCGTATACATGGCCGGTGATCAAGCGCAAGACCCAACCAATTTTTGTATTGGTGCGGCGGCTTATCCTGAAAAGCACTTCGAAGCGATGAATCTAGAAACCGACTTACAATACCTGAAAGCAAAGGTTGATGCTGGTGCAAGTTATTTAGTGACTCAGATGTTCTTCGATAACCAAAAGTACTTTGATTTCGTTGCTGCGTGTCGGGCAGCTGGCATCAATGTTCCAATCATTCCAGGCCTGAAGCCTATTAAGACTTTGGCACACATCAGTTTTTTACCAAAGTTTTTCCACATCGATTACCCAACAGAGCTGTCTGCTGAATTATTGAAATGTAAAGACAACGCTGCAGTTGAACAACTAGGTATTGAGTGGGGTATCCATCAATCAAAAGAGCTGAAAGCTGCTGCTGTGCCTTGTATTCATTATTACACGATGTCAAATTCTACATCAGTTAAGCAAATTGCCAAAGAAGTTTTTTAAATTCGCTCATGAAGTATTCCTTTTTATTGTTTCTTGTACTTTTTTCAAAGTCTATACTTGCTCAAAACTTAAAGCTTAATAATGCAGTCATTATTGCGCAGTTTGAAAAAGAAGAAGATCGTTATGCCATGCAAGCAATGCTTTCAGAGTTGTTCAAGGCCAATCAAGTGAAGGTACTTCCCGTTATGAATGTATTGAAGCAAGGTGAAGATATCCAACATTTGCTCAATGATTCCATTCAAGCGGTAGTGCGTCAAAAAGGTTTTGATACTTATTTGGTAGTGAATGTTCGTGGCTATGACCGCAAATTTAAAGTGAGTGAAGACACACAAACTTTAGCAGAAATGCTCGAGACCACTAGTATTTACCATATCTACCGCGACGAAGCTACTTCGGTGACCTTCGAATTTTCTTTTTACAAAGACGGTAAATTAATAGAGCGCCAAGTATTGCGCTGTGGTAATGTCTCTGACCGAGATTCTGTACTCAAAAGATTGCGCAAGCGCTTGCCAAAAAAATTACTTCCTAGCTGGGTAGCAGCTTAGTTATCCATTCGGTATTGCTTTTCCATATCGCGGTCTTCCGGTGTGCTATAGATACCGCATTTTGGTTCAGCTTCAAATAATTTAATGACTTTAAACTGTGCCTGAAAAGGCCAATAAGTGCTGCTATACCAATGAATATTGGCGTTTAACCCCTCCCACGGATACATAGTTACAATAGGGATTGAAACACCCGGAATCAGGATCCAAGCCTTATTTAGACGGATGCCAATACCAATTTGATAATTGAATTGGAGCATACTTTTTGCCAAGTCGGGTTGGAATAATTGTGGGGCTTGATAAGCGGTAAAATTATCGTCATAGGCCATAGGGCCAGTGCTCAGATTGTAGTCAAAATTCAGGCCTAAACTTTGGTCTAAAAAGTGCTTACGCACCTTAACGACCACTTTCTTTCCAAAATAAATGAGGGAATGTGCCCTGATACTCCCATACAAATACCCTGTGCTCAGCCTGCCTGAACCATCAATGGTGCTTGTGATTTCGCCGAGTGCATTTTGGTTTTCAATGAGTGTACTTTCTAAGCCACGGATCTGACGATAGCCAATGCCCCAATCGAAGTAATCCATAATTCGGCTTTTTCCAAGGGCTTTGATAGGTGTCCCTTTCCATTTCGGGAAATGCGCTAACCCAAATTCGGCATAAAACCCAACTTTAGCTTCGGGTGTAATGGTGTAGTCACCGCGATCCACTTGGTTGACGATGAGGTCTCCTTTAAGAGGGTCATTTACAAAAGAGTAGGTTGGCCCCAGCGAAAATTGGTAACCATGATTGCGAACTTGCAGGTAGTCATTGCCTTTCTTTTTTGATTTCTCAAAACCACCTTGTGCCCAAATGAGGGGCGTACACACTAAAAATAGGATCAGTATTCTCATGTTTGAAAATTAAAAGAACTACACTGCTCAAGAATGGTCTCCATGATTTGTGGAGAATCCCAGTCTTGCTCTATATTTGGGCTAGACATGATTTCATCCATGATAAGGCGTTGTTTTTTGCCTTGTTCATAGGCTACCGAATAAGGGATATTGCTGAAGGTCACTTGGCTGTACAACGGTAGCCATTTATTCGGGTAGAGTTGATTGAATTTAGCCTCAATTTTTTTACGCAATAAGAAAGATGGGTCGGCAACGAGGTCGCGCATTTCAATGTAGTTGTCTAGGGAAAGATCTTGTAAGGCATCGCCGTTTGGTTTGCGCGCTGGGCTGTAAGCTTCCCAGATTTTTTCCCAGTCGTGGTTGTGCTCATGCATGAGGTCATTCAGTACCCTGCAATCCTCAAAACCTGCATTCATACCTTGTCCGTAAAATGGAACGGTAGCGTGTGCGGCATCGCCCATGAGGCCAACTTTGCCATGCGCCCAAGGATAACATCTGATAATCGCCAAATTCGATAGTGGATGGTCTTCCCATTTGTCGGCGATGTCTGGCATCATTTGGTGGAAGTCTGGGAAAACAGTCTTGAAAAAGCGATCGACATCGGCTTTCGTATTTAGTTTATCGAAAGCAAATTCGTGACCTTCGTGTGGCATAAACAAAGTACAGGTAAACGAACCGTCTTCATTGGCCAGTGCAATCATCATAAAACGACCTCTTGGCCAGATGTGCAAAGCATTTTTATCCATCGGGTAATTGCCATCTGGTAAGGCAGGCAACAAGATTTCGCGGTAACCGTCGGCAATATAGTTTTGGCTATACTGAAAACGCCCTAACTTTTGCATGGAGTGATAGCGAACGGCACTAAAGGCCCCATCGGCGGCAAAAATAACGTCGGCTTTGGCTTCAAATTCTTGCCCAGTTTCGGTGTTGCGCAAATAAGCAACGGCATTTTTGAGGTCGACGCGCAAACATTCTGTTTGGTAATGAATTTTTGCATTGCCATGTGTTTCGGCGATGTCCATCATGGTGGCATTGATTTTTCCTCTGGAAACTGAGAAAATAGCTTGACCTTCTTTACCATATTGTTGATACGTGAGCTCACCTTCAAGTGAGTGCATCATGCGGCCATACATTGGAATGGCAATTTTTCTGATCTCATCGCCAACACCAACAGCATCTAGGGCAGTCCAGCCGCGAACAGAAAGCGCTAAGTTAATAGACTTTCCGGCGCTGATTTCAGCCTTTCGGATATCTGATCTGCGCTCGTAAATGGTAACATTGTATCCTGCTTTTGACAGATAAACGGCCCAAAGGGATCCTACTAAACCTGCGCCAATAATGATGGCTTCTCTTTTCTGCTCCATGTGTTTTTTTGTTTCCTTGCTTATCGACAAAGGTAATCACTTCAATAGTTCAATATACGTTTAGCTCGGCTTTTTTAAGAAGCCAACATTGCGTTTGATGCCTTCAAACTTTGTACGCTTTATAGCGCTTTTTCCAAATAAATATTGAAAGGTTTCTTGGTTCATATTTTCCCATTCACCACTGCTCAGGTTGAGAAACTCAGGATGCGGCTCAAAAGCATTTTCGTTGTGCTTTTTTGAAAAGCGATTCCAAGGGCAAACATCCTGGCAAATGTCACAGCCAAAAGCCCAGTTTTCCATTTTTCCTTTGAATTGTTGGGGTAAATCTTGGTCTTTGAGTTCTATTGTCAGGTAGGAGATGCATTTTGAGGCATCGAGTAAAAAGGGCGCAACAAAAGCTTGTGTGGGGCAGGCGTCAAGGCAGCGTGTGCAGGTCCCACAGTAATCTTTGATAGGCCCATCTTGTTCAAATTCTAGATCGACAAACAGTTCGGCAATGAAAAAAAAGCTTCCGTGTTTTGGATGGATTAAATTGGTGTTTTTGCCGATCCAACCAAGCCCAGATTTTTGCGCCCAAGCTTTGTCCAACACCGGTGCAGAATCGACAAAAGCCCGTCCTTGAAAATCGCCGATTTCCTGTTTTAAATCGTTGAGTAGTTCTTTGAGTTTGTCTTTGATGACATAATGGTAATCTTGTCCGTAGGCATATTTGGCCACCTTTGGCGCTTCAGGGTCTTGTTGGGTTTGTTCCGGAAAATAATTGAGTAAAAATGAAATAACGGTTTTGGTTCCCGGTTCAAGTAAACGTGGATCGAGGCGTTTGTCAAAGTGATTTTCCATGTAAGACATCTTGCCATGGTAGTTCAGTTTAAGCCATTGCTCGAGGCGAGGAGCTTCTGCTTCTAGGAAACCCGCTTTGGAAAAGCCCACATAAAAGAAGCCTAATTCGGCAGCACGTTTTTTGATATAGGGTTTGAAATGCTCGTGTTTCATATTAGAACAAGCCACCCTGAGCCCAACCGAGGTCTCTACCCAAGTGTTTGTAGCTTTTTTCAGTTGCTTTACGTCCTCTTGGTGTGCGCATTAAAAATCCTTCTTGAATCAAAAATGGCTCGTAGACTTCTTCAAGGGTTCCGGCATTTTCTCCGATAGCAGTAGCAATGGTAGAAAGACCAACAGGGCCACCATTGAATTTGTCAATAAGTACCTTTAATATACGGATATCCATTTCGTCGAGGCCATTGGCATCCACATTGAGCGCTTTCAGTGCAAATTCTGTGATGTCGTCGTCAATAAGACCGGTGCCTTTGATTTGAGCGAAGTCGCGGACTCTTCTGAGAAGGGCATTGGCAATCCTTGGCGTTCCTCTGCTGCGGCTTGCAATTTTATAGGCAGCACCTTGGGTAATGCCGATTTGTAGCAAGCTTGAGGATCGTTCAATAATAGCTGTAAGGGTTTCAGTATCGTAATATTCTAAGCGAGAATTGATACCAAAACGAGCGCGTAAAGGCGACGTAAGCAAGCCTGAGCGTGTGGTGGCACCAATGAGCGTAAACGGATTCAGGTTGATTTGTATGGTTCTGGCATTGGCACCTGAATCGAGCATGATGTCGATGACGTAATCTTCCATTGCAGAGTAGAGGTACTCTTCTACTACGGGGCTCAATCGATGAATCTCATCGATGAATAAGACGTCTCCTTGATTGAGGTTTGTGAGTAAGCCTGCAAGGTCTCCGGGTTTGTCTAGGACAGGGCCAGAAGTAACTTTAAAGCCTACACCAAGTTCGTTTGCAATGATATTGGCTAACGTGGTTTTTCCGAGCCCCGGAGGGCCGTGTAAGAGGACGTGATCGAGGGGCTCGTTGCGCAGTTGCGCAGCCCTGACAAAGACTTCGAGGTTTTCGACAACAGCCGGTTGCCCTGCGAAATCACGCAAGGATTTTGGGCGCAAGACCTTATCAATTTCTTGCTCGTTTTGGCCTTCAGCCTCTTGTCGGTAGTCAAAGGAATCTTCCATCAGTTACAAAAGTAACAAATTTGTGCAGCGGTGGTTTAGCCGAGTGCAGCAACAAGTTCAGTGAGGTTCTCAAAATGGTAATCAGCCACCACTAAATTAGGGTGCGGTAAATGTGTTTTTTCAGGAATGCAGCAGACTTTCATGCGTGCTGCAAGGCCAGCCAAAACGCCGTTCCAGGAGTCTTCAATGACCAAACACTCTTGTGCTTTTACCTGTAATTCTTGTGCGACTTTTAAATAAACGCCTGGGTGGGGTTTGCCAAAGGGTTCGTGCTCGGCTGAATAGGTGAAATCAAAATAGGATTCCAATTGAAGTGCACCTAATACAGTTTTGATCAGTAATTCAGACGAAGAGGTGGCCAGGCCAATTTTTAGCCCTTTGGATTTAAAAAAAGCCAAAGATTCGGAAACACCTTTTAATTCTTGAGGTTGTTCTTGGATCAAAGCAATGAGCGTACTGATGATTTCTTGCGCCACTTTCTTCTCGTCTTCAAGATCCCAGCCTTCATGTAAATTCCAAAAGTGGATTACTTCGTCGATGCGCAGGCCGACTGTCTTTTGAAAATCTTGTTGGTCAAGTGTTGAACCATAGCGACCAAAAACGGTTTCCATAGCAATTTTCCAAAGTGGCTCAGAGTCAATTAAAACGCCATCCATGTCATAGATTACCGCCTTAAAATGTTCAATTTTTGGAAGTTGTTGCTTAGTTGTCATGAAACAAACGGACCGTTTCAATTTTTCGTTCACTTACTTTTTCAATAACGAGTTCACAGGCTCCAATTTGCACACGATCACCTTCAGCAGGTAAGCGCTCAAGATGCTCGAGGATCAGGCCAGCGAGGGTGTCATACGCTTCTGATTCTTCGAGTTTAAAACCATAGGCTTCGTTCAGGTAATCGATGTCAATTCGGGCAGAAAACAAATATTCTGTCTCGGAAATTTGAACTTCGGTAAGCGCTTCTTTATCGTGCTCGTCTTCAATCTCGCCAAATATTTCTTCAATGACGTCCTCAAGCGTAATAATACCTGCTGTACCGCCATATTCGTCGGTAACTACTGCAAAATTCCCTGCCTGATTGGTGAATTTCTCCATGAGTTCTTTTCCTGTCATGACAGTAGGTACAAAAGAAATAGGCTTGAGAATTTGTTTGATTGACTGCGGTTGTTTGAAAAGATCAAAGGAGTGAATGTAGCCAATGATGTTATCGATGTCATCGCGGTAAATGATCAGTTTGGAAAGCCCTTTATTGATCATGAGTGCTTTGGCTTCTTCGATACTGTCGTTGATATCAAGTGCAATGATTTCTGGGCGTGGAATCATGCAATCGCGGGCCTTGACATGTGAGAAATCAAGGGCGTTTCTCAGGAGCAACATGTCATTTCCAAATTCTTGTTCGTCTGAAAGATTGGCACTAAGTTCATCTACATAATTTTCGAGGTCAACTTTTGAGAACACCCTTTTGTTGTGATCCTTTTCCGAGCCCAAAAGTTTGAGAAAACCTGAACTAATGAGCATGATGAGTTGCGTAGGTAAGTAGAGCAGCACATAGAGCAATAGCATTGGAATGAGACCAAGGTCTAACGCTTTATTTGGGTTAAGCTGAACGATTGCTTTTGGTAAAAACTCGGCGGTAATCAAGACCACGAGTGTAGAAAGGATGGTTTGGGTAACCATAATAAGCCCTTGGTCTTGTAGGCCGAGCTGAGCTAACAAAGGATTCAAGAGTTCGCCAGCAGCGATCCCGTAAAGTACGAGCGCAACATTATTGCCAAGTAACAAGAAGGCAATCATATTACTTTCCTTGCGATAGAATAAGGCTAATATTTTCCCTTGAAAATTGTTGTTAGTTCGCAGTACCTCAATGCGCAAGCGGTTGGCAGAAATATAGGCGAGTTCCATCGCTGAGAAAAAAGCAGAGCACAATAGTGAGCTGATGATCAGGATGTAAGCGCTATCCATTGGTTTTAGTGGTCAAGAACGTCTCTACCAATATCTTTTCGGTAATAAGCGTCTTCAAAAGATATTTTGGAAATAGTATCATAGCTTCTTTCGAGGGCGCTTTCTAGATTTTTGCCATAAGAAGTAACGGCAAGTACTCTGCCGCCATTTGAAAGCACTGAAGGGCCATCGGCAAGTGTACCTGCATGGAACACCAAGCTATCTGTAATACTGTTTAGGCCATAAATTGTTTTACCTTTTTCATAGGCGCCAGGATAGCCGCCCGCAACCATCATGACGGTTGCTGCAGTTTTGTCGTGGAATTGGATATCGCGTTCAGACAAAGTGTGAGTAGCTACACCTTCAAAAAGATCGAGGATGTCACTTTTAAGGCGTGGCATGACCACTTCGGTTTCTGGGTCACCCATGCGGCAATTATATTCAATGACGTAAGGATCGCCTTTGACATTAATGAGTCCGAAGAATACA
Source organism: uncultured Lishizhenia sp. (assembly GCA_964590425.1). GTDB lineage: Bacteria > Bacteroidota > Bacteroidia > Flavobacteriales_D > Crocinitomicaceae > UBA952. Next base: position 39,087 of record CAZPWB010000013.1, on the reverse strand, counting down.
AAACCATTGTAGGTGATTTTTTCTTGCTTGAGACCTTTGATTGTGGGGATGACAACCCTGTTGAGGACTTTGTCCATAAATGCAGCATCGGCAAATGGGACAGGAGAAATAGCGCCCATTCCACCAGTGTTCAGACCGGTATCTCCTTCGCCAATACGTTTGTAATCTTTGGCTTCTGGCAAGAGTTTAAATGATTCACCATCTGTGATGGCAAAAACGGAAAGTTCGATGCCGTCAAGAAATTGTTCAATGACAACTTTTGCACTTGCTTTGCCGAATTTCTCCTCGAGCAGCATTTCTTGTAATTCTCTTTTTGCCTCATCGAGATTTTCAATGATGAGCACGCCTTTTCCAGCTGCGAGACCGTCAGCTTTAAGGACATATGGGCCCTTCATGTTGTCTAGGAAGCGCAAGCCGTCTGCTACCGTAGAAGCTGTAAAAGTGCCATATTTGGCCGTTGGAATTTTGTGTCTGGACATGAAGGCTTTTGCAAAATCTTTGCTACCTTCAAGTTGAGCACCTTCTTGGCTAGGGCCAATAACACCAACATTTTTAAGTTGCGGGTCATTAGAGAAGAAGTCGTAGATACCAAGAACTAATGGTTCTTCTGGGCCAACCACGACCATGTCAATTTGGTTTTGCAACACGAAATTTTTTATACCCTCAAAGTCAGTGACGCTGAGCGCTATGTTTTTACCGTGTTTTTTAGTGCCGGCATTTCCAGGGGCGATATAAAGTTCATCAAGGATAGAGCTTTGCGCTATTTTCCATGCGATGGCGTGTTCGCGGCCGCCAGACCCTAGTAACAGAACTTTCATTTACAATGAGCTAGAATAGATTCAAAAATGCGCAGCCCATCGATATTATTGAGCTGCTTGTCTGCTGCACGCTCTGGGTGCGGCATCATGCCAAAGACATTTTTGGTTTTGTTAGTGATACCTGCAATGTGAAGCAAAGAACCGTTTGGATTTGCTTCAGGCGTTTGGGCCCCGGATTCATCACAGTAAGCAAATAAAATTTGATCGTTGGCCTGTAAGGACGCAAGTGTTGCTTCATCGGCATGAAAACGACCCTCGCCGTGAGCAATTGGAATTTTATAGGCTTTACTAGCGTCGAGATCAATGGTTGGTGCCGCAGTTTTGCTAACTGCTTTTAGGTGTACGTTTTTACAAATAAACTTTTGGTTGTTATTGTGTAATAGCGCACCTTCGAGCAAACCTGATTCTGTTAAAATCTGAAACCCATTGCAGATCCCCATAACATAGCCGCCGTTGTTTGCATGCGCAATTACGGACTCCATGATTGGAGAGAATTTTGCAATAGCGCCAGAGCGGAGGTAGTCTCCGTAGGAAAACCCTCCGGGTAAAACCACAAAGTCCACACCTTGGAGGTCTGTGTCTTTGTGCCAAAGTTCAACAACTTCTTTTCCCATGAGGTCTCTAAGTACGTAGATCATGTCTTGATCACAGTTTGATCCTGGGAAGGTTACAACACCAAATTTCATGTTTATTTCAATTGAGCTTCAAAGTTAGTAAAAGTCTGAGCTTAAAAGCTCAAAACCACAAATTTTAGTAAGGTAGAAAGTAAGAATAGATAAAAGAATAAATGCGATGAAATACCAAGACCACTACTAAGAAGCGCATAGGCAAAATAAAAAGTAAGGGGTAAAATAAGTAAACTGAGTAGCGTAGTTTGCCCAAGAAAGAGGAAGGCGCCCAAGCCTAAAAGCCAGGTAAAAAAAGTAAACACATTGAGTACTTGAACTTGTTTTTTGAGTCGGAGAGATGCCTTTAATAGTCTGGCCCTCAAACCCATAATGCCAAAAATAAGCAATACGTGAAGCAATGACAGTATAGTGATTTCAAACCAATACAACTGCGCTAATTGAAAGTTATAGCTTACGGGGAAAACATGGTCAACTTGGTAAAGATATTCAATGCAATAGATCAATGAAACAGGTGTCAGAATTCCTATAATCAGCAAAAGCAACTCCCTGAATTGAAAGGATCGCAGTACGATTAGCATGATGAGGAATACCGGAATGAATAAAAGAAGGTGGCTGCAGAACAATAGTGCCAAACCAAAGATGAAGCCGGCATTGTAAGCGGCTTTGCGCGCGTCGTTTTGGGGTCGGATGCTGAAGAAAATTGCGAGCAATAAGATGGTACACGTTTGAACAACAAGTGTCCAACTAAACTGCCCAAAATCAACAAAAAAACTATTGAAAATCAAATAGTTAAGACTAATAATAAAAGTATTTTTTTCTAGAAATTCTTGGCTATTGAACACCCAATTGAGTAGTAGGGCATTCATCAGTAGCATACCGAATTGAAAAGCAGCAATTGGCCAATAACTCCAGTATGGTGTTTCAATAAAAGACCTTGAATCAAGGCTTCCAAAATGTGGTGTCGTGCCGATGACGTCGCCTAAGAGATATAAGAGCAGAAAAAATGGGAGTAAGATAAGAACCCCGATTCTGTTATCTAGGAACAAACGTAGCATATTCAAATTTACCAAGTTCTCTTCAGGAAGCGCTCTATTTGTGAATAAGTAGCATACTTTGTTTAAAAGAAATGAACTTCCTGTTAAATCCGTGTTTTTACACTTGCATACAAAACAAAAAATAATATATTTGTTGCTCATTTTTTTTGAAAAGTAAATCATGGAAAAAGCCAAAGTTCGATACTCAGATGCAGATTTAGCAGAGTTCAAAGCACTCATTCAAGACAAGCTGAAAGAAGCATACGTAGATCTTGACTTGCTCAAAGGTTCGCTGTCTCACAACGATGACCACGGCACCGACGACACCGGCCGAACCTTTAACATGATGGAAGATGGTTCTGAAACACTTTCTCGCGAAGAAGTTGCCCAGCTTGCAGCACGTCAAGAGAAGTTTATTCAGAGTCTGAACGCTGCATTAGTCAGAATTGAAAACAAAACTTACGGAGTTTGTCGCGTGAGTGGTCAGTTAATTCCAAAAGAAAGATTGCGATTGGTGCCGCATGCCACCATGAGTATTGATGCTAAAAACGCTCAAAAGTAAATCTTGAAAAAACAAGCGCTCTTCATTTCGGCATTGGTGTTACTTTTGCTGATTCTCGATCAATGGATCAAACTTTCTATTAAAAATAATTTCTTCCCAGGTGAATACAAACCCTTTTTTGGTTCTTGGTTTGTATTACATTACACCGAAAACCCAGGAATGGCCTTTGGGCAAACTTTTGGTGCTACGATGTGGGCTAAATTAGCCCTGAGTCTTTTCAGATTAGTGGCTATAGGTCTGATCATTCGCTATTTATATCAACAGATGAAGCAAAGTGCTTCCAAAGAATTTTTGGTGGTGGTCTCGTTGGTTTTAGCCGGTGCTACAGGCAATTTACTCGATTCCATGTTTTACGATCTTTTCTTCAACGTAGACCCTTGTGTCGCTTTCAACCAAATGCCTGGTAGTGGTATCAAAGCAGTGTGTACGTCGGGTCATTTTTCTTACCCAATTGAGGTGCGCCATCAGGGTTTTCTACTTGGTAGCGTAGTCGATATGTTTCAGTTTAATGTGAGTTGGCCAAATGGTGTTCCGCTATTGGGTGGGCAGCAAATTTTCCCAGCTATTTGGAATTTAGCCGATGCTTGTATCTCTGTTGGTTTATTCTGGGCAATTATCCGCCAGAAAAAATTCTTCCCTAAAAAAGTAGTTGCTGAAAAGCAAGAAACGGAAAGCTAGAAATTCCATTTCATACTGCGGTCGTCGAGTACGGCAAATGAAATCTTCCAATCTGTTGTTGGGACTATCTGATTACCGTCTGAAATAACGCCATATAAACCAACTCTAAGGCGTCTTCGGCCCATTTTGAAATTGCGTTCAAGTCCTGCTAATAATTCATAGTGCTCCCAGTCATATTCCTTGACATACATGGCTCCACCCCCTACAACAAAACCTACTCGAGTTTTCTTGAAGTAAGGAATCTTGTTTAGAATAGCGCCGTTATCGTGATGTACGTAATGCGCCTGAAATACATAATCAGTGGTTCGTAAAATGGTGTCAAAGCCTTGAAAAGAATATAGCGGATTTGAAAACCAAATTGGGTCAGAGCGTCTTTGGAATTTATAATCGGGTTCATAGATGGCTCTGGCGCTTAAAAATTTGCCAACCGAGACGCGGTAAGAAGAGGTGCCTATTGTGCCAATCTTAAAGTTTTGCATGATTTCAAACTGCAAATAAGCATGGTCTACAGCACTTTTGAAGACATTTGGCAAGCCACGCTCTAAATGTAAAGAAAAGGTAGGGTAGGCAGAGCCGAGCACAACCTTTCGATAGGGTTCGCGCATGTAGCGTTGTCCAGGTGTATAAGAAGCTCCGATATTGATAATGAAAGCATCGTATGGATCAAAAGCCAAGGGGTCATTATTTGGTAGCGCCTCATCAATACCATTCATAAATTCGTAGCCTTCAATACTTCTGCGTCTTGTGTACTGGGTGTTTGCATAAGCATAAAAGCCATTGAAAAGCTCATACTCTAAGTTTAAATTGAGTTTCGTTGATTCAAAAAAGTTGTCCCGTTTATAGATTTGGGTAATGGCGTCAAAGCCTCTGATTACGTCAAAATCATGATTAAGCCCGACCCTAAAAAATCCAAAATGAAACGGGTCAAAGCGGTACTTCCACCAGGTATCACCTTTTAAGTCTTGGTTCAAGAAGCCATAAGAGATACGGGTATAGCAATCTAGGGTGCGTTCGTCTTTCCATTTTCTGAAGTAATCAAAACTTGGCGCAACCCTCGGACCACCTATTCCTATCGGTTGTATGGTTGAGGCAACAGAGCCAATGGACCATTGTTCCTTTTTGTCTCTATTGCGGTGATCAACCCCAAACCAAAGCACTTTCATGAAGGTAACTTTATTGAAAACCTCATCTATACTATCTAAATATTCTTTGCGATTCAGGTAGTCTCGGATTGAGTCTTTGGCTCGGATATAGCGTATTTCTTCGTCTGTAAGGGCAATAGCGCGTTTTTGTTGCCAATACGCGCTGTCTCGCTCATAGGCTGCCTGTTCGGTAACTGCAACTTCGGCATTGAAGAATTTCTTGGCGTAAGCTGGCTGAAAATTATAATTGGAATAAAGCGCTTCTGTTTTACATTGACTCACTTCATTTTTGTATTTGACACCGTAGGTCAGTGTTTGTTTATCCAGAACACAAATGGTGTCACCTTGAAGGCTGTAATCTTGTTGAATGCGGAAATAATCGTAGATCAATAAATTTCCTTTATTCATGGTGAGGTCTAGTTTCTGAACAAGCCATAGCGTATCTACTATCCAGATATAGCCCTCTATTGTTGAGGTAGCTGTATTGCGGGGCGTGATTTTGATTTTTGAAATCATCCGACCATTTTCCTCATATTTCTCTTCAAGACGATACTTATAGGCTACAATACCTGGTGTTGAAATAGGAGAACTTACGGGCGTCTGATGCAAGTCATCGAGGTGCAAGAGATTCTCAAAGAAATTAAAATTGGATTTAACGGTTGTCGTGTAGTAGAGTTGAGAAATATCACCGTAGGCAGTATAAGCATTCCTGATTTCTTTCACCTGATTTGGTGGCGCGTAAGAGCGGTGCAATTGTACTTCAACAAGCTGTAGTTTATTGAGCCAGGCTGGAATTTTACTGAGCTCTTCTCCGAATGGATCATCTGACGCTCCTGACTTGATGTTTAGAGAATCCCCCTTTTTTTTAGGGTTTTCTTTTTTTTCTTTGGCAATAGTTTCTCGTTGTTCCGTAGCTTTAATATAAACATCTACTTCATGTGGGTAGTTCCAAGGGTTGATTTGCTCCCGTTTCTCTACAACCTTCATGATTTTGTCACGCCCAACATTTGTTTTCTTTGCTGTTACCCTTACATCCTGAATATCTGAAAGTTTCATCGGGAATAATTGCATGTCACGGCGCGCTTCTTGGTCGCGCATGGCCAAATACAGTTCGCGATCTTGATAACCTTCTGCGGTAAAAACCAGGTAATATTCACCGGGGTTGAGATACATTTCAAAGTAGCCATTGGCGTCGGCAACAGTTCTTAATTCAGCTGAATTCTTGGCAAAAACCTCGGCACCTGCTAACGGTAAATTTTGTTCATTGGTAATGACGCCATTTAACAGACGCTGCCCGTAGGCGGTGCCAAAAAGAAATAAAAAGAAGAGCGTTAGAAATTTCACAGTACTGCTAAGACCGATTTAATATGAAAAGGTTACTCGTTTTTGACGAAAAAATCAATTCTTTTCTTTCTGTTCTTGCAGTTCACGGAGATGGTTTTGCATGCGCTTCATCATCCATTTTTTAGTAAAATACATAATCAAAGCCATCGCAGGAACAATAAAATAAGCGGCCCATGTTTCCGGACCCTCAGTAAAAATCTTGTAACATACGGCCAAGAAACTAAGCGCCGCAATAGCGAGCCATAAGTAACCTGAAATGATGTTGTAACGCGAAATGAAATCTTTTTGTGACATTATTGAATGGTTTGGTTTTTATCTAGTTGCCAAGAGCCAATCGGCTCAAGTAAAACGTACGAGCTGAAATCTTGTTTGGTGCGAATGCCTTTACCGAAGAGGCGTCCTTTTGGAGAACGAATAATTACTGGAGACTTCGTGTAGATACTGCTGTCTTTCTGATTCCAAAACAAAGCTTCTGTTTCAAGTCTTTGCTTTTTCTGATGATTGTATAAACTCACTGAATCTTGCACCATGAGCTCGCCAGTACTATAGTTAATTTCGCCGTAGCGTGCACTTAAGGTTGAAACAACATTTCCTTTTTCATTGAAGAAATAAACCTTAAGGCTATCCTTGATCTTGGTAATTTGTTCTTTCCCGCGATAAGTCTCTGCCAAAGCGGCATGGATCTCAACCCGCGCATAGCCCGCTTCCGCATAAGTCAAGATTAAATTCTTGGTGGTTTCTGTAGGCGCATCTTGTTCAAAGCTTATTTTTTGAACTACCGCGATATCATTTTCGCAGGCCGTTAAAATAAGGCTAGCCACTCCGAATAGGAGCCCCATTAAAAAAGGGGGATTTAGTCTAGTTGGCGCTTGCGGAACCATTTTTCAAAGTTCGAAGGTGCCATAATTATACTTACCCGAGCACCAATAAATTGCTCGGACCAATCTGTGTTTGGGACACTGCGTTGCCCAAAAGTAAGGCCCAAATTGATTGATGAAAGCGACACTTGTGCTAATAACGGCAAGCCAAAACCTAAAGTAAGCCCACGTTCTTGGTATTGCTCACCATTGCTGAGGTAAGGCAAACTCTGTTGGTAGTAACCAGCTCGGTAGGTGATTTTTTCAAATGCTTTAAGCGTAGCTAAATTTTCAAGCACCTTGTATTCGGGCTGAAATTGTAAGCCAAAGCTCATTTTTTCTGAACTATTCTGATTGAATCCGGTGATGAGATTTTCATTTTGAGTGAGCGTTCCAAAGCTCGAATAACTTCCATAAAGCTGAAGTAAAGGATGTAATTCACGGGTTTGTCTTTTATAGCTTGGCAGTTTCCAGCTGTAGGCAAAACCAGCTTGCCAACTTTGTGCAGAGGTGGCTACAAAAGCTTGGTTGCTGTAATTGACGGTGTCATAGCTAGACGGTGTATTTATGGTTGCAGTACTGTAGAGTTCTTTGACTAGATCTGCTTTTAAAAGCATTTGCGGTTGATAAACAGCAGATAGCGTCAGGCTATGCTTTTTGCCAAAGGCCTGTGTAAAGTAGGTGCCAAGGTCAATGGTGTTGGAACGAACGATTAAGGAAGTGCGCTCTAGGCCTCCCGCAGAGCTAGCCCCTGTAATCAGGGTAGAACTCCGTTCATTGCTGAGTGTTCCAAATAAATAGGACACATTTGCTCCGATGGCAAATTTAGTTTTTGGCTTTTCTATGAGTCCGAAAGAATAGCCCAAGTATATATCTTGTATGGCACCTTTCCCCAGATAGTTATAGCGCAAAGAATCCAGACCTGTGTAAATTGTTTCGGTAATTTGATAACCGCGCGAACTGTATGGTCTGAGGCCGAAGGAAAGCCCCATTTGTTTGTGAATTTTAAAGCCCAATGTAAATTCTTCTACCATTGGTGTGGCATTGAATTGCGTTAAAGCCCCACTTTGATACCAAGACTGACGCGAATGAAGCCCTAAAGTATAAAGTGTTGAACCTTTGCTGAGGCGGTTATAGCTTGCTGGATTATTGTGATTACAGATTCCTGAGTCTAGGACATTGACGGCATTTTTCCCGAGCGCATCATATACTGCATGACCTCTTGTACTCTTCTCTCCAAGCCCATAAAAACTTGCGGGTTCAGCAGTAATAGATTGTGCAGTGGCCTCGATGATCAAAAAAACACTAAAAAAGAAAATGAGAAATTTATTCATTTGAATGGTAAAGGGATAAGATGCCTTCAAGCGTTAAGTTTTCGTGTACAAAGATGCCAATTTTTTGCCCCATATCAAAATGTACGGCATCACCACCTGTCAGATAGATAACAAGGTCAGGATATCGTTCAAGGTAAGCATTTAAAAGACCTTCAATTTCTTTCTGCCAACCTAAAAAAGTACCAATTTCTATGCTCGTCTGACTGCTGTTGCCAATGAATTGCTGTGTTGGCGAAATGGGTAATTCCGGAAGCTTTGCAGTGTAATAAGCGAGCGCTTTTGCTCTCATTTGAAGCCCAGGGCTAATGGAGCCACCTAAATATGCTTGCTGTTCATTGATAAAATCAAATTTGATACAAGTGCCGAGGTCAATAGCTAAGCGTGGTTTACCAATTGCTACCTGACTTAGAGCTGCTGCATTACACAAGCGGTCCTTACCTAAGGTCTCAGGGCTTTGATATAACATGGTGAAGGGCAAGTTCATATTATTTTTCACTTCAAAGACCTTCGTAAAATGTGTTTTGAGTAGATCAGAGAAATCATCATTCACTACAGACGAAAAGGCAAGAGGGATGTTACTATCAAGGCTTTTCAATGGAAATAGTGCCAAAGTATAGTGCTTAACCCATTGAATTAGACCATCTTGAGCTAAGGCAAGTTTAAGCTGGGTATTACCAGCATCGAGTAAATAAACTTGTTGAGAAACAGGCATCTTCAAAAATACTTAGCTTTTTTGAACTTTTTTAGCTTTTAACTTGTGAGAAAGCGTAAAAATGTATTAAATTTGCATCCACCAAAAGCTGGTACCTTAGCTCAGTTGGTAGAGCAAAGGACTGAAAATCCTTGTGTCCCTGGTTCGATTCCTGGAGGTACCACTCAAAAAGCCCCGAAGTCTCTTTGGGGCTTTTTTGTTCCATAAACATTTTGAATTTACTCCCCATTCACCAAATGAATGAAGCCGTGTTTGTCGATAAGGGTGCCGCCGAGCATTTCACCATTTAGTTTATAGAAAAATACACCTTCGTTATGGAGCTGCCCATTGAAGTCATAGCCATCCCAAACGGCTATTCCGGTCTGATCCCTGAGTTCAAAAACAAGATTACCCCAGCGGTTTAATATTTGAATGTCGTAACGTTTGAAAGAGGGGTACGGCAAGGTAACGATGTCATTGATGCCGTCGCCGTTTGGTGTAAAGACGTTTGGTACCCAGATATCGGGGTCAGAGACATAAACCGTAAGAAAGGCGGTGTCTATACAGCCTAAATTATCAACTAATACCAAGCCAATTTCTTGAGGGCCGCCCGTTCCAAAGATGATACTTTGGTTGGTGCTTTGGAAATAAGTGGAGCTGCTATCTGGGAAAATCCAAGTCCAGGACTGCACAGGATTTAAGCTTGTGCTGGCATCGGTAAGTTCAATTTGCTGATTGATATTCGCATAGACTGGGTTGGCGTCGATTTGTGCTTCTAAACCACTGAGACTAGCCGTTAAGGGATCTAGTAAGTACAAAATTTGACAACCTGCTGTATCATAAACGGTAACACTCGGATTGTAAACACCCGTATTCGGGTAGAAATAATCGAATTGTAAACTATCGGCTACCCAAACACCATTTCCAAGATTCCAACTCACAGAGTCGATGTTTGCAGGGTTTTGTATCGTGAATAAGGCACCTTGCGCACAAACAGTGTTATCCTGAATCCAGGTTGGTGTACCTAAAGGCCCACCGATGGAAACGTAATTTGAAACCGTGGTGTCGTCGGTACAGCCATACTGATCAGTAACGGTCAAACTCAATGTAAATGAACCACTCGTAACCAGCGTATTATTTGGGTTCTGTAAAATAGAATTGTTTCCGTTCCCAAAAGACCAATTCCAGTTGGTAATGCTTCCGATGCTTGTAGATTCGTCGGTGAAGGCACAAAACAAAGGTGGGCAACTGTATTCGCCATTGGCATTGATGGCCGCACCAGAGAAGGTATAACTCGGACTCGCCAAAGGTGAAGAAATATAAATAGTTTGTGAGGTAGAATCGATACAACCATTTACATCTGTTACCACTAAAGAAATAGGAAAGGTACTGAACAGACTCGTATTGGTCGCAGCAACATTTAGTAAACACAAGCTATCAAAAGAAGTATTATTACCATTAATGTACCAGGAGTAGGCCAATGGGTGTTGTCCCGTACTTAAACTCGCGATGACGCTGCTGTCTAAACTGCAAATAATGGTATCGGCACTGATTTGAGCTGTGGGTTGCGTAAGGGTTATTTGTACGGTTGCCGGATTAGAAACACAGCCATTGATATCTGTCGCTGAAATGGTTGCAGTATATGAGCCATTACCCACAAACGTATGATTGATGGCTTGGTTTACATTTGTGGTGGTAACGCTGGTGTTATTATCTGAAAAAACCGTATTAAAGGATGCTAAAGGAAGACCGTTTGTAATACTGTAGCTGGTATTGGTAAAACTTACTGGGAAGGGAGAACAACCGGCGTAGTTTGTTGTGAGTAGACCTGCAACAGGCTTATTGGCTACATAAATGGTTTGGCTGCTCGTGGAGGTGCAGCCTGCCGTATTGAAAACAAGTAAGCTAATATTGTAAGTTCCACTTGCCGGATACACATAATTGACATTTGGCCCGTTATGGATTTGCTGTCCGTTTCCGAATCCGTAATACCAATCATTAACCGGATGCCCTGACCACGTGGTGCTTTGGTTGCTGAGGCTAATGGCATCTCCTTTACAAATAGTGTCATCTGGGAGTAAAAAATTAGATTGTAGCTGAGAAATCGTGATGGCTAAACTGATGCTATCTGAACAACCAGTGGTATAGTTGTGTACTACTTGTTCGATTTGATAGGTTCCGTAATTGGCAAAGCCATGAGTGGTGTTACCACCGTTTGGTAGGTCTAGTTGGGCATTATTGAAATAGGTGTAGGGGCTCCCATCGTTCCATTCGTAGTGCATGGCCACACTATCAGTTAGTTCACCGTCAAGAGAGGTGTTTTGAAATTGTATTTGAACTGGAAAGCTAGTGGGGTTACAAACCAAACTGGTGTTTGGATTAAACATTGCAATAGGCGCAAGTACATATAATGCGGAGTCAATCGTGGTGGAATCGATGCAACCCCTGAAATTCACATAAAGTGTCACGTCTACATAACCGGTATCTTGCGAAAACTGAAAATTAGGGTCATCTTGGGTACTAATACCTTGTGAAAAATCCCATAGATAACTGATTTCAGTTGTATCGTAGGGGACTGAAATATAAAATTCAGAGGTGAATTCAACGTCGGTATTGGCACAAGTGATGTTAGGGGTATAAGTAAAACTCACAGAATCGATGTCACCAACGGTCACATAAGGAGTTTTGATAATCGTGTCGGTACAACCTGACGCTGTGGTGATGATCAAGGAGACGTTATACAAGCCAACGCCATAAGTTTGAGGCGGTGGAACTTGACCATTGAATGTTTGTCCGTTTCCAAAGTTCCATTGCCAAGAAACAATCGGGTTGCTTGGTGTATAGGACGTATCGATGAATTGTACGGTAAAAGGTGCGCAGCCACCAGTGTCAGCAGCAAAAAAGCCTGCCTCTACAGGGGTGATTTCAATGTAATCTTGTAAAGTTTGTGTACCTGAACAACCTGCATTTGATGTGTAGGTTAAGCTCACATCATACAAACCACTCAACTGATAAACATGCGGTGGAGGGGTGGCGCCTGTGAAAGTTTGACCATTTCCAAAATTCCAAACATAAGTACCTGGAAGGTTTGTAAGGTTATTGAATTGAATGCTGCCAGGGGCGCAATTTGCCGTCGGATTCGCAGAAAAATTCGGCACCACATTGGCCTGTACCGTTATTTGTTGAGTAGTGGTTGCACTGCATCCTGAATTGGTATTTTGGGCAGTTAAACTAACGGTGTAAGTGCCCGGAGAATTATAGGTGACACTCGGGTTTTCGGCATTGCTTTGCCCAGCACTTCCAAAGTTCCAAGCCCAGCTATTGGCTCCGGCCGTTGAATTGTCTTGAAAAGAAATGCTTTGCCCAGCACAGGCAACCGCAGGTGCTGTAATTCCTGCCTGAAAATTTGACACCACAATGGCCTGAGTCATCGAATTAACGCAGCCAGTATTGCTATTGGTCACTGTAAGCACAACTTGATAGGTACCTTGAGCATTATAGGTAATACTCGGTGGGTTATATTGATTAGAAGTTTGTGAATTTCCGAAATTCCAACTTTGGGCAAAATTGGCTCCTTGCGAAGAACTATTCGAAAAACTGAGGGTGAGGGGCACTGTACAACCTAAACCATTGGCATTAAAATTCACGTTAGGCAACGGATTAACAGTAATGTAGGCTGCTTTGATTTCTGCATCTGCCACACCGTTGGCATTGGTAGCTACTAAAGTAATTGTAAAGGTTCCGGCCGTTGAAAAAGCATGAGTCGCATTGGTAGAGGTGGCAGATGAACCATCCCCGAAATCCCATTGGTAACTCGTGAGGGCGGGCCCTCCGTTGGCACTTGAAGTATTGGTAAAAGTGACGTTTTGACCTACGCAAACCGTTAGAGGTGTTGCAGTGAAGTTGGCTACTGGGCTTTGTGCTAAGAGATGCCCTGCGCAGAGCAAGAAAAATAGCGGAAAAAAGCGCAGCAGTTGGGTCATGGTTGCTATAACGTAAAAACCTGCGCTATAGTTGCTTATTGAACAACACCAGTCTTCAGTGAATCTGGGAAGCGTCGTTCCATTTCAGGAAAGTACACGTGCCCTAATATTAACGGATTAAAAACATGGTATTGACACTTCACAAGTTCTCCGTCTGGTAGTTCACACCAAAAACTATTCATGTCCATGTTGACCAATTGTCCAAATTCATTGCGTTGTTCTTCTGAACTTTTAATACGAAATAGTTTGAGTTGGATGCGGTCATTCTTTGTATTGATGTTAAAAATGCAAAAAGCTTGACTGCGTTTGACGCTATCTACTTGGCGGTCAGACAAGGTAAAATTCTTTTGTTCAAAATGGATATTTTGAAAACCTTGTAGGTATCTGAACACGTTGGTGGTGTCAACAAATGGCAGCTTTTGCCCGTTCTGAGTTACACTATATTTTCTGCCTTTGCGGACAATTTCAAAATTGCGATACGCCTCTTGATTGAACTTAGCCTTGACGCTTACGATGTCATCAAGTTGCAGGGCCATGATTTCAGTACAAGCCCATTGTCTTGCGTCTGCAAAAAATCGTGGGTCAATTAAACCATTCATGCCTGAAATTTTCATCATGACAGGAATAGCACTTTTTCCGTCATCTGCTGTTTCGAGCAGCATGATTTGACCGTAATGATCGGGTGATGCTGGCCCGAGATACCAAGTTTTGGTCCATTCGCCATCTTGCTCAATTTCAACTTTGATGTGCGAAGTTGCCATCAGTTCTGTGAAGCGTTTTTCTGAATTCTTTGGTAGGTAGCCTTTGAATTCGATTTTATTAAACGCGTCTAGAATTAAAGAAACATTGGCTTGAGAAATGCAAGCCCCTTTGCTATCGGTCCAGGTGTTTTCCTTTTTGACAAGCGTAAACTTTTGACCAAAAGCATCGGTAATTGTAATTTTTGAAATACTCGTGGTATCTTCAATTTTGAAGTTGAATGCACGTGTATCCGAACCACCTTGGGCGTCAGTCAAGCGAAGGGCAAACCAAGTAAGGCCACCAAGTATAACAACTAATAGTAAAAGAATTACGGCTCTTTTTTTCATATTTTTTTAGCGTTTACGTGCATATTTTCTATTGCGAATCCAATTCATGACAAAGGCTAAAGCCAAAATGATGAGGATAGGCAAGATCATATTGATGCTCTTGTAAAAGAGCGATGAAGTTTTGATTTTCTCTTTGTTGATTTCTTTGATATCAATTTGACGGCTGCGGATGTCTAGCACTGAGTTGTCGCCCATCATGTAGTCGACCATATTTTGAAAAAGTTCTTGGTTGCCAAAGATGAGCGGAATGCGTCTTTGAGCCAATTCGGCGTCTACCTTGAGCTCGTTCAGGCCTAAAGGGCGATACAAATAGCTATTGACTTTTTTCGGATCGAGGATGGAGTCATAGGTGTTTTTGATGAAGTTGCCATTACCTACGACTAAAACTTTTGTTTCTTTTTGGCTCTCCTCGAGGTAGTTGACATCTTTGCTATTGGCAAACTCACCTACAATACGATTTTTAAAATGAGACTGATAAAAGCCCTCTGATAAACCTGCCACACACAAGCGATTGATTTCGTCTTCGGGGTTTTCAACCAAAATTGGATTTTTCCCATAGTTGAGCGGTAAGGCTAAATTCACGAGTGGTTGCAGGCCAGTTGGAATAGAATTACTAGAACTCGTTAAAATTGGCGTGAGTTGGGCTTTGGGAAGCTGTACAAATTCAATCTCGTTGGCATATTTTAACGAGATAGGATCGACGTTTCTGGTAATTGGATGCTTGCTTGGTGTGGCGAGCATATGAAAAAACCAAGGGAGGTAGGTCGTTTCGGCGAACGGGACAATTTTCGGTGCACAATTGGCATCTAGGACATAATTTTCTTTGATTTTGATACCGTAGTCAAAGAGTAGGCGATCAAGCAAAAGATTTTTTCGCGTCGAATGCGTCATTCCTTTTGAATTGAGGGTGTCTTCGTTCAAAGCGAGCGTATTGACAAAACACATCAGTTTTCCTCCGCGCATCACAAACTGATCAATGAGGTAGAGGTCTTTTTGTGAAAAAGGTGTTTGCGGATCAGCGATAATAAGACCATCGACATCATTTAAGGCCGCCAAGCTATCGTTGAGTGTAACGTCAGTAATGTTGTAATAAGGAGCGATTAGCGCCCGCGCTCTTAAAGTTTGCGGATAACTCAATTCACCGTGGCCTTGTAAAAAAGCAACGGTTGGTTTTGCTTGCTGGGTGAGGCGTCTTAGGGCTGAAAGTAAATTGTATTCTAGGTTGTTGAGTGCATTTTCTATAACCTCGCCCATCTGATCAAGGCTGTAGGGTCTGCCGGGTTGTGTGCCTGGTAAAAACTGCACCACGCCTTCTTTGGTAATTCCGTTGACACTATAAGAAAGTAAGGCGCCAGGAAACAAGAGCATTTGACTTTGCGTACCGTCTTTCATGTAAAGAATTTCGAGCGGCATAATCCCTTGCCCGCGGTCATAAAGTTGAGAGCGTAGCGCATTGATTTCATCTTCGGTGCCCACATTTGGGTCGGTGAAAAGAAATTCAATACGGTTACCTGCAATGCGTTTGAAGTCTTTGAGTTTGTCCTTGAGCGCATTCTGAAAATACTTGAGTTCAGAGGGCATATTGCCATCCAAGTAAATCTGAATACTGATGCGGTTTTCAAAATTCTTGGTATTAGCTAAGTAATTGACGGTGCTTGGTGCTAAAGAATAGCGTTGATCCTTGGTCATGTCGAGCTTCCAATAAAGCATCGAACCAATGAGGTTCACCAAGATGAGCGCAGCCGCTAAAAGACCAAGAACTGTCCAGTTGTATAAACCTTTGTTCAAATTAAATTTCATGTGCTATTTCTTGAGTGTTTTCAAAACGGTGAGCGAAGCAAATAAGAAGAGCGCATTTAGGCTCAGAAAATAAAGGATATCGCTGCTGTCAATGACACCTTTTTTGATGGCTTCGTAATGAAAGTTGATGCCAATATACTTGATGAGGTAATCCAGGCCGCCAATTTGGCTAAAGTTTCCGAGCAACTCGAATCCGTCATAAAATACCCAACACATGAACATTGCCAGTATAAACGCAACAATTTGGCTTTGGGTGAGTGCCGAAGCAAACATTCCGATAGATACAAAAGCAGCGCCTAACAGCAGCAAGCCGATATAAGAGGTAAGGGTAGCGCCTAAATCAATGTTTCCGACCGGAGCACCCAAAAAATACATGCTTAGTAAGTAAACGATGGTGGGCAAAATGGCCACAAAAACCAAACTCACACCCGCTAGATATTTGGCAAAAATCAATTGAAAGTCAGAAATAGGGCGTGTCAAAAGTAATTCGATGGTGCCCGTACGGCGTTCTTCGGCAATGGAACGCATGGTGATAGCCGGGATGAGGATCAAGAAAATTACCGGTGACATATTGAAAAAAGGAATGAGGTCAGCGGTGGAGCCCTCTAATAAATTGGTGTTATAAGATAGAATCCAGTGAAAGAGACCAGAGGAAATGAGATAAATCAGGATAAACACATAGCCGATGATAGAGCTAAGGAAACTAGATATTTCTTTTAGGAATAAGGCGCGCATAGCTTTGTTTGAGTTGTCAAATTTAACAAATATCTATAAACGAAAATTCCCGCCTTGTGGGGCGGGAATTTAGATACACTCAATCTTTTATTATGCTTGTTTCACATTCACAGCATTCAAGCCTTTACGGCCTTCTTGCAATTCGAATTCAACTTCGTCATTTTCTTTGATTTTGTCTACCAAACCGGTAACATGAACAAAATATTCTTTGTTCGTGTCTTCTTCAACGATGAAACCAAAACCTTTAGTTTCGTTGAAAAATTTTACATGTCCTTTACTCATTATGATAATATTAATTTCAGTAAAGGTAAGGACCTATTTTACTTAAGCACTATTTTTTACAGAATAAATCCGTTAAAATTTTCATTTAGGCTCCAGGCTTCGGCCCGCTGCGCAAACCAGGGCTTGATTTGAGGCCAAATTGCAGCAAATAATTCTGAGTCTCTATAATTGTTCAAAGCAGCCTCGTTTTCCCACTGAGAATAGGTAAAAATGACATTTGGCGCATCAATGACGCTGAGTAATTTCATGCCATAACAACCTGGGAAATTTGAAACTTCGTGTTTGACGGTTTCAAAATGCGCGTAAAAATCGTCTAAATGCGCCTCTTGAAAAGTCAGTTTAACTACTCTGGTGAGCATCAGAATAAAGATTGAATATTTTCTTTTGAGCCTTGCGGGGTAAATTCAATATGAACAGGATCGCCGATGCGCATGCCAAAAAGCTTGCTTGCTCCGCCAAAGCCTTGGTTGGCCCCTCGATTGATGGCGATTTCAAGAAGGCCCGCACTATTGAATAAGGCTACTCTTTCTCCTTGAGAAACTGCGTTATAGGTTTCTGAAATTGTATCGATAAAATATTCCTTTTTCATGTATTTGATTGTGAAAGGAATGTCAGTGCCAAAACGTTGGAAATCTGTTTTGCTGATGTTGGTAATGAGATTGCCAAATGCATCGATGTGCACGACTGCACCGCGTATCAATAACTGATCAATAGCAGGCTTGTGTTCAAAGGCGCGTTTGTAAGCGCGCGTGGGTTCAGCAAAAGAAGAAACAGCCTCTTTGTTGGCAATTTTTGCAGCTAACTCGACGAAACAATTTTTTTCAGTGAAACGCCAGGCTTCTTGTTGTTGGGCTATGGCCGTGTAGGTGTAAAATTCGTCTGGGAATTCTTCGTCAAGCAAACTTCCAAAAAAGCCGTTGTCTGAACAAATGAAATATTGGCCTTTGTATTTCATGATGGCAGGCAAAGATTCGCGGCCTTGTTCAAAGTTTGGCTCGGCGTCAACTCCAATGATGTGAATGGTGCCTTCTGGGAAGTCTTCAAAGCAGCAGCGCAATTGAAATGCGGCTTCGCTGACATTGAACGGGGTAATTTGATGGGTAATATCAATCATGTGTGCTTGAGGGAGTACCTTAAGCAAAGCTCCTTTGATGGCTGCAACATAGTAATCTTGATAGCCGTTGTCTGTGGTGAGCGTTATGATTTGCATAGCTTCAGAGGCACTTTGTGCTCAGAAATTTATAATTTTACCAAAAGTAATTGAAATCACTAAAAACGCTTCACAAATAACAGAAATAAATTGAGTTCAGGACAACGTCATATCAGCATAGAGGGTCTGAATCCGGCCGAAATCTATGGCATCAACAATACCAATCTGAAGCACATTAAAAGCTATTTCCCCAAGCTAAAGGTAATTGCGCGTGGAAACGAGTTAAATATTGCAGGAGATGACGAAGTGATGGACGAATTTGAACGCAAATTTGCCTTGTTTGTGCAGCATTACCACAGTTATAACACACTCACCGAAAACAACATCGACAACCTCATGTTGCAAGATGGTGCCAAAATGCTTTCTCATGACGACGGCTCTGAAACTTTGGTGCACGGCAACGGCGGCGTCAAAATAAAGGCCCGCACGGTCAATCAAAAAAAATTAGTGCAGGCTGTTCTGCAGTCCGATATGGTCTTTGCTGTTGGCCCCGCCGGAACAGGCAAAACCTATACAGCAGTCGCAATGGCTGTCAAAGCACTTAAAGCCAAAGAAGTCAAGCGCATCATTTTAACACGCCCCGCTGTTGAGGCTGGTGAAAACCTTGGTTTCTTACCCGGCGATCTCAAAGAAAAGCTCGATCCTTACCTCATGCCGCTCTACGATGCCCTACGAGACATGATTCCGGCTGAAAAGTTAGCCGACATGATCGAATTTGGCGTCATTGAAATCGCACCTTTGGCTTTCATGCGTGGCCGAACCCTTGACAAAGCGTTTGTTATTTTGGATGAAGCGCAAAATACCACCCAAATGCAAATGAAGATGTTCCTCACCCGAATGGGGATGACTGCCAAATTTGTCATTACAGGTGATATGTCACAGGTCGATTTACCTTCTAAGCAACGCTCAGGTCTGGCCTACGCACTCGATGTCCTAAAAGATATCGACGACATTCAAATTGTACGCCTTGGCCAATCCGATGTCATTCGTCACCGCTTAGTGAAGCAAATCATTGAGGCTTTCGACGTTGCTGAACAACAAGCCAAACAAGAAAAAGAAGAAAAACGCGCTCAAAAAGAAACTCAACAATAATTATCAAAGAAAAATATGCAAGCCCTCACCAGCAATTCATTTCACTTTAAAGGACAAATCAAAGTATACAACGGCAAAGTGCGCGATGTCTACACCCTCGAGAATGGTCTTCTCGTGATGGTGGCCTCTGATCGCATTTCGGCATTTGATCACATTTTGCCAAAAGGCATTCCTTTTAAAGGCCAGGTGCTTAATCAGGTAGCTACACTTTTCTTAGATGCAACCAAAGATATCGTCCCGAATTGGTTGATTGCTACGCCAGATCCGTCTGTCGCTATTGGTTATGCTTGTGAGCCAATCCGTATTGAAATGGTGATTCGTGGTTATTTAGCGGGTCATGCCGCCAGAGAATATAAAGCTGGCAAACGCGTTCTGTGCGGTGTTGCTTTACCTGAAGGACTCAAAGAAAACGACCGCTTACCTGCACCAATCATTACCCCAGCTACCAAAGCAGAAGAAGGGCACGACGAAGATATTTCAAGAGAAGATATTTTAGCCCGTGGCTTAGTAGCGCCTGAAATTTATGCCCAAATGGAAGCATACACACGTGCCTTGTTTGAACGCGGAACCCAAATGGCAGCGGCAAGGGGTCTAATTTTAGTAGACACCAAATACGAGTTTGGTCTTAGAAATGGCGAGGTGGTCTTAATTGATGAGATCCATACGCCAGATTCTTCGCGTTATTTCTATGCCGATGGTTATGAAGAACGCCAAGCTAAAGCTGAACCTCAAAAACAGTTATCTAAAGAATTTGTCAGACAATGGCTTATTGAAAATGGTTTCCAAGGTCTTGAAGGTCAACAAATGCCCAATATGCCCGACGAATTTGTTCAGACCATTTCTGAAAGATATATTGAGTTATTTGAGCGCATCACTGGTCAAGATTTCCAAAAAGCAGCAACCTCAGACATCGTTTCTCGCATCGAGCAAAATGTCAATGCCTACCTAGAAAAACTATAAATCATGTCTGTACACGCCAGCAACCCTAAAAAAATCACCACGCACACTTTGCTTGAAATGAAGCAGAGTGGTCAGAAAATATCGATGCTCACGGCCTACGACTACTCGATGGCGCGCATTGTAGATGAGGCTAACATTGATGTGATATTAGTCGGTGATTCCGCCTCAAATGTCATGGCTGGTCATGAAACCACTTTGCCTATTACGCTCGACCAAATGATTTACCATGCTTCAAGCGTTGTCAGAGCGGTCAAAAGATCATTAGTGGTTGTCGACATGCCTTTTGGTTCTTATCAAGGGAACTCCAAAGAAGCCTTATCGAGTGCTATTAAAATCATGAAAGAATCGGGGGGGCACGCCGTAAAAATGGAAGGTGGCCAAGAAATCCTAGATTCAATCAAAAGAATACTAACCGCCGGAATTCCTGTCATGGGGCATCTCGGCCTTACACCGCAGTCGATTTATAAATTTGGAACCTACGTAGTTCGTGCCAAAGAAGATGAAGAAGCGCAAAGACTCATTGAAGATGCCAAAGCACTTGAAGAAGTGGGGTGTTTTGCCATTGTCTTAGAAAAAATACCGGCAGCGCTTGCCGCAAAGGTGGCCCAGATGGTCACTATTCCGGTAATCGGAATCGGAGCTGGCAATGGTGTAGACGGCCAAGTGCTTGTCATTCACGACATGTTGGGCATCAATAACGAGTTCAATCCACGTTTTTTGCGCAAATACAACAATTTGCACGACCACATGCTTCAGGCATTTGAAGCCTACAAGAAAGATGTGCAATCCGGAGACTTCCCGAATGCTTCAGAATCTTATTAAGTTTACTTTCGTTGGATGCGTTTTCATCCTTTTTTCCTGTGGAACTGCACAAAAAGAACAGACTTCAGCAGGTGAAAACCTATGTAAGCATAGTCAATTACTAGAAATTTACCCAAGTACTCAGGGCTATGACATCAGAATTCATAACCCAGAGCAACCAAAACAGCCTTTCAACCTGAGTGTAAACAAAGCCTATGAGCGCATCGCTTTATTAAGCGCTACTCATGTGGGTATGATGGCTGCAATAGGTCAACAAGCTGCCATTTGTGCTATTCCAGATGCGCAGTTTTTGTACGATGCAAGCGTGCGCAGGGCCGTTCGCAAGGGCAAAGTCGCAGATCTCAAAAGTGAAGCATCTATTTCAGTTGAAAAGCTATTGGCGAAAAAAACGCAAGTTTTGGTGTACAGTGGTTTTGGCAATGAGCAAAGTCAAATTGAACGCCTCAATCGAATAGGTATTCAGTGCATTCCAAATTTCGAATGGCGAGAAACGAATCCTCTAGCACGTGCTGAATGGGTGCTGTTGTTTGGTGTCTTGACTGGTCAGGTTGAGGAAGCACAACAATATTTTAAGCGCGTAGCAGCTAATTACCAACGCATCAAGGAGCAAGAAAAATTGGGCAATCAAAACCCTTTATTGATCAGCGGTTATATTTACGGTGATCAGTGGGTAGCGCCTGCGGGTCAAAGTTTTGAAGCAACCTTTTATAAAGATGCAGGTTTCCGTTATTATTTTGATCGAGAACCGGGCACAGGAAGTTGTTTCAGTAGCATTGCAAAGGTCTTGACCAAAAGTACAGAGGTAGTTTATTGGCTCAATCCGGCAAAACCTTCTCGAGCGGCCTTATTGCAAGAATTTCCTAAATACAATCATTTTCCGTTTTTCAATAAACGCGTATTCTGTTATACCCACCAGACCAACAAGTATTGGGAACAAGCGGCAGCCCATCCCGATTGGATTTTATCCGATCTTAGACAGATTTTAACGACAAAGCCAAAAAAGCTGCATTTTTACAAAGAATTGACGCCATGAAACGGAACGTACTTTTCTTAGTCATCATCGCATTTGTCTTATTGGGCTGTAGTATGTTGCATCTTGGCCTTACAAATGTGCAAGCAGCAAATTCACAGGCAGCCATTCTTTTCAAAGAGTTTCGTTTACCGCGTTTGCTAAGTGCGCTTGTTGCTGGTGCAGGCTTGTCTTTGAGTGGCTTATTGATGCAGAATTTATTTAGAAATCCGATGGCCGGGCCCTATGTATTAGGGATCAATTCAGGTGCGAGTTTAACCACAGCGCTGCTCATGTTAGGTGGCTTTCCGCTGATGGCGCATAATTTTGGTTTAGTTGGCAGCGCCTTACTGGGTGCATTTTTAGCGGCAAGTTTTATGTTTTTTGTTTCTTGGAGGGTGCAACAAACTACAGGTCTTTTATTGGTTGGGCTTATGTTTGCTAGCTTTACAGGCGCGATAGAGTCAGTGCTGCAAAGTTGGGCATCACCAGAACAAGTCAAGCAGTTTTTCTTATGGAATATGGGTTCTTTACAACAATTAAATGCAGCCCAGATTCCTTGGTTGCTAGGATTATTTATCGGGGCGGTGCTTTGGAGTCTTACTCTTATTAAATCCTTGAATGCATTTGTGCTGGGCTCAGAGCAGGCTTTTCAGCTCGGTATCAGAACACAGCGCGTACGTCTGGCCATTTTGGCCATTACTGCCATTTTAGCAGGCGGCATTACTGCATTTTGCGGCCCAATTGCCTTTGTTGGTTTAGCCATACCGAATTTGGGCAGGCAACTTTTGCGCACCCAAGATCACCTGCTACTTATTTTATTTTGTTTGCTCTTTGGCGCTTTGTTTTTAGTAGCCTGTGATGTACTGCTTTTAATTGGTGAACCTTACTTTAGTTTACCTATTAATGTCCTGACTTCACTAATTGGGGCGCCCTATATTGCTTATCTTATATTACGGCGCTCATGATTCAGTTCAAACAAACTCAAATAGGTTATCTGCATACAATTTGCACGATTGATGAGCTCAAACTAGAAGTAGGAAAGGTCTACGCAATGTTAGGATTGAATGGCGCTGGAAAGTCTACATTGCTCAAGTCTATGGCCGCACAGCTACCTTTGTTGGGTGGTGAACTTTTGCTCAATGGATATCCTGTGGCTCAGTTGCGTAAAGATGCTGCATTACGAGCGCGTCAAATTTCGTTTGTTGCTAGCCGTTTTGATGGGGTAGAGCATTTGTTGGTCCAAGATTACATTGGTTTGGGTAGATTACCGTACGCAAATAGCTTTGGTCGTTTGAGTATCTTGGACGAGCAAGAAGTAAGTAAGGTCATGGAATTACTGAGTATTCAACACTTGGCGCAAAAAGAGACCAGAGCACTCAGCGATGGAGAACGACAAATGGTGAGTTTGGCTAGGGCTTTTGTACAAGATACGCCTATTTTACTCCTTGACGAGCCATCTAGTTACCTCGATTTTTTAAACAGAGAAAACCTATTGTTGTCTTTACTTTCTTGGGCGAAACAGTCCAATAAATGTGTGGTGCTTTCGAGCCACGACATCGATTTGTGCCTAGAACACCAGCTACCTATTTTGGCTTTGGCCGGAGGTCTAATTCAGCCGTTAGTTGATTTACAGAAAAAAGAAGTGCTTTCCGTTCTACTTAAACGGTCATGATATCTTTTTCCTTGAGCTCAATGAGGTCATCTACCTTTTTGATATAACTATTGGTGATTTTCTGAACCTCTTCTTCTGCAACCTTAACGGCATCTTCAGAAAGACCATCGTTCTTCAGATCCTTGATCATATCAAGGGCATCTTTGCGATTGTTGCGGATACCTACTTTGGCTTGTTCAGCTTCAGCTTTTGCTTTTTTTACGAGGTCACGACGACGCTCTTCAGTAAGCGGTGGAACCGATATAATGAGTTGCTCTCCGTTGTTTTGCGGATTCAGACCCAGGTTTGAGTTGATGATACCGCGAGCGATGTCATTTAGCATTTGCTTTTCCCATGGTTGGACAATGATGGTACGGGCATCTGTGGTATTGACATTGGCTACTTGTTGTAAAGGAGTCATGGAGCCGTAGTACTCGACCATAACGCCGCCAAGCATCGCTGGGCTAGCCTTTCCAGCACGGATTTTTGTCAGTTCATTTTCTAGGTGATTCAAGGTTTTTTGATTGGATTCCTTGAATTCGTCATAAATCATGGAAAGTTCTTCTGTCATGAGGCACTAACTAGGGTTCCGACATTTTTACCCTCCATAAGTTGCAATAAATTGCCAGGGGTGTCCATGTCAAATACAATGATTGGTAAATTATTTTCTTTGCAAAGTGTGAAGGCTGTCATGTCCATCACGTTAAGGCCACGCGCATACACTTCGTCAAAACTGATTTGATCAAATTTGGTGGCACTTGGATCCTTAAATGGATCGGCGGTGTAAATGCCGTCAACGCGTGTACCTTTTAAGATCACGTCAGCGTTGATTTCAATGGCTCGGAGTGAGGCAGCTGAGTCGGTGGTGAAAAACGGATTTCCGGTACCAGCACCAAAGATAACAACGCGTCCTTTTTCAAGGTGACGCACTGCTCTGCGGCGCACGAAGGGCTCAGCAATTTCTTTCATTTCAATAGCAGACTGCAAGCGCGTACTGATACCAGCACTTTCGAGTGCAGCTTGAAGTGCCATTGAATTGATCATGGTTGCAAGCATGCCCATGTAGTCGCCGTGGGTGCGATCCATACCACCTTCTTCAGCTTGTACACCTCTAAAGATATTTCCGCCACCGATTACAATTGCAATTTCTACTCCTTTTTGATGAAGTTCTTTGATTTGACTTGCGTAAGCACTGAGGCGTTGGTTGTCAATGCCAAATTGCTTGTTGCCCATTAAGGATTCACCAGAGAGTTTGAGAAGGATGCGTTTGTATTTCATATGCTTGACAAATATAATATGATTCGAGTTTAGAATAACAGGGGTAAAAAAAAAGCTACCGATTTCGATAGCTTTTTTTTAATATGATATTGAGACTAGCTCAATGAGAAACGTTGGAAGTCAGAAACAGTTAAGCCTGATGCTGTGCTGTTTAAGAATTGTTCTACAGACATTTTGTTGTCGCGAACGAATGCTTGACTTAATAGGGTGTTCTCTTGGAAGAATTTGTTAAGACGACCCAAAGCAATTTTCTCAGCCATGTCAGCTGGTTTGCCTTCTTGGATAGCCAATTCTTTTCCGATTTCGATTTCACGCTCGATTGTACGCTCATCTACACCGTCTTTGTTGATAGCGATAGGAGCCATAGCAGCAACTTGCATCGCAACCTGACGACCAGCTTCAGCAACTTCTTCACCTGCGATTGTTAAACCAACGAGTGTAGCCAATTGGTTACCTGGGTGGTTGTAAGCAACAACATTAGCAGCGCGAACAACAGCATAAGCAGATAAATCTAGTTTTTCACCGATTACACCAATCTGCTCAGTGATTTTTTCGTCTACTGATAAACGGCTATCGTAAGGAAGCGCTTTAAGAGCTTCAACGCTTTCTGGTAAGTTAGTTAAGGCGATGTCAACCAAAGATTGAACTAAAGATACATAACCATCGTTTTTAGCAACGAAGTCAGTTTCACAGTTTAAAGTTAGGATCACACCAGCTGTACCATCAGCAGTTGCTTGCGCAAGAATTACACCTTCTTTAGCGTCGTTACCACCGCGTTTTGCAGCGATTTTTTGACCTTTTTTACGAAGAATATCGATAGCTGCTTCGAAATCGCCGTTGGCTTCAACCAAAGCGTTCTTACAATCCATCATACCTGCACCAGTTTGTTGGCGCAATTTGTTTACATCTGCAGCTGTAATAGCCATTTTATAAGAGTTTAAATTGTGAATTATTCTGCGCTTTCTGTCGTAGTCTCGGCTGTAGCTGCTTCTGCAGGAGCTTCGTCTTTGTCAGTAGCTTTTAAGTTCTTACGCTCTTCTAGACCTTCTTTGATAGCACCACAAATTGCATCGATGATCAAGGTGATAGATTTTGTTGCGTCGTCGTTAGCAGGAATAGGGAAGTCAACCAATTTTGGATTTGAATTGGTATCAACCATTGCAAAAGTTGGGACATTTAAGCGACGTGCTTCAGCTAATGCGATGTGCTCTTTCAAGATATCAATGATGAAGATAGCAGCAGGCTGACGTGTCATGTCTGCGATAGAACCGAAAGTTTTTTCGAGTTTCTCGCGTTGACGGCTTTTGAAAAGTTTTTCACGCTTGTTAAGGGTATCCCATGTACCATCAGACTTCATTTTGTCGATGAGGGTCATTTTGCGGATAGACTTACGTGTTGTTTGGAAGTTGGTAAGCATACCGCCAGACCAACGCTCAGTAACGAAAGGCATGTTAACTGCAGCTACGCGCTCAGCAACGATATCTTTCGCTTGTTTTTTTGTAGCAACAAAAAGAACTTTTTTACCTGATTTTGCAATTTGCTTCATAGCAGCGCATGCGTGATCAAGGTGAACGAGTGTTTTATTTAAGTCGATGATATGGATTCCTTTCTTCTCTTCGAAGATGTAAGGAGCCATCGCTGGATTCCATTTACGCTTTAAGTGACCAAAATGTACACCTGCGTCAAGGAGATTTTCAAAAGTTAATTTAGACATATTGTGTTTTTGTTTACGTTCCTAAAAAATAAAAGCAACACTGTAGGGGCAATAAAGCAGGTACTGCAGTGCTTGGATGCTAAACGAGTTCTGTAACGGATTAACGTTTTGAGAACTGGAATTTCTTTCTTGCTTTTGGTTGTCCTGGTTTCTTACGTTCAACCATACGTGGGTCACGGGTCATGAGACCTTCAACTTTCAACATTGGTTTGTAGTCAGCAGAAACTTCTACAAGCGCTCTTGAAATACCAAGACGAATCGCTTCAGCTTGTCCGTTGATACCACCACCTACAACATTTACTTTCACGTCATATTGACCTTCAGTTCCTGTAAGAGAAAATGGTTGGTGAACTTTAGCTTGAAGAAAGTCAATTGGGAAAAATTCAGTCATCTCACGTTTGTTGATAGAGATGTTTCCTTTTCCTTTAGTTAAATAAACGCGGGCAACCGCAGTTTTTCTTCTTCCTAATGCATTAATGACTTCCATACGATTTATTTGAGGGTATCAAGATTCAATAATTCAGGTTGCTGTGCTTCGTGTTTGTGCGCAGTACCTTTGTATACTTTTAAGTTGGTGTAAAGCTGGCGACCTAAAGCATTTTTAGGAAGCATACCTTTAACCGCTTTTTCAATTAAGCGCTCAGGATGGTTTTTGAGCATGTTTTCAGCAGATGTGAAACGCTGACCACCTGGATAACCAGAGAAACGCACGTATTCTTTATCTTGGAGTTTTGTTCCAGAGAAAGCAATTTTTTCGGCGTTAATCACGATGACATTGTCGCCACAGTCCGCATGCGGAGTGTAACAGGTTTTATATTTTCCACGGATAACTTTGGCAACTTTACTCGCCAAGCGTCCTACGGTTTGACCTTCAGCATCCACAACATACCACTTTTTGTCGGCAGTCTCGGTATTACCAGATAACGTTCTGTAACTTAATGTGTTCACGGTTCTTTCTGTTAAATAAAAAACTTAAATTCCCTAAAATTAGGGGTGCAAAGATACAACTATTGTGTTTATTTACAAATCAAAAGCAGAAAAAATCCACTTTTATTTTGCTTTGAAGGCAGAAATGGCAGATCTCGTGAAATCACTTAGGACCAAACGTCCGCTAATTGCAGCTCTAGAAACGAGTAATTCATCCCAGTGTTCAGTGCCTTGCCAAAATATTCCTTTAAGTTCAGACATCGCCTCCGGATTGGAAAGTGCCAGCTTTGAACTCAGTGAGGCAATGGCTGCATCCATTTCTTCTATGGTGTTATAAACTTCTGTAAATAAACCTTTTTCTTGCGCCCATTTTGCGGAGCGCCATTCTGTGGCATTGATTGCCAATTCGCTCATGGCTGACAAGCCAATTTTTCTTTCGACGGCTGGCCCAACCACAAAAGGCCCGATACCTACCGCTAGTTCAGATAATTTTACTTCAGCCCTTGTCGTTGCGAAACAATAATCTGTCGCAGAAGCCAAACCTACGCCGCCACCCACTGCGCGCCCTTGTACGCGGCCAATGATGAGTTTTTTTGATTTTCTACACGCATTGATGACCTTTGCAAATCCCGAAAAAAACTGAAGACCAGTTTCGAGGTCATTGATAGAAACCAGTTCGTCAAAGCTGGCACCAGCGCAAAAAGCCTTTTCTCCTTCGGATTGCAAAATAAGAACTTTGGAAGCTGGGTTATTGCTCACTTCCGTAACGGTATCGGCTAGTTTTTCAAGAATTTTTCCGGGAAGCGAATTGCTTAACGGATGACCAAAAGTAATAGTTGCAATTCCATTTTCATGAATGCTGTAATGGACGTGACCTTGTTCAATGGCGGTACTCATTTTAAAATATCAGATTAAAGTATTTGTAAATTAATGTTGCAATTTGTTTTTGCTAATTGATAAGCTATGTTATTTTAAGGAGAAGCTATCGGAGCCAATGAGTTGACCGTCACAGTAAATGCGAATACGGTAAAGGCCTTTTGCGGCAGTTTCACCTTTTAGTTCATAATAAATGGTAAGGTCAATTGCTTGGTTTTGGTAGTCAATTTCTTTGCGCTGAGAATATGCGATGCTGCCATTTTCTGTCTCGGTTATAAAGCTACTGCTTGCTTGAAGCGTTTCGCCGTCAGGCCCTGTTATTTGCATATAGACATTTTTTTTACCGGCGTTGGTCAGGATATTTTCAGATAAAGTAAAGCTGCTTCTAAATTGAACGGCGTTTTTCGCACGGTCTGTTACCTCCATGGTGTTGTTCACGCGTTGCTTCAGTGCTTCTGATTTAAAGTTGTAGGCCTGAAGCTTACTTCCTTTTTTGATCTGTTGCTGAGATTCTTCTGCTTGTTTTTTATAAGTATCTCTTTCCGTTGACGTGGTAGAGAGTTTAACATTTGTTTCTTCTAGGCGACTGCCAAGGTCGATATTAAGCGTATTTAAAGAGTCTATGGTGCGTGCGTAACTGCGCATGATAGAACGCAGTGTTTCGTTTTCTTTTCTGGCTTTAACGAGGTCGCGAGCCGTCAGTTTGGAACGGTCTAATTTTCTAAGTAAGTCTGTGATTTGTGCCTTTTGTGCATTGAGGCTATCGGCCTTGGTGGCATCTTTTTCAATGAGCTTGTTATAGTTGCGCAACATTTGCTGTAAGTCTGACTTCAGATCTTGCTTCATGGTGCCTGTATAACCCGAAAGTGCACTTTCCATGTCAGCCATGTCAGCAAGTAACTCAGCATTGCTGTTTTTACAAGTGTTTAATGCAGCACGCTGTCTAGACCAAGCCAAGGTAAGCCCTGCTAAACCTGCAAGCAATATAAATATGAAAACAAAATAAAAGCTATTTGATTTTGTTGGTGTTGCTTGATTTTCCATTTGTGAAAGTTTTGATAGTCAAAAATACAAAGATTTATGTTGACATTGCTGCATCCTGTAATGATTGCAAGTATCTTGGTGAGTGTTGAAAACACCCGGCTTAAAAGTGTTGTTGAAAGCAAACTTCTTTTGTAAAACGCTTGATGCTATCGGGCCCGACTGCACTAAAGCGCGCATCGCTACTTGCGGGGTAAGGCCCACCGTGGTGCATGGTTTCTAACACCCGAACGCCTGTCGGGACCCCATTAAAAATAATTCTGCCCACTTGTGTTTGTAGTTGGAAAAGTAAAGAGGGATCAATTGCTTTTCGGTCTTCAACAAAGACTGTTGCAGTGAGTTGCCCGCCTAATTTTTGGAGCAGTGCAGTGCAGGCTGAAAGTTCTTGATAACTACAAAGCACGGCAAACGGCCCAAAAACCTCTTCTTGTGCTGCTTCGGCAGCGCTGAGGTTCTGAAGCGTAGTTTCGGCAAGTGCCCAGCGGGCTTCAATCCCTTGAATAGGAGCCAAAGATTCATGACGCTTCATGCCCTTGGCTTGAAAAATGTGTCTTTTTCTGGCTTCGTATTTGGCGAAAATATCGGGGTGCAGCATCGGAACAGGTTGTTGAAGTTCGAGTGCGGTTCCAAGCTGATCTAAAAATGAAGCGAGCTGTTGTTCGTGAACCAGTATGAGACCAGGTTTGGTACAAAATTGCCCTGCGTCAGTGTAAATGGAAAGCGCTAATTTTTCAGCGGCTTGCGTTAGCGCTGCCGCATTCAGATTTTCACTAATAATAACCGGATTCAAACTGCCCATTTCTGCAAAAACAGGAATAGGATCGGGGCGCTGAGCTGCAATATCCATCAGTGCGCGTCCTCCCTTGATGCTGCCTGTGAAACCGATGGCTTTAATTGCCGGTTCTTTTGCAAAAGTGCTGGCCCAATGATAAGAATCGTCTAGGACATGACTAAAAATATAAGGAGAAAGTTTCTTTTTCTCGAGTGTCTTTGAAATACACATTGCTACTAAGCTGCTGGTTCCGGCATGCATCGGGTGAGCCTTGAGCACCACACAACAGCCTGCTGCAAAAGCTGCGACAGTATCTCCACCGAGTGTAGAATAAGCCAACGGAAAATTCGACGAGCCAAGAACAAGAACTGGCCCTATCGGAATATTCCGTTTGATCAATTTGATTTTTTCTTGTTCGAGCGTTTCAGTCTTTTCCCACCTGGCCTTTTCTAAATAGTCTGTAAAAAGTCGGATGGTATGAAAAGTGCGCTCGAATTCTGCTTCAAATCTTTTTTTAGAGAGCCCGCTTTCTTGACAATAAAGTAACTGAATGTCATCCTTTGCGGCAAAAAGTTCAGTAGCGAGGTCATTTAAGAAGGCGGCGCGTTCTTTGATTGAAAGATTGGCAAATTCTTGCTGTGCTGCAGCAATATTGGTGCGCCATTCTTCTAAAAACGGAAGGGGAGTTGGGAAATACAGCTTTGTATCCCAAGCGTTAGCATTTGGTTGAAAGGTCCTGAAACCTTTTTTCATGATTAAACTTCGCTAAGCTCGAAGCGGTAGCTCTCCATGATCTGGTTAGCGAGCATTTTTTTACAGGCAGTATCTACCTTTTGACTTGCTTCTTCTTGATTAGCAGCTTCTACGAAAAGACGGATATGCTTACCGATACGAACGCCTTCTATTTCTGGAAGACCAATATTTTTCATAGAGTTGGTAACCGCTTTTCCTTGAGGATCAAGAAGCGCGTCTAGTGGCATTACGTCGATTTCAGCTTTGAATTTCATGTTTTTTAAATTGAAAATGTTCAATAAGTGATAAAAGCAAGTACAAAAGTACAATTATTGGAATGGCCCAAATCAAAAATAATGGAATACTTATCAACGAAATTCCGAGTAATAAATAACGATAGGGGTTTGAACGCCAACTAAAGTCTTTGAATTTGAGTGCTAAAAGTGGCAATTCACTCACCATTAATAACGAAAACAAAACTGAAATGATCGCTAGGGTATAGCAATCGAATAGGGTGTAAATCCAGGAAGCTTGGTGCCCCCAATTGGAAAGTTCAAACCAAAAATACAGCGGAAAAAAGCTAAAAAAGATAGTGGCGGTAGGTGTTGGTACGCCAATGAACTTATCAGATTGTCGTTGGTCCAAATTGAACTTAGCCAAACGAAACATCGCGAGAAACGGAATAATAAGTGCCACGAAGGGTAAAAATTTAATTGAGGCATTAAAAGCGTTGTCACGACCATAAAACAAGGCTGCCTTCCAATCGATGAGTTGCGCCACGACATATTCGCTCGAGACACCATGGTAAGCTTTGATACCTTGGGTATTTGGTATCAGGTTCGAGGTGTCAATACCAACAATGATCATGACGAACATCAAAATACCTGGTGCAACGCCAAAACTCACGAGGTCTGCTAAAGAGTCGAGTTGTTTGCCGAGCTCTCCGTTTGATTTGGTCAAACGCGCTACAAAACCGTCCAAAAAGTCAAATAGGGCAGAGATAGCCAAAACGAGTACTGCCCAATCGAGCCGACCGCTCAGGCTAAAAATAATGGAACAAATTCCGCCTAATAGATTAGCGGCGGTAATTAAATTGGCAATTCCAAACATGCGAGACATTTTTGTAAAAGTACCTAGAAAACACAATTTTTTGTGCAATTTTGAGTTTTTGTCACATGTCAAAGCAAATCTTCGCCTTATTCTTCAGTCTCGTAAGCCTATTCTGTGTCTTTGCACAAGACCTCAATCCAAAATATGCCAATGAATATTTGAATTTAGGAGTGGGTGCTGATGCACTCGGTATGGGTTCTGCGGTTGTGGCTCAAACTTCTGGTGTTTTGGCGGGCGTTTGGAATCCGGCAGGTTTACACCATCAGCAGGCGTCAACTGAAATTGCCGGAATGCATGCTGCTTATTTTGGCGGCATTGTTTCGCAAGATCACTTGGGGGTTTCAAGGCGAATAGACGCGAACACTGTTGTGGCCATCAATATGCTGCGCTTAGGAGTAGACAACATCTATAACACAACTCAGCTCATCGATAACAACGGCAATATTGATTACAGTCAATTGCAACAATTCAATGCCGCCGACTACGCTTTTATTGGTTCGTTGTCACGCCCAACTCGCATCAGCAATCTCACCATGGGTTTCAATGCCAAAATACTTTATCGTCATATCGGTGATTTTGTCAAAGCGGTGGGCTTTGGTCTCGATGCTGGGCTGCAATATCGTCCTAAACAGAATTTAGCTTTCGGACTTATGCTGCGCGATGCAACGAGCACATTTAGCGTATGGACCTATGACCTCACGCCAGAAATGCAAGCCACACTTCTTGAAACTAATAATGCTTTACCTCAAAACGGCATTGAACAAATGCTGCCACGCCTTATCTTAGGTGCCTCCGGATTTTTACCGATCCCTTCCAAAAAATTACAAATTGGTGGTGAAGTCGATTTTGAAATCACTTCCGATGGGCCAAGAAATACGCTTGTGTCGGGATCAGTTTTTTCCATAGATCAAAAAACAGGTCTTTACGTGACTTATGACAGAAAGCTGAGCTTCAGAACTGGGGTTTCTCAATGGCAATACTATACCAATCTTGATCTTCAAAAGAAATTAACTGTGCAACCGCATATGGGGGTTGGTTTACAACTGAAGCAATGGCAAATTGATTACGCTTTTACGCGTCTTGGCTTAGGTAACAGCGCTTACTTTAGTCATTTGTTCTCTTTCAAATGGGCGCTGGGCTTGTTGGCAAAGTAGTTTTTTCAGTTAGAAAAACTTGCAGCTAAAAATAGCGGTGTCATCAACGTAAGGGAGCGGGCCTTTCCATTCCTCAAGTTTGGAAAAAATGAGGTTGTTCATGTCCTCCATCTTCAGCGGTGCAAATGCCTTGACTTGCTTGATCAATTGCTCTAGGCCGAAGGCTTCACCTGCTTCGTTTTCAAGTTCAACCACACCGTCCGTAAATAAAACAATTGTCGTTTTGGGTTGCAAAATAAGCTTCCCCACATTGACATAAGGAAGTTCGTCTAACATGCCAAGCCCAATACAACCTTCATTGAGTAGCGTGACATTCTTGCCGTGTAGTACAAAAGGTTGGTTGTGGCCAGCATTCACATAAGTAAGTTGGCGCGTGTAGGCATTATAATGCGCGATAAAAAACGTAATGAACTTTTCGCCTTTAGCGCTTTTCATGACAATCTTATTGAGCTCTTCCATTAAAAAACTCATTTCAAAGCGCTGGTATTTAAATAAGGTACGAATCGTAGCTTGAAAGTTAGCCATGAGCATGGCTGCTGTAATTCCCTTGCCACTTACATCGCCAATACAGATGATGTATTCTTCATCGCCCAGCGGGATAAAGTCATAATAATCTCCACCAATGGCATGTCTTGGAATATACTTTCCAGAAAGATCCATTTTTTTATTGGAAGGCAGTTCTTGCGGAAAGAGTAATTTTTGCATTTCGGAGGCTAACTCAAGTTCTTTAGAAATGCGCTCTTGGATGAGGTTCTGCTTGGTGAGTCTGCGGTTTTCAATGGCAACAGATAAAATATTGGTCAAGGTCTGTGCAAAAGAGAAATGCTGCGGTTCTAAGTATTCAGTTTTACCGGGTGTGGCAAGCAGTAAAAAGGCCAAAGCGCGTTCTTGATGAAATATCGGAATGACGGCCTGAAAATCTTTGAGTTGTGGACTATTTGACGATGCAACAAGTGTGATGTCTTTAAAGCGCTGTAACTCTTTTGCCAGATCGTTTGGCGTGATTTTTCCTTTGAATCCGCTTTTGGCCGCGAGTTCCCATTCTTCTTGTGCCATCAGAAGTGCAAAGCGGCTAAAGTTGAGCTGCTCCTTCATGATAAAGGTGAATATGCGGTACAATTGATCGATTGCCAGGTTGGCATTGATGGCATTGGTAAGTTCTAGCAAGGAATGCAAACGGTTATCCTTGAGCTCAAGGTGGTTCAAAGAAGAGTCAAATTCTTGGCGCATGGCGAACTATTGCTTACAAAACTACTATACAAATCGAATTTTTTTTCTTTTGCTTCTAATTTTCTTGTTTTTGAATAAGAAATGCGTATCTTTGCAATCCATTTTCCGAAAAGTAAAATAAAATGAAAAAAGATATCCATCCATCAGATTACAGACTTGTTGTATTCAAAGATATGTCCAATGACTACAGTTTCATTTGTCCTTCTTGCGCAGAAACTAAAGAAACAATCTCTTGGGAAGACGGTAACGAGTACCCACTTGTGAAGTTAGATATCTCTCACAAATCTCACCCGTTCTTTACAGGTATCGCTCAGTTCGTTGATACAGCTGGTCGTATCGATAAGTTCAAAAACCGTTATGGTCGTCACATGAAATAATTGAGTTCTCTCAATCTAACTATTTCAATTCAAATATTTAGAGGCTTCGATTCGGAGCCTCTTTTTTTTGCGCTTAATTTTTCAGTTTGATGGTAAAATTCATCAAATGTGCCAGTGATACTTTTGACTCTTTTTTACTTGAATTCTTTAAGTTGTACTTTGTTTATGCCTTACTTGTAAATTTTGCAGCTGCTCTTGATAAGCGATCATTCATGGCAGCCCCAAGCCCTTCTTGTGGAAATGGCTCTACAAAGATGCGTTCAACCCCAATCGCATCTGCGGCGTGTAGCATTGCATACAGATTTTGAGCAGCTTCGGTAAGGGAACCACTCTGGCTTAAGATCATTTTTGGCTCCGGAACTGTTTGGTCATCGGTCAACAGAATTTGAAGGTCTGCATCTTGACCCTGCTCATTTTTGAAGCCTAAATAAAGTGGGGTTTGTGTAGCGTAATGGTATTTAACCATCCCGCTGGTGCGCACTCCGCCGTGTTCATGAATCTTAGTCTCAGGCGCATATCCTAAATGAACGGCAAGTTGTTCGGCCGTGATACTGCCATAGCGGTAAATCAGAACGCGCTCATTTTCAAGTCCAATAATGGTTGATTCAAGCCCTTGATCACAAGCACCACCATCTAAAATATAAGGAATGCGCCCGTTTAATTGGGAGAAAACATGTTGGGCAGTTGTTGGGCTCAGTTGCCCATATAAATTAGCGCTAGGCGCTGCAAGAGGGCGTCCAAATGACTGGAGTAGGTTTTGCAGCACTTCGTGTTTTGGAAAACGAATGGCCACGGTGTCTTGTCCGCCAGTGATGAGTTCAGAAACCAAACTACTTTTGGGCACAATAAAAGTGAGTGGTCCGGGGCAAAAAGACGCATAAAGTTGCTTGAAAACTGCCGGAAAAGACAGCATATAAGGCTCGGCGCTATGTAGGCAATCAAAGTGTAATATCAAAGGATTGGCATGCGGCCGATTTTTTGCAGCAAAGATCCCTAATACTGCTTCTTCGTGATTGGCATCGGCAGCCAAGCCATAAACGGTTTCGGTCGGGACGGCAACTTGTTTTCCCTCCTGAAGAAGTTCCAAAGCGCGCTGAATATCTTTTCCGAGTTCCGTATGCATAAGGCAAAGTTAGGTGGATTTTATTTGTTTTCGAACAACCAATAAAAAACTAGCGCTTTTGCTTGACAAAAAGATTTTTGCGCGTAACTTTGTATAGAATAATTCTAAATAAGATGCAAGTCATCCTCGCCGATAGCAATGAATTGATCCGTTTGGGCCTGAGAACCATCTTGGCTGCGCAAGCAGGTATTTCTATTGTCGGTGAAGCCCGCAATGAAGAGGAATTATTGGCTCAGCTCAAGAATTTTGGTGCAGATGTCGTGCTCATTGATTTTACTTCACATGGTTTCAGTATCGATATTGTCCCAAAAGCAATATCAAAGTTCAAGGACCTCCGTTTTGTAGCCATTACTGAAGCACAGCATGCGCCTATTTTAATTGATGCCCTCAAATCTGGGGTCACGAGTTATGTTAAAAAAGACTGCGAACTTGCTGAAATTATCGATGCGGTTAAAGAGACGGCCCAAGGCAAACAATTCTTTTGTGGACAAATTCTCGAGACTATTCAGAAAGCCAATATTGATTTACACGAGCTCAATACAGATGATTTCAGTTGTGGCCCAATTACGCTTTCAGAAAGAGAAAATGAAATCATTACCTTGATTGCTGAAGGGCAAACCAATGAGCAAATTGCGGACTTACTTTTCTTGAGTAAGCACACCATCAATACGCACCGCAAAAATATCATGGCTAAATTAGGCGTTAAAAATACCGCTGGTATTGTGATGTATGCCGTAAAAACAGGTTTGGTTTCTCCGAATCGTTTTCTTTTTGCACCGAGTTTGGCCTGATCCAAAGCTCAAAGAAAGGTTGCATTCATTTTCAAATGACTTACAGGACAATCGAAATTTTCAGATTGAAGAGCCGTTGGGTGAGGTAATTCGGAACCGCATAAAATTTCCCTTGAACATCTTGTATCCATTGCTTTGAAAGCACATTATTGACACCAAGAATATTAAATATTTCCAAAGAAACGAGTGCTTGGTCAATAGCATGACTTCTTTTATTTAACAATTTGGCAGACTCCTGAGATGAACTCGTTAAAGTTCGGTGGTGCAATAAATCATAAGATAAACCGAGGTCAACGCGGAAATAAGAGCGCATGCGCAAAGTGTCTTTATAGCGCGTAAAATCTGGTGGGCCGTAAGGAAGCCTAGAGCCATATTGAAGACCCATTTGTACTTTGAATGCTTCAAAGCCAGGCATCTGGTCCTGAACCAAGGCGCCGAAAGTAAACCACTGATCGGTTGGTCTTGGAATGAAACCAGGAAAAACAACCGTTGAATCTACCACAGACTGATCTTCACTGTAGCCAAAAATAATGCGCTCGCCTGCAGCATTATAGTAGATGGTGTATTGATCGTTGTCGATGTCTTCTCTGGTAGAAAGCAAGCCGACCTTGAAAAAAGATTGGATGCCTTCGACAAATTCACCGTGCACATTTACATCCAAGCCATAGGCATAGCCAACAGCATTGTTCGTTGCGTAGTAACGGGTGCGAACGTTTTCAATTTCGTACGGATTGAGGTCCCAAAGATGTTTATAATAGAGTTCTGAATTGAGTTTGAATGGCGTACTGCGGCCCCACATCTGAAATTGAAATTCAGAACCCAGTACGGCATGAAATGATTTTTGAGATTGAACCCCGAGTGCCAAATTTCCATCAAAAGTCCTGAATTCTCTATAAAAAGGAGGTTGGTAATAAAAACCGCTCGAGAATTTAAAAAGTAAACCACGACGCACTGCTTTGCCATTTTGCCACATGTAGGCGGCAGGTGCATAGGAAATGCTCATGCGGGGTGTAAAATAAGGCTCTTGATTCACGCTCGTGTAGCCGCCACGCAAACCAATTTGAAAATTGATTTTTTTCGTGGAAAGATCTAGGGTATCGGTGTAAAGCACTCTTACACCATCTTTTTTGGTTGGAGATTTAACCGAAACAATTTTGTGTCGGCTCACTTTAGTCCAAGAATTTGACCATTGTAAGAATCCGGTAGCACGGTAACCGTTTAGGGCTAGATTTCCTTTGATCGTTTCAAACAATACAATACTATCGGGTTGGTTTTGCGGTAAACTATAACCCGCTGAGTCAATGAGTCTCCACTCGCTGAGTCGGTCTTGGAATTGATCAACTTGTAAATTGACACCCCAAGACAATTCGTTGTAGCGCTTTCTAGTTTTGAGTTCATCGCTAAAATCATCTTGAATCAAAAAGCTCCCGTTGTGATAGGCAGATAAAATTTGGGCTTGTAAGCGGTTGCGGCCGTGGTTTAAGAAGCCACCCACACCAAGTGTGGCAATGGAATCTCCAAATTCTTCTTTTGAGGGGTCGGTTTCGAGTTCATTGATATAGTATTGGCCCAAGATATCGAAGTATTCTTTTTCATCAGACTGAAAACCAGAGACATAAAAATCAAGCTTGGTTCTATTCTTCGCATATTTGAGCGCCGTGCCACCCATAAGGGTTTGGAATTGAGAATTTTCTTGGCCCTCAAAATAAATCATGAGCCTGTAAGCTTCATTGGCTGTTCCAAAATCAGATTGCGATGTTTGAGGTGCAAATTGATAAGTATTGCTCGAGAAATGACCTAAAAAAGTCCAGGTCCAGAATTCATTGAGGCGGTAATTGGTCAGAATTTGGGCATCGGCAAAAACAGGGTTGTAAGCACCTTTGGTTGGCAATGAATTGAGGAAATAGCCATTCGAACGGTAACGTGCTCCAACTAAAAAATTGAAGCGTTGGTTAACAGCTTCTTCGACATGTGCTTCAACACCTAGTAACGAGGCCATCGCTGATGCATGAAAGGTTTCTGGCGTTTTATAAGTGATGTCGAGTACCGAGCTCAGGCGATCGCCGTAATTCGAGGAGAAACCACCAGCACTAAAGCGCACATCTTCAACAAGAGATGAATGAATAAAACTCATGCCTTCTTGCTGACCACTGCGCGTTAAAAACGGGCGAAAAACCTGAAATCCATTGACGTAAACTAAGTTCTCGTCATAATTTCCGCCACGAACGTTGTAATTGG
>CAZPWB010000012.1:37782-53037 GCA_964590425.1 uncultured Lishizhenia sp. | reverse complement strand
TAACAAGACATAAATATCCCAGCTGCGCTCTTTTTCAGACCAATAAGCAATTTGTTGCAATTGTGAGAGGTTCTCGGGGTTGTAGACCAAAATACACGTCTTTTCTGGGCCTTGGTTGACTTCCCAGAGCATGCCTTCAGGTGCTTGAGCTTGGTATTGAATGTCGGGCCTGACGAAATTGTCAGGTGCACCAGCAAAACAACGAATCTGAACATCAGGTGTTTGCCCTTCGCTTAAAAAAGGAAGATAACCTTCTTCTATTTGCAACGGCACTTGTGCCGAAATGTCAAAAACAAAACCGCCTACCGAAAGTTGAACGTTAGGCATGGCCAATGGTGTATTGGTACAGCTGGTCGATAAATGCGCTTAAATCTTGGCGTGCTTGCGTGTCATCTATTTCATATTGAGCAAGAATTTCCGAAAGGATATCCTCAAAGGCCTTGCCGTCAGTGATGAGTTTGTAGATGAAACTACCAAGTTCGTTGAGGGTAAGGTACTGGTTGAAATCGGCGACGTTGTCACGAAGTGGAACTAATAAAATTTCAGATCCTACTTCTTTACATACAAAATGAGCCGCTTGGGCTTGGATTTCTTGAATGTGCTGATTTTGCTGCATATGTAAAATTAAGCATTCTTTTGTAAGTTTACGGCTTCAAGATGTCAAAACAAACGCCTCATTTCTGGTTTGAATGGATACTTTCTTCCTTGCAAGAAGGAAAAGTTGTCGAGATTACCGCAAAAGGCTGGAGCATGTGGCCCACTATAAAGCCAGGTACTTCTATTAGTATTTCAAAAGTGGAATTGCCTGAGTTGCAACCCGGTGATTTGATTGCATTTACAAGAGCAGAACACTTTGTGGTACATAGAATAGAGGAAATTCAGCGCAACGGAACCTATACAATTTATACGCGTGGTGACGCGAACTTGCGCAGAGATGAGCCTGTTACTAAGGATAATTTTTGTGGGAAGGTCATAGATATAAATGCGCAAGACCAATCTAATAATAGCTATTCAAGAGCAATGCCTCGGATGCCGCAACGACTCAAAAATGCAACTATGCAATTTTTTCAAATCAATATGGCAAGGGCAAAAAAAATCCCGTCTCTAATGAAACGGGATTCAATGAGGTAAGTTTGTCTTACTTGATTTTTGATCTTGAGTTGAATTTTTTGTAGTTCACAAGTGCTTTGAAATAAATTTCAGCTCCACCAATTCCACCAGTTGCTTGGTTGAGTCTAGATGTATTGGCATCAAAAGAAACACCAAAACGGAAGCGGTCTACTTTCATACCAAAAGTAGCTACTACTGCATCTTTATGACGGTAGTAAACACCGTAGTTGACGCAATTTGATTTGTTGATACCCGTAATTTTTGATCCTTCTTTAATGGTGTTTTCGAAAGTAACACCAGCGGTTAAGCTATTGGTTTTGCCCGTTTTGAAGAAAAGGATATTTGGCTGGATTCTGAGGTCTTTGTTGCGCGTTGCGAGGTCAGCACCTCCTTGAAGGACCATCTGCATATACATTTTATCTCCGGTAAATGACCAAGCCATTTTAGGTCTAACCAAGTGATTTACGGCATATCCAAAATAAAGGCTCGAACGCGTTTTGAGTTGGTGTTGAAAATAAATACCAGCCCCGAGGTCCATGGTAGCATAACTGCCATTAATGCTGTTCTCTACACCAGTTGCAGGGTTGAAGATATTGCCATCCCATTGGTTTTCCCAAGTTTGCGAACCGCGATCAGAAGATTGCTGAATAAAGCCAGGCGACATACCGATGCTGAGTTTGTTGCGGCGATCGAGGCCAATCGTATAATTGATCGGAATAGATACGCTTAGGGTAGTGAGGTTTGCTGTGCCCGTTTGGTCAGATAATACGCTAAAGCCCATGCCAAATGAGTTGACATTGCCCATACTTCCACTTTCTTTGACTTTGAATTCTCCGTTTACAAAGTTTGTACGCATGCCCACACCCATATCAGGAACTGTAAGCCATTGAGAACGGTGATTGGCAAAGAAGCTCATGTCGTTTTGACCTGTAGCCACGGCTGCTGGGTTATAAATAACGGCAGATTGCGACCAATTTGAAATGAGACGGTCGTGCTGAGCATTGGCGCTAAATGCGAGTAATGCTGTAATTGAAAGAATGAATTTACTTTTCATGTGCTTATCTGAATAGTGTCACGTTTCCTTTACGAGTACCAGAGCGGCCATCGATGGTGCGGAAGTTTAAAATATAAGTGTAGGTAGCTGGGTTCATTGGCTTTCCTTTGAGTGTGCCATCCCAACCTTCGTGAACATCTGTGGTTCTGAAAACTTGCTGTCCGTAACGATTGAAAACGCGAAGGTCAATTTCAGCGAGTGCGCCACCTTCGTCAAAACCATTAGCGAAATTGCCATCTTCATCAACGTTAGTCAAAACGCGGAAGTAATAGTTTTCACCATCACGGTTGGGAGAGAAGGAATTTGGCAATTCAATTTTTACAAGGTTTGCAAAGTTGACAGTGACAAGAACTGTGTCATAAGCAAAACAACCATTTAAACCGTATTGAACAACATAATTTGTGGTGTAGAAAGGTGTAACAGTGAGAGAATCACCAGCAAAACAAGTGGTACAACCAGGGATACTATCTGCAGCAACGCCACTTGGGTACCATGTAAGGTTGCCCCCCACCGGTGCGCCTTCTGCATACAAGTAAGCTTCTTGGAACATGTCAATTGTGGTGTCTGGAATCACAACGTAAGCACCGCCTAAAGTATCGGAGATTGTACTAGTTAATGTAGGCATTGGTAATACCGTTACAAATTGTGAAATGGTACTTACCGCACCTTGTGCGTTGGTTGCAGTCAGTGTAATTTGGTAAGGGCTTGTGGTGCTTGCTGCATTGAAACAAACCTGCCCAGGATTTTGACCAATATAGGTTGACGGTGTGCCACCATTAAATTGCCAAGTGTAAACAAGGCCGTCTCCAGTAGAGTTGTTGACTAAAAAGATGC
Organism: uncultured Lishizhenia sp.; assembly: GCA_964590425.1. GTDB lineage: Bacteria > Bacteroidota > Bacteroidia > Flavobacteriales_D > Crocinitomicaceae > UBA952. Next base: position 50,039 of record CAZPWB010000012.1, on the reverse strand, counting down.
AGTCGCCTTCGCAAAGGATGTTGTCTGAATCTGAAATGGTAAAGTTTGCACTAGGTGCCTGAGCATAGGTAATGAGCCCAAGGCAGCTGAATAGAATAAAGGATAAAGCTTTCATACGCTTGTTAAAGTTGTACAATAATACGAAAGTACGCAAAAAAGTTTCATTTACAGTGATTATTCCTTCTCGAGCAGTGTAATCAATTCTTGCGTGGCTGCTGCGTCATGAACACGAAATACGGCTGCCCCCTTGACGTAAGCAACGGTATTTAAAATACTAGTGCCATTTAAGGCTTCTTCTGTGCTGATATTCAGCTTTTTAGTGATCATAGATTTTCTAGATACCCCAATTAATAAAGGGCAGCCTAAAACATGTAAGTGTTCAAGTTGTCTGAGTAATTGATGATTTTCTTCCAAAGTTTTTCCGAAACCAAAACCAGGGTCAATCAGTACGTCTGTAATTCCTTTGCGCTTCAATTGCTCAAGTTTTTCAGAAAGAAAAGACAGTGCATCGGAAATAACGCCTTTTCGAGCCACAAAACTTTTGGCTTCATTGGTTTGCTCAGCTCGGTTATAAGTCAGGATATAAGGAATTTTCGCTTGGGCAACAACCGTCCATAATTCTGAGTCAAATTGGCCAGCAGAAATGTCATTGATGAGGTCGCAACCTTCATTGATACCGAACTGAGCAACAGCTGCGTAGTAGGTATCTAGGGAAAGTAATATATTGGGAAATGCTTTTTTGAGTACGCTGATGCTTTTTCCCAATCGATCAATTTCTTCTTGTGCACTCAGGATAGCCGCACCGGGTCTTGTAGAGCTTGCGCCGATATCTAAAATTGAGCAACCTTGTTCAATCATTGTGCGCGCACGCTCTAGTAGAATTGATTCTTCCGAAACACGACTTTCTTTATAGAATGAATCGGGCGTCATGTTCAAAATTCCCATTATCTTTGGTTGTGCAAAATCATGAAGTTGCCCTTTGATATTCAAAAAGCGACTTCTATGAAAAATAGCACCCAGTTCCTTACCCTGATTCATGACACAAACACAATTACAATACACAAATGTAATGACTATTTGTCGAGAGATTTTCGAAAAAAAGACTCACGACTACGGTCTTTCTTGGCGCATACTTCGCCCAAGCTCGCTTACCGATCAATTATTTATCAAAGCGCAGCGCATCCGTACCATTCAAGAAACTGGTGCAAGTAAAGTAGACGAGCCCTTTGAAGACGCATTTCAAGCAATCGTGAATTATTGCATTATGGCCATCATTCAGGTCCGAACACCAGTGGGTCTCCAAGACGACATGACGCCAACCGAGGCCATCGCACACTATGATCATATTGCTGCCGAAGCCAAAGCACTCATGGAGCGCAAAAACCACGACTACGGCGAGGCCTGGCGAGACATGCGCGTAAGCTCTTTAACTGACTTGATTTTAAGTAAAATTTTGCGCATCAAGCAAATTGAAGACAACGCAGGTCAAACCAAGATTTCTGAAGGGGTAGAGGGTAATTATTTCGACATGCTCAATTACAGCGTGTTTGCACTTATTCATTTGGGCAATTGTTAAGACGCTGTTAAAGTCCGATGAGCTTGCAGCCAACCCTTTATTTTCGTTCTTATAAAACTTCGCACATGCAAAACATTGAACGTTACCTCCCATGGAGTATCCGCATTATCATTGCCGGTTTGTTTTTAGTATCGGCCTACGGAAAAATTTATCCCGATCCGTCTGCCTACGGCACCATTTCTATGTTTGAAGTGAAGCAATTGTACCCTTTAGGTTTCAATACTGAACTCGCAAAAATATTTTCAAGATCCCTCATCGGAATCGAATTTGGCCTAGGGTTATTATTGCTTTTCCCTTTTGATCTCAAAAAATGGGTCATTCCATCAGTTGTTTTAATGCTCGGAGTTTTTGTGGTGCATCTCAGCATTCAAATGGCAGTTTCTGGCAATAAAGGGAATTGCGGTTGTTTTGGTGCCTTACTTCCCATGACCCCATTAGAAGCCATACTTAAAAATGTGCTATCTATTGGGCTATTGCTCATCTTGTGGAAGCGCTACGGGGCACAACTTCCCGAAAAATCAAACATCTGGTTTCTGACCACAATCTTGAGTTTGTGCATGCTCCTGATGTTTATTTTCATCCCGACCTACAAAGCCGCAACTGTCATACAGACGCCAATACCACCTATCATTACACCTGGACCTGATATTAAAGTAGATCCGAAAAAGATTGATGATCCGAAAAAAGGAGCTACCGGGATTACCCAAGACACAACAGGCAAGGTTAAACAACCTAAAGATATGGGGCCTAAACCCAAAAAATCGGGTTATGAAAAGTATTTCGCCAACATCAATGAAGGTAAAAAACTCGTTTGTTTTTTTGCGCCAAGTTGCGACCATTGCCGCGCTACAGCCAAACAATTAGTTGCCATGAAGAATAGCATGCCGGATTTCCCGGAAATTCAAATTCTCTTTATGGATGAAGCTGCTGAAGAAATCCCTGACTTTTTTAAGTTTGCAGGCGGCTCATTTAATTTCAAAACCATTGATATAATTGAGTTCTGGGGTGTGTTAGGTGGAAATCGAGATGTGCCTGGCGTGGCTTATTTGTGGAACGGAAACTTAGTTAAATTTTACCATAGTCCGGAAGGTCCTCAAGCTTTCAACAAAGAAGACTTGAAAACCCAATTACAAAAACAAAAGTTGCGCTGATAAAACGCTTATTTTCGTTTCATGCGAAATAAGATCCTTGCGGCCAATTGGAAAATGAATTTAACCTTGCCTGAAGTTGAACTTTGGGTCAAAGCATTCAACGGTTTCAATTGGCAATCCGATATCAAAGAAGTACGGGTGTATCCGAGTGCATTATTCATTCCGATGTTGCAAAAAAACGTTAGTCATGTCGGTGCTCAAAATTTTTATTACAAGTCATCAGGCGCCTTTACCGGAGAACTTTCCCTCGAACAACTTTCTAGTGTTGGAAGTTCGTCAGTCTTAATAGGCCATTCAGAACGCCGTGAGCTATTTAATGAAGACAACACCTGTATTTCACAAAAAGTAAAAGCCGCTACTGATAGAGATTTATCTTTCATATTATGTTGTGGTGAAAACCTGTTGCAAAGAGAGGGTGGAACACATTTGAATTTTATCGAACAACAATTGAAATCAGCTTTGTTGTCACTAGATGCTGCAAAATTATCTTTGCTCTGTATTGCATACGAGCCCATCTGGGCTATCGGTACAGGTCTTCATGCGAATGCCGAACAAATTACCGAAATGCATGCTTTTATCAGAAGTTTGATAGTTGAGCTTTTTGGCAGCGCAGCCACTGCTGTACCCATTTTGTATGGCGGTAGTGTGAATCCGGAAAATGCGGCCACAATTTTTGCTTGCCCAGAAGTTTCGGGTGCGCTAGTCGGCGGCGCTTCTTTAGATCCTCAGGTTTTTCATCAATTATGGGAGCAACTTTAATATGAATTATTACGAATTGCGCATCGCGCTCAACGATTTTGAAAATTGGAGTGACATCTTTGTAGCCTACTTGGCTGAAATTGGTTTTGAAAGTTTTGTAGAAGAAGCGCCGCACTTGAAAGCCTATATTCCCGAAGCAGACTACGACGGACATGCTATGCAAGCTTTGCTTACCGAACAACAACAAGTTGCTCCAGTAATAGACGGCTTTCACCTTACTTTACTAGCGCAGCAAAACTGGAATGCCAACTGGGAATCTCAGTTTGAGCCTGTGTATGTAGGTGAACAACTGCGCATTGTAGCGCCATTTCACGAGCTTGAGCCTTTTAACGGCATGGAACTCGTGATTTTGCCCAAAATGAGCTTTGGAACAGGGCATCATCAAACCACTCACCTGATTTGCCAAACCATGTTTGAGCTCGATTTCAAAGGCAAGCGCGTTTTAGATATGGGTGCGGGTACAGGTGTGCTTTCATTGCTCGCTGAGAAATTAGGTGCCCAAGAAATTTGTGCCATTGAAATTGAAGCCTGGTCTGCTGAAAATATCCTTGAAAATATTGCACTCAATGGCGCTTCTAAAATTGAGGTCATTCATGGAGGAGCTGAGGCCATCGGCGAGCAGCCCTATGACCTCATATTAGCCAATATCAACAAAAACGTACTATTGGCACAATTGTCGTTATATGCAGCAGTGATGTTGCCAAATGCGGTGCTTTTGCTTTCTGGCTTTTTCACTACAGATGCACCAGACCTGATTGCAGCTGCAGCCCAATTAGGTTTGCAACATCAACAAACATTGGATCGCGAAAATTGGGCGGTTCTTAAATTCATCAAGCTATGAAAAGAAATTTAGTATTCACCTTGATATTTGCGCTAAGCAGTGCTTTTATTTTAAAGGCACAAACCTTTCCAAATGAACGCGTTCAATTTGTCAAGACTTGGCAGCAAATGGTTACCGACGAAGCTGCTCAAAGCTACTTAAAAGGTGATTTTTCCCAGCAAATCAAGGGTTCTTTGCTCAATGAAACCCAGTTTAAGAAATTGGTAGACAACTGCAATCAGCTGCAAAAAAAAGAGGTGCCAGTTTACCCAGATATCTATACTTATTTGCAAGCAAGCATCCTACTCATCGAGAAAAAAGTGAGCGCTGATTTATCGAGTCCTTGGCAGCAGTATGTCAATGACTACGCAACAGCACCTGATGAAAAACTCACTAATTTTTTGCTTTTTTCAGTAGATTTTTTTCGAGATTTTTCATTTTATAAAGAGGCTAACTTTCGCTGGACTTCTAGTGGTGGAACGGTGGCTTGGCAAAGTGGCAAAAGCTTGCAACTTCAGCTACAAAATGTCAATCTGAAATGTTTTTATTTTAACAAGGACGGCAACCAAGATTCAATTGTAGTGTACCAAACTTCAGGTCTTTTCGATGTCCAAACCAAAAAATGGGTGGGCAAAGCTGGTACCATTACTTGGGAAAAGGCAGGCTTGGCCAAGAATGAAACATATGCTGTACTGAAAAACTACAAATGTGATTTCAATACAGCCAAACTAAAGGCAGACTCCGTGGCCCTAACCACGCCTTATTTTAGCACCCCAATTTGGGGTAAATTAACAGATCTTACCTACATAGATTTAACGGAAAACGAAGCTGCGCCGAAGTTTAGTTCATATGAGCAGCGTCTGAAAATAGCAAATCTCCGAGACCAAATTGATTACGATGGAAGTTTTGCGCTCAATGGCCCAGACTTTTCTGGAAAAGGAACCGCAAACAATCCGGCTAAACTTATTTTCAAAAGAGGAGGCAAACCATTGTTTGAAATTAGTGCTGATGGCTTTGAAATGAGTCCAAAACAAATTTTAGCCAGAGATGCCAAGGCCGTAATGCGCTATAAAAACGGAGACTCGATCAGTATTCAGCAGTGTTTTTTCACTTTCGATGAATCACAACAGCTTTTGCGTTTGGCAGCAAGTCAAAAAGGCACAGATTACTTTCCTTTCATCGATAATTATTTTAAAGTGTATTGTTATGCGCCTATCCTGAACTGGAAAAAAGGCAGCCCAGAACCTTACTATACTTTTGACGTGGGTACAGCTCAGGAACGAAAAACAGCGCGCTTTGAGTCCATGGATTACTTCGATGCAAGTCTTTATGGTAAATTTTCAGGGGTAGGTGGGCAGCATCCGTTTATTCAGTTAGCTGGTTTAGCGACTTCGCAAGGAAAGACACTTTTTACAGAGGGCGAGTTAGCCAATGCGCTTAAAAAAACCATCGATCAGGTCAAACCTCTTTTTGTAGACCTAGCTGCAGCAGGGTTTTTAATTGCAGACCCCAAACAGAAAAAATGGCTCTTGAGTCCGAAATTATTGGCTTACGCCGCAGCTAGTCAAGGAACCAGTGACTTTGATAACTTGCGCATCGAAAGCGACCTCAGAAAGTCCAAAGAGCAGGCCTATGCGAATATCCAACTTGATCAACAAGTGATGTATATCCGTGAAGTTCAGCAAATAGTGCTATCCGTATCGCAACAAGTAAGGATCTTCCCTGACACTACGCTTGTGACGCTTCTACAAAATAGAGACATCGTCTTTTCAGGTCTATTACAAGCCGGAAAATGTGAAATTTTCAGTAAGCAAGCTAAGTTTGAATATGACAACTTCTTGGTCAACCTTTACACAACCCAAGAAACGAAATTGCGTGTCAAGCCACTTAGAAAAGAAGATGGCACCACAACAATTGAAATGCTAAGCGCGATTAAAGGCATCAGAGGAACAGTTCATATTGATTTACCATCAAATAAGTCGGGTAAGGTTGCTTCAAACGGACGCTTTCCATATTTATCAACCGTAGCGCCATCTTATGTTTATTACAACGACAAGCAAATTTTAAAAGGAGCCTATGATAGCACGCGTTTCTATTACGAGCTTGCGGTCTTTGAATTGGACAGTTTAGATAATTTTTCAGAGCAAAGTCTTCAGCTTAACGGGCAATTGGTTTCTGCAGGTATTTTCCCAAGACTCAATGAGCCTATTCGCATCATGAATGACTACTCGTTTGGTTTTATTACAGCTGCGCCTACCGAAGGATTAGCGTTTTACGAAACCAGTTCTCGCTACAAAAATCAAATTTACTTGTCTAATAATGGTTTGCAAGGATCTGGCACCATTGAATTTTTACATACGACAGCCATTTCTAAGAAACTAACCTTCTTACCAGATTCAGCCATCGGATTGGTGCAATTTTCTGCTCCGGTGCGCAGTGCTGGCGTGCGTTATCCGGTTGCTTCAGCCCAAAAAGCCTACATGAGCTATCAGCCCAAGAAGGTGAGCATGAAAATTGCGAGTTATGGCGATGAATTACTGACCCTTTTTGCAGAGAATGCCGCATTGGACGGCGAAATCACGATCAATCAGAAAGGTATGACGGGCAAAGGCGCATTTTTCTATAAAGACGCCCAACTAACGGCCCAAGATTTTCAATTTACCGATCTAGATGTACGTTCAGATAATGCTGCCTTCGCGCTCAGAAACCGCTTCTCTAGTTATGGTGAAAACCCATTGGCAATTCAGTCCGATGAAATGAAAGCCCACCTCAGTTTTGATACGCGTGTTGGTGAATTTATTTCTAATGGAACTAAACGCATCATGTTCCCGGCCAATGAATATTATTGCCAAATGGATAAGTTCAATTGGTTTATGGACGCCGAAACACTCGATTTCAAGAAAAATAAAGGCGGAGAAACCACTTTTGAAAGTGGAGCTGACCTGACCAAAAATAATTTCTACTCAACAGCCGTTAAGCAAGACTCTTTACAATTTAAATCACTAAGTGCCAAGTATGACCTCAAAACGCAGCTGATTGTTTGCGATGCTGTTGATTTTATTCAGGTAGGAGATGCCAGAATTTTCCCAGACTCTTCGCGTGTAAGGATTCGAAAGGCCGCTGCCATGGATTCTTTGAAAAATGCGCGTGTTTTGGCCAATTACATCACGAAGTTTCACAGTTTTGAGCAGGCCAATATTCAAATTGCAGGACGTTTTGCCTACAACGGTAATGGTTTGTACCCGTACTATGACCGCGATTCAGTCCGAACAACCATTCAAATGGCTAAAATAGCCTATGAACAAACCAAAACAATTGCTGAAGGTCTCGTCCCTGAAAAAACAAGTTTCCAACTTAGTCCTGAATTTGCATATTTTGGAAAGGTTCGAGTAGAGGCAAGCCACCCAGGCCTCATGTTAGATGGTTCTACCAAATTGGCACACCCTTGTCAGTATAACAAATCTTGGATGAGCTTCAAAGATACGGTCTTAGCAAAGCAAATCCAGATTCCTATCTCTGATAGCCCCAAAGATGCTATGGGTAGAAATTTGGCAGTTGGTTTTGTCTGGCGCGAAACTGAACGTAAAGATAGCTTGCGCATTTACCCTGCCTTCTTGTCGGTGAAGGAAGGGCCGCAAGATCCTAGTGTTTTCAGTGCTGCTGGCTACATTCAATATAACGTAGAACGCAAGCAATTTGAACTGGGCAGCAAAGCGCGTCTAGAAAGAACAGACTCTTTGTCTAATTTATTGGTGCTCGATGCCGAGACTTGTGAGTTGGCGGGCTATGGTGCCATCAATTTAGGAATAGAAACTGGCGAATTTAAAGTGGACCTCTACGGTAAAATTGCCTATGACCGCAATCTCAATAAAACCAGGATCAGTGCCAATGCCAAGGTTCAAATTCCGCTAGACAACAGCATTCTCAATACAATGGCTGATCAATTCAAAGCTTCTGAAAATGCAACCGAGTGGGGGATGAAAAAACCAATCTATGGCCTACGAAATAGCCTTTCTTATTGGTCAAATGCCAAGGAAGCGCAAGAAGTGTTCAAAGATTTCGACGAAGAGAAACTCAAAAAAATGCCCGCTGGTTTACAACAAACATTTATTCTAAGCGGGCTTGTTTTAGAAAGTTTTGGCAGCGACAAACCGACCTCTAAAAAGAACGACAAAGGCCTTATTGCTACCTCACAAACCGTTGGTTTAATTAGCATCAACGGCCAAGCCATCAATCAGCCAGTTGAACTGACGCAATGTTATGTGCAATGCTTCTCAGATCAATGCAATCCGAGTCTTATTTGGGAGCTTCAAACCTTTGATAATACGCGCTATGTGCTGTCTTATGAGCAAGACAAAAAAGATGGTTTGCTCTCTTTTTACAGTTCTGATAAAGCAGTGCTTGGCGCTATTGAAAATATCAAAGCTGAAAAACGTCAGTCAAAAAACTTTAAGTATGAGCCAATAGATGAGACTGCTGCTTCAGCAATTTTAGCTAAATTACGCTCCTATTTATTGAACAAATAGCATGGAATTACTCTTTTTGATCATTATTTTATCCTATTTACTCGGTTCAATTCCGAGTGCAGTTTGGGTCGGAAAATACTTCAAAGGCATCGATATCCGAGAGCACGGCAGCAAGAACGCAGGCGCTACAAATACCTTCAGAGTACTTGGTAAGCGCTACGGTTGGTTGGTTCTATTAGTCGATGTCGCTAAGGGGTCAATTGCCAGCTGTCTGCCGTATTTCTTTGCATCGTGTTGGTTTGCCGGCTATAAAGATGAGTTTTTGATCTTACAACTTACGGCGGCATTTTTTGCGGTTTTTGGGCATGTTTTCCCGGTTTTTGCGCAGTTCAGAGGAGGGAAGGGTGTTGCTACTTCTCTCGGAGTCATTATCGGGATCAATCCGCCAGCTGCTGCCGTCTGCTTAGCGATCTTCTTGCTTGTTTTCATCAGCAGTGGATACGTATCACTTGGGTCCATGACAGCAGCCCTCTGTTTTCCGCTCGTTTCTTATTATTTCGTGCACGATGATACCCGCATCATGATTGTCTTTACCATTGTTTTAGGCGTATCTGTTATTTGGGCACATCGCAAGAACATCGAACGCCTCCGAAACAAGACCGAAAATCGCATGAACCTTTTTGCAAAAAAATCGTAAGTTAAGCGTTTAGCTTACTGAATTTGCTGCAAAGAATATACTTTACTTTTTTCATCGCCCTGTTCATCGGTCTTCAGCACTTTGCTTTTGGCCAAAATCAGGCCATGCTTGAAAAGGAAGCGTCCATAAGCTACTCCAAAAAAGATTTCACAAGCGCATTGCCTGCCTACAGGCAACTTTTAGCAAAGGATCAGCTCAATCCAGACTTCAATTTTAGATACGGTCACTGCTTATTTGAGGTGGCTAATCAGAACGATGCAGCAAAGTATTTCGACCTGATTATTGCCAATCAATTACCCTGTGATCCTTTGGTGTATTACTACCGTGGGCGCATTTTTCAGCATCAGTATTTTTTTCAAAAAGCCATCAGTGCCTATCAGCAATATGAAAAACTGAGCGCCAACCAAAAAAATACTTACCCCATCACTGAATTGATCAATCAATGTGAACGCGGTGTTTTGGAGCTCAAGAATTTCCAGACCTTACCGTTTCTCAGTACCAAAGAAGTCGAATGCAAAAAGTTTTACACCCAGTATCCATTTGCTGAGGAGGGTTATAGCATTTACGAAGCAGCAGAAGTGCTACCGAAGTACAACGCCAAAAAAGGCAAGGTCCCTGTTTATAGTTATCGCCGAGCGATGAAATACAGAATTTTGGCCCTAGACGATGGCAGCGGACAACTCGATTTATACATCCAGAAAAAAGATGCAGCCAACAACTGGGCGAAGCTCATCAAGATAGAAGGAGAGGTCAATTCTTCAAAAAATGAAGCTTTTGGCTTTTATGACGAAGAAAGCCAGACACTTTATTTCAGTTCTGAGGCCAACAGTATTGGTGGTTATGACCTTTTTCAGGCGCAACTTGATCTGCAAACAGGTAAGAGCAGTGCGCTCGAACGCTTACCTTATCCTTATGCAAGCCCTGACGATGATTTACTTTTTGTAATCGACAGAACGCGTGGTCAAGTCTATTTTTCAAGTAACCGAGCTGGTCAGGCTGGTCGTTGTGAAATTTATAGTTTGGCTCTTGATCAAGAAAAACAAACGCCTTTTGTTTTTGCCGGAACCTTCAGTAACCAAAACGATAACAAACAGTTAAAAGCAAGCCTAAGTTTCACAGATCTCAATACCGAAACCCAATTTGGTCCGTTTCTCAGCGACGAAAATGGCGCCTACCTCATTGTTCTACCAGAAAAAGGGAGTTTTCGCTTGAGCATTCAGCTTGAAGGGGCATCAAAGGCTTATGAAACAACTTTTGTGATTCCAGCTTTAAAAGAAAACGAACAACTCAAGCAAGTGGTGCGCTACGAGCTCAATGAGTACGGACGAGAAAAATACACGGTAATCAATAGCATCATCCCTGCAGATCTCGAAAAACAAGTTGATTTACTTGCCCATGTGCAACTCAAATGGCAAGCCAAAGAAATCAAACAAGTGCAATTTAAAAGCTCAGCGCCTAGTATTTCAGAACGCAGTCCTTTGTTAAGCCAATTTGCATGGGCAGATTCCGATACAGCAGCATTGGTCATTCAGCTTACAGATACCTTACTTGCCGCAGAAGTCAGTCTGGAAAATCAGGTTCGGCTAACTGAAGTACTGCGCAAAGATTTCGAACTCAAGTTAGCAGAGCGTGAGCGCTTGATTTCTAGTGGTGATGTAGAGGCGCTCGATCAAATCAGTCAGGAGTTGGCATTTATCCAGACTTGGTTAAATATCAATCAGGCAGCTAATATACCGAACATTGAAATTCTTGGTAAAATCCAGCAGACCAATGAAAAATTAGCGGCTTGGCAACATGCCGGTCAGAAAGACTCTATCTTGAATTATTTGGAGTCCGCTGGTGGAGAGCTCTCCAAATACCTACAAATTGCAGCTTTTGATGGTGAAAGTGCCTTGCAAATTGAGCAGTATAAAGCGCAAATGGCCTTGCAAGAACAAGCCAAAGCACTACAACTTGAAAAGCAAAATCGACTGAAAATCCAAGATCAGCTGAAAGTCCAAGAGAAGAATTTGGCGCTGCAATCAAAGAAAGAACAAGAGGCCACAAAGAAAAGAATTGATCAGCTCAAGCAGCAGTTAGCATTAAGCGATCTGAATATCGACAACCTGAGTTCCAAACTTCAGGAGCAAGAGGTCTATGTAGCAACCTTTGAACAAGCTACACAAAAAGAAATCTATCTATCTCAATCCGAGCAGCAAAATTTGCCAGATATCGATTTATCCATGTCCATGGAGGAGCTTTTGTCGCAATATGCGCAGCAGGAGGTTCTGATCAAATCAATTAAGGATGGAAATCTTGCTTCGATTTCTGAGAATGAAAAAAAGGAGAATTCTATTTCTAATTCGGAGAATCAATCTAAGGAGAATTTGATTTTAAATTCGGAGAAAATAAATAAGGAAGGATCGAATCCTATTTCTGAAAATAAAGAGGAGCAACTTGCTCAGGAAGCATCTATTTCTAATTCGGCGAAAGTAAATAAGAAAGAATTAAAACCTATTTCTGAAAAGAAAGAGGAGCAACTTGCTCAGGAAGAAATTTCTTTGAATTCTGAAAATCAAGCAAAGGAGGAATTAATTACAAATTCGGAGAAAATAAATAAGGAAGGATCGAATCCTATTTCTGAAAATAAAGAGGAGCAACTTGCTCAGGAAGCATCTATTTCTAATTCGGCGAAAGTAAATAAGAAAGAATTAAAACCTATTTCTGAAAAGAAAGAGGAGCAACTTGCTCAGGAAGAAATTTCTTTGAATTCTGAAAATCAAGCAAAGGAGGAATTAATTACAAATTC
>CAZPWB010000012.1:0-37682 GCA_964590425.1 uncultured Lishizhenia sp. | reverse complement strand
CGGAGAAAGTAAATAAGGAAGAATTGAAACCTAATCCTGAAAAGAAAGAGGAGCAACTTGCTCAGGAAGCATCTATTTCTAATGCGGAGAAAGTAAATAAGGAAGGATCGAATCCTATTTCTGAAAAGAAAGGGGAGCAACTTGCTCAGGAAGCATCCAATTCTAATTCGGAGAAAATAAATAAGGAAGGATCGAATCCTATTTCTGAAAAGAAAGGAGAGCAACTTGCTCAGGAAGCATCCATTTCTAATTCTGAGAATCAATCGAAGGAGGAAATGATTGCTAATTCTGAGAAAATAAATAAGGAAGAATCAAACCCTATTTCTGAGAGGAAAGAAGAACAACTTGCTCAGGAAGCATCCATTTCGAATTCGGAGAAACGAGCAAATACCAACATTGAAACCATTCAGAAACTCGCAGAGGTTTCAAGGCAATTGAATGAGGAAGAAGGGCAACTCATAGAGACTGAAATTCCAAGCGTAAGTATTTCAGTTCAGGAACTAGGAGAGCTGGAGCAGGCTATTGAATTACCGAAGGCAAGTAAGCAAACAGAAACAGAATTAGCCAGTGAGCAATGGTTGGCTTACATGAAATACCTGGAGGGGCGCGATACCATGGAGCATTACAAGGAACAGATTTCGAACTTGAATGAGGAAATTAAGGATTTAGAAGTTTCCTATTTAGAAACGCCAACAGGTGAAATACAAAAAGCGCTTTTAGAAAAAGCTGAAGCGCAACAAGTTGCCATTGAGCAACTTAAAAACACACAGCAAAGCTTACTGAAACAGCCTTTACAAGCAGAATTTGAAGCTTTATTTGAAATGGCTTATTTACCGCCATATGAACTTGCAGTAAATAATGAGAGCGCTACTTTAGAGTCTGTGTTCAATCCGCTTCCTGAAGGGCAAATGGCTTCTTTTAAGGTGGCTCAGCAAGCGCCAGGCTCAAGTATTCCGATTGGCGTGCCGTGTGCGCAAGGTTTGGTTTTTAGAGTTCAGGTAGGTGCTTTTAGAAAACCAATTCCGGCAGGAAAATTCACGGAGTTTAGTCCGGTTGATGGAAGGGTTTTGGCCAATGGTTTGACAGTCGTGATGGCGGGCTATTTTAGAAGCTCTACTGATGCGATCAATCAAAGAAATGTCATTCGTCGATTAGGTTATGCAGATGCGTTTGTGGTGGCTTATAATGGTTGTGAGCGTTTGAATTATGCTGCGGCGGTTCAACTCGAAGGCAGCAACAAAGGAACAAATACGCAACAAGTCCGCAAATCTGTTTTTGAAACCCCAGGAGAGGGGCTTTATTATACGGTACAAGTCGGGGTTTACAACAGGCCTTTGCTCTCTGAAAAACAACTTGGTTTACCTGAGTTAATTGAGGCGCAAACTGCAAAAGGTCAGTATAGATATGCAAGTGGCCGTTTTTCACAATTGGCCGCAGCCAAAGAGAGACAGCGCTTAGCGGTTCAAAAAGGGATTACCGATGCGTTTATAGTGGCTTATTATCAAGGAAAAAGAATCAGTTTGGCAGAAGCTAAAACTTTAATGGCGCAGGGCGTTCAAATGGATACACAAACCACCAAGCCAAAAGATTTGACCCCAAAACCTACTGCTTTGCCGCTTCAAACTGTGCCTGTTCTTCCGGCCAAAAAAGCGCTTCAAGCAGCACCAACTTTTGTCCGTTACGAACAAACCTGTTCAGATTGCCCGGCTCGTTTAGCAGCGCTAAATAGGGCAGGAATTTTTATCTATCAGACCGAGAATGGGATCTTAAGTTCAGCACAAATCAAGGCTGATGAACTAACCGCCCTTCAAAGGTATCTGTTGCGAGGAATGAAAATCAATACCCAAACTTTGAATGGGCCGTTTAAAACACTCACTATTGAAGAGGGGCAAATGAATGGCGCACAAATGGATTGGCTTTTGCGTCAGGGAAGTCCTTACATGTTCACGCAAGCAGCAAAAGAATCAATTTTAATTTCCGTTGAGATCAAATAGCATTTAAGCTATTTTAACTGCATGATTTGCGTGTCAATGGTTTGGCCGCTGCCATTTGGTATTGGGCCTAAAGCTGGCATGAAGCGCACCACCTGCTGGCGATCGATCAAGATATAGGCAGGCGCACTTTGCCACGCCATTAAATTCCAGAGTGCGGACTCAGGTTCAAGCGCTACTTTTGGCCACTTTACTTTTTCAAAAGCTTTTTGATCAGCTTTGGTCCAGGTGACATCAGAGGGGTAAATGGTGATGATTTGTAAATCAGATTGATGACGCTCAGCCACTTTCTGTAGTGCAACAATTTCGGAAATACACTTTTGGTTGGTGGGTTGATAAAAATGTAAACAGACATTGTTAGCGGGCAATTCCATGCGGAGTAATTCGCTCAGCAATTGTTCAGGTATTTTTTTTCCTATTTTGAGTTGGTTATTGATTTGCCAGAAATAGTTGGCAGCTTCTCTGAGTTCTTTTTGAGAGGCGTTAGCCTTGAGGTATTTCAAGCCATTAAAAACCAGCTCAGGATTGATTCTTTGAGAATTGAATAGATCTAAAATACTTTGAAAAGCCACAAATTCAGCCCAATTGCGGTTGTAAATAAAAGGGTCGGTCTGGAAAATGGCTATGTACTTTTCAAACTGATTATCTTCTAGCGCTGCTTGTGCTTCGAGACGCGCAGTAGCATCTAGTTGATCAAAATAATTTTGATAATAGGCTTTAGCAAATTCAATGAGTTTTGGTTGTTGGTAATTGATGCTGTCTGTGCTGAGGTAAAAATCAAATTTATCGGCTTTTGTGGGGCCGCCAATCACCGAGAAATTGTCAATGGTTAGGCCAATAGAATATTTGACGTATTCCTTTAAAAATGCAGAGCTGTCTGCATTATATACCTGAGCAGCTTCATTTTTGAAGGCCCTAATTTTAGTGATGAATTCATTGCTGCGGAGGTCCTTGAGCGGATAAATATCAGACAGATATTGGTCCATCCAGGCTTCAAAACCCAAAATTTGATAATTGATATCGAGTGTGTCGAGTTGGTAAAAAAGCAACTCCACTTCTTTTTGTTCAGAAAGACTCGGAAGGCCATCATCTTCAGGAAGTTCAATAATATAGCGCCCGTTTGGCTCGATATAAAACCAACTGCAGCGATCCGGGCTACAAATTTGTAGCTGTTTAATTTCGGTAGTCGTTAGTTCAAATTGAAAAATACCAATGCTATCTGGTTGCAAGTCAAGAAGCTTCATGCGTTCATTGCTGAGGTAATTGCTTGTCTGGTATACGGTAAGGTTTGGGCTGTCCCAAAAAGAAAGGCCTCTGACCTTGACTTGTGCACTAAATAAGTTGCAGCAACCAAGAAAAAATAACAGCAGTAGTCTTGCGTTCATGTGTGTCAAACGAGTAAGTCCGGACGCGTTACAAAAGGGGAAATGTCGGCGCCATTGAGGTACATTTCGCGAATGATACTTGAATTAATGGCACTGTGTTCTTGGTTGGTTAAAAAGAATACCGTTTCAATTCCTGAAATCGAATGATTCATGTGCGCAATGGTGCGTTCATATTCGAAGTCTTTGCCGTCGCGTAGCCCCCTAACGATGTGTGAGGCATGGAGGTCTTTACAAAACTCAACCGTTAACTTTTGAAAGGTGCGCACTTGAATGCGCGTATGGTTTTCAAACAATGCGGTAATATGAGCGACTTTGTTTTCCGTACTGAATAAACCTTGCTTTTTTGAATTGATGCCGATGCCAATAATAACTTCGTCGAAGAGGTCAAGTGCTTTTAAGACAACAGCTTCGTGTCCTTTGGTAAAAGGGTCAAAACTTCCAGGGAAAAGACAGCGTTTCATACAGTGGGTTTAAAAAAACTAAAGTAGACATTCCCGAAATTACGACAAATGTCGAAATGTGCTTCTTGGCTGAAATCATCTTGCTTCCCATGTTCAATGATAAGATAGCCATCTGGCCTCAGTAGATTTTTGTCGAAAATTTGTGCTATTAATTCTTCGTGAAAACCGAGGTGAAAGGGCGGGTCTGCAAAAATGATGTCGTATTGTACGTTTTTGGCATTTTTACAGTAAATCACGCAGTCTGATTTATAAACCTGCATGACGGACGAAATTTGTAGTGTCTGGGTGTTCTGCTTGAGGTATTGCACGCAGCGTGGATGGCTGTCGATTGCCAAAACCGATGCAGCACCGCGGCTCACAAATTCAAATGAAATGTTACCTGTTCCGGCACATAAATCTAAAACTTGGGCGTCCATGATATCCGTTAAGTTTTCAAGGACATTGAAAAAGCCTTCTTTGGCGTAGTCAGTGGTTGGTCGCGATGGGAAACCCGGCGGGGTTGCAAAGCGTTTTCCTTTTAAAGTTCCTCTAATGATGCGCAAAGTATGTTGTTTTGGTAACTAGACATGTCTGAATCTTGAATTTTGAAAGACTCAAAATCCTTGAATTTCAGCAGTAGGTGCTGAATATTTTTTAGATCTAACTGGGCACCTGCCTGCACAAGATTGAGTTCAAAAGATTGATCTAATTGGAGTTTTTGTTGATGCGCAAGTAAAAAGTAGATGAAATCAGTTTCTTGCTGATAAGCAGTGGCCGTGCAACTGATGAGTTGCTTTTGTTTGAATACACTCAAAACGAACTCATTTTCATGAAAAAACACTTGGATTTGATCGCGGTGTTTTTGTTGCGCTAAATGGCTTAATTGTAAAGAAACTTCATGGCGCAAGTGCTGAAATTGCAGTTCATTTTTGCAGTAGTCATCGAGCCAAGTAGGTACTGCGTAGATCACGATTAAATCAAGACTCTCAATGCTGTCATAACGCAAAGACTGATGCTGAGCAAGTCTTCCGTGATTGAGTTCGTAATATGCTTTTAATTGGCTTGCATCAAACAAGGAACCCGGGAAAAGCGTGTAGTCAGGGGCAAACCAAGTACAGCGATAAAGGCTACTGGTTGAAAGTGCAGTTTGGATACTGCTACTGATCCTTTCCTTGACCAATGGCTTTGCAAGTTCTAAAGGAATTTGCTCCATACTGGATTCAGACGCCTGCTTTTGTAAGAGCGTCAATGATTTTTCAGAAAAGGAAAGTACGAGTTGCTGCATGACCTTGTTTATAACTACTCAAGAGTAGTGCGCTATGCAAAGCTACAATATTTAATTTTGTTCAGTCCTCTTATGGGTTAAAGATGTCAGTAGGTTCTCCAACAGATGCATTTATTGAGCGTTGTGCCGCTGTTTTTCAGTTTCCACTGACCAGCGACCAAAACCGTGCGCTCGAACAATTTGCGGCGTTTTGGCATGCAGATCAGCTCAGAAAAGTTTGGGTATTCACAGGTTTCGCCGGAACGGGTAAGTCTACCCTCATTGCAGGCCTCACACAAGTATTGCGTTTAGAAAAGGTCAATTTTAAATTGTTAGCACCTACGGGTAGAGCAGCCAAGGTTTTGGGTAACTATGCCGACAGAACTGCCAGTACCATCCATCGACAAATTTATTTTTCAGGAGGAGAATTGGCGCAGGCAGGCCTTACCAAAGCCCGAAACTTATACAAAAACACTTTGTTTTTTGTTGATGAAGCCTCGATGTTGGCAGATGCTGACACCATGGAAGCCAATAATTTATTGGAGGATTTACTCAATTATGTTTTCACAGGTGAAAATTGCCACCTGATATTAATTGGTGACCCCGGACAGTTGCCTCCAGTTGGGCAAGATTATTCTATCGCCCTCAAGCCAGAACAATTACTTGCGCGTTACCCGAGTCTAAGTATTTACCATGCACATCTCAATCAGGTGGTCCGTGTCACTGAACAGTCCGGTATTTTAGCTTGTGCCACAAAATTGCGCAGTTTTGACAGCTATCAGTTGCCGCTATTTGCTGCCCTAGACAAACAGAGTGTGCAGCGCGTTCAAGGTGGTGAATTTCAAGAGTATTTGGAGTCTTCGTATGGCAAAGTAGGGACAGACGAAAGTATCTTGCTTACGATGTCAAATAAGCGAGCAAATCAATGGAATCGCGAAATAAGAAACCGAATTTTTTACCGAGAAGAGGTACTGGAAAAAGGAGATATTTTGATGGTGGTCAAGAACAATTATTTTTGGCTCGACCCCAATTCTAAAATGGGTTTTATTGCCAATGGTGAATTAGCGAAGGTCGATAAAGTGCGGCGCTTTGAAGCCCAATACGGCTTTGAGTTTGCCTACGTTGACCTCAGTTTTGTCGATTACCCAGATCAAGCACCACTCAGTTGCTGGGTGCACTTAGCCAGCCTAGACGAAGAGTCGCCAAGCTTGCAGCGCGAAACTTTAAAAAAGTTGTTTTATGCCATTGAAGCCACACACATGGATATCAAAAACAAACAAAAGCGCTACCGCGAAGTACTCAAAGATCCTTACTTCAATGCCTTACAAATCAAATATGCGCATGCCATAACTGTGCACAAAGCGCAAGGTGGCCAATGGGCACATGTCTATATCGATTATGGATTTATTCCCGAGGAGCGCAAAAATGCACAATATATTCAGTGGCTGTATACGTCAGTTACAAGGGCAAGTGAGCAGCTTTATTTATTGAATTTTCCAGACGATTACTTTCTAGAGCCGCAAGATTAAGCGAGCATCCAAGCTTTCAAGGCTTTTTCTTGAGGACCATTCAGCGTGTCTAAACGCTGCACTTTATTTTGCGCAAAGAAATTGCGGTCTACCTCTGGTATAAACAATTCTAAAATACGACCACTGCGCTCTAAAAGCAAGGTTTTGTTTTGATTTTCATGGAAGCTCAGCCAAGTATCTAATTGTGGCAAGGCCCGCACTTGATTGACGGCAATGATGAGGTCACCAATGGCCAAACCACCTAATTCAGCCGGCGAACCCGGGTAAAGCTGGACAATTTGCCAATCTTTTCCAACCTGACTCACCTTCATACCAAAACGTGCTTCTGCATAACTATTGGCTGGCGTTTGCTGCAAGTCTAAACCGAAGTATTCAAAAGCCTCTGAGAGCAATTGTTCATAAGGTGCAGTGCCGTAAACAAAGTCATTGAAGAAACTCGTGAAGTCAAGTCTTGAAAAGTTTTCAAGGGCTGTTTTGTAATCTTGAATGGTATAACCTTTTTGCTGACAAGCAAAATCATAATAGAGCTGCTTCATCACGACTTCAAGACCAAGCTTATTTTGAGTCGCTTGTCTGAGTTTCATGTCACAGTAAAAGGCCAAAAGGCATCCTTCTGTATAAATGGACACTTTGCGGCCAGGAGCTCCGGGCACATAGCCATCGAGCCAAGTATCGTAAGAAGCTGCAGCCACACTCATAGAAAAACGCGCTGGATTATCGAGGTGTTTTTGTACTTGCTTGCTGAGTTCTTTCAAGTATTGTTCCAAAGAGAAAACGCCACTTTTTAATAAATAGAGGTCACCCATGTAGGTGGTAATGCCTTCATAGATGAATCCGGCTTCTGAGTAATTTTCTTCTTTGAAGTTGTACGGATACATCTCAAAAGGCCTGATAGACTTTACATTCCAAACATGATACAATTCATGGGAACTCACGCCCAATAGTTCTGTATAAAGCGTCGTAAACACCTCTGAACTTGGCCCAAGTGCAATGACTGTTGAATTGAGGTGCTCCACACCGTGGTAGGCTGCGTAAGGAACAGATTGAATGAGAAAAGTGAATTCAGGTACAGGGAACTCTCCAAAGTCTGCGATTTGTTGTTGCGTGAAGCGTTTGAAGTCTTCTAGGACTTTATCCCAAGGGATTTGTTTTTGGTTATTGAAGCAAATATGAAACGCAGTGCCATTGACTTCGTAGCTTTTTCTTTGGATTTGCCCGCTACAAATAAAAGGACTATCTGCTAATTGATCAAAGTTGGCTACAATAGTTTTGTTGTCTTGGAAATGTAGGCCCGAAGCAATTTCCCAATGAGCGGGTAGGTGTAACTGTATTTCAAAGCCAAGGTTTTCTGTGGCTTGGGGGTATAAAAAGCAATTAACCGGATTGATGTATAAATGTTGCTCATCGAGGTAGCTAGACCCCGCATTGAGTTCGGCTGCGTAATAGCTGTATTCAACGCGCACATAAGCTGAGGCCTCGCAATCCACCTTCCAGGTGTCTTTGCGCGTCTTGCGAAGCGCAAGCCGCTCGTTTTTGTCGTTGAACGCGCGCAAACCCTTGATATTTTTGGCAAAATTGCCAAGTTCATAACGCCCCGGCCGCCAACTGGCCAACTCCAAAACCAGATCGGCCTCCGTTACAGGAATAAGGGCCTTGAATTGGATGTAGCGCAAATTTGCTTGCTCGCAGGAGACGTCGTAACGGACCATAGGTTTATGCGTAAAGTTCTGCTTGTAATTGCGAAATTTTATCGTCCTTGAGGTAGTCGTCGTAAGGCATCATTTTGTCGATGATACCGCCAGGTGTAAGTTCAATGATGCGGTTGGCAACCGTGCTAACTAACTCGTGGTCATGAGAAGTAAAGAGCAAAGTACCTTGGAATTCTTGCATGGCGTTATTGAGTGCCGTAATGGATTCGAGGTCAAGGTGGTTGGTTGGTTCATCCATGAGCAATAAGTTCGCTTTCGCGAGCATCATTTTTGAAAGCATACAACGCACTTTTTCACCTCCGGAAAGCACTGTTGCCATTTTCATGGCTTCTTCACCGGTAAAGAGCATGCGGCCAAGGAAAGTCCTTAAGTAAACTTCTTCGCGCTCTTCATCAGTGAGTGCATACTGACGCAACCAATCTATGAGACTTAGTTTGTCTGCAAAATAGTGGTGGTTATCGTTGGGTAGGTAAGCTGTTGTAATGGTTGTTCCGAAAGTAAATTCACCGGTGTCAGCTTTGATATTGCCAGATAAAATCTCAAAGAAATTGGTTAGGGCAACAGAATCTCTGGAAATAAAAGCAATTTTATCTCCCTTATTGACAGTAAGATAGAGGTCTTTGAATAAAGTTTTGCCTTCCACGGTTTTGCTGAGGTTTTCAATGCTCAAAATTTGATTTCCTGCGTCGCGATCTTGGTGGAAGGTAATACCAGGATAACGTCGTGAAGACGGCTTGATTTCTTCGAGGTCAAGGTTGTCGAGCATCTTTCTACGCGAAGTTGCTTGCTTGGATTTAGCGGCATTGGCCGAGAAACGAGAGATGAACTCCATGAGCTCTTTCTTCTTTTCTTCGGCTTTTTTGTTCTTGTCAGCACGCTGACGCGCGGCAAGTTGTGAAGACTGGTACCAGAAAGTATAGTTACCTGTAAAGAGGTTGAGTTTGCTAAAGTCGATGTCACAGATGTGTGTACAAACGGTGTCAAGGAAGTGACGGTCGTGAGATACAACAATTACTGTGTTTCTGAAATCAAGAAGGAAGTCCTCGAGCCAAGAAATGGTTTTGAGGTCGAGGTCATTGGTAGGCTCATCGAGAATGAGTACATCAGGGTTTCCAAACAAAGCCTGAGCCAAAAGCACGCGTACTTTGAGGTCATTGGAAAGTTCTTCCATTAACAAGTAATGCTTCGATTCATCGATACCGAGGTTACTGAGTAGGGTAGCGGCGTCTGTTTCGGCATTCCAACCTTCGAGGTCGGCAAATTCCCCTTCAAGTTCAGCGGTTTTCATGCCGTCTTCTTCAGAGAAATCTTCTTTGGCATACAAGGCATCTTTTTCAACCATGATTTCATACAAGCGCTTGTGCCCCATGATCACGGTTTGTAGTACCTGACACTGGTCAAATTCAAAGTGGTTTTGTTTTAAAACCGCCATACGCTTGCCTGGTTCGAGTTCTACACGCCCTGTAGTTGGGTCTTGGTCTCCGGTGAGGATCTTTAAGAAAGTAGATTTACCTGCACCATTGGCACCGATGACGCCATAGCAATTGCCATTGACAAATTTTACATTGACTTCGTCAAATAAGACGCGTTTACCAAATTGAAGGGAGAGGTTTTGTACCGAAAGCATGCTGAAAATTTTTGCGCAAAGATAGGCAAAAGAAATCAGCTATTCGAACAGGTGTAGATGAAGGCCGGCGGGAAGTTCAAGACAGTGTAATCAATGGAGACCTTTGAAAAATATTTGCCATACATTTTCTTGAGCCCTCTTGAGTACTGAAATTGAATGAATTTACCATCAGTTTGTAAACTTGAGCTGCAGTTCGTTAGAATTTGATCGCGTAACTCTTTAGGGAAATTAGAAAGTGGCAGCGACGAAATGATGTAGTCGGCTTTGTCTATTCCGAGCGCTTTGAGGTAGTCTTTGATTTCAGTAGCGGAGCCATGAATGAGCTTGAGTTGAGGAGCTCGGATTTGTTTTTCTAAGTTTTTGAAAAAAGCTTCATTGAGCTCAATGACTAGCAATTGACTGTCTTTGGGCATGGCTTTGAGCAGTGCTTTGGTAAAAACACCAGTGCCTGGGCCGAGTTCAACAACAACTTTACTTTTGCTGAAATCTATGGGCGCTAACATTTTGCTGCTCAGAAAACGCGAGCTAGGTAGCACAGAGCCCACCATGCGGTTTGCTTTGAAAAACTCTCTTAAAAAAGACCTACGTGACATCTGTTAGTCTACTAAAGAAGCGAGTTCGCCTCGGATGACACCTCTAATTTGCCCCTGAAGTTGGGTGCTGTTGAACGGGCTAAAGCGCAGTTGTTCGGCTTGCATGTTAGCTTCGTAAGGCAAACTTGGGTCAAAGAGCGTAAGTTCAGCAAATGCACCTGGCTCAATGCAGTTGCTGTCTAGGCCTAAAACTTTGCGAGGGCCTGCTGTTAAGGCTGCTAAAACACTGGCTAAATCGCTTGGCTTGTGTGTATTGAGTGCTGCAAAGAAAGTTTCGAGTTGCGGGGCACCAAAGTGTGCGAGGTCAAATTCGAGGTCCTTTTCTTCGAGATCACCAGGGCGGTGGTCGCTGACAATGGCGTCAATGGTGCCATCAAGAACACCTTCCCAAAGCGCTTTTTGATCTGCATTGGTACGCAATACTGGAAGTACCTTGAAGCGGGTGTCAAAGCCAAGCATGGCACTTTCTGTAAAGCAAAGATTCATGAGATGGACATCTGAAGTGACGTCTAGCCCCTCGTTTTTGGCTTTACGAACCAAATTGACCGCTTCTGCAGTACTAAGGCCACTGAGGTGTAATTTGCCACCAGTATAAGCCAAGATGCGCAAATTGCGTTCAACTTCAATGATTTCTGCCAAGTGTGGATCAGCTTTGATCCCGGTTCGGGTAGAAGCTTGCCCTTCGTTTACTTGCCCTTTAGCGCCTAAAGATGCATTGCGCGAAAACACGCTGACGCGTCCACCGAAGTCTCGGGTGTACAGCAAAGCACGCTGTAAAATGCCGGCATTTACTGCATGTGCATCGTCGGTGAACAAACGCACACCATGAGTATAAAGTTCGTAGAGTTCTGCGAGTTCCTCGCCGTTCAAACCTTTAGTAAGTGCACCATTGACCCCTAAGAAAGTAGTGGCGCCTTGTGCTTTTTGTTGGGCGTAAGTCACCTGACCTTTGTTCTCCATGACAGGCATGGTGCCCGGTTGGATATAAACTTGTGTGAAGCCACCTAAACTTGCGATATCTAAACCATTTTGGATGGTTTCTTTGTGTTCGTAACCAGGATCACAGAAGTCAGCTTTGAGGTCAATAAAACCTGGTGCCACACAAAGTTGAGTAGAATTCACTTGAAGTGCATCTGTTGCTTTGATTTGTGGCGCCATCTGACTGATGTGGCCATTTTCGATAAGTATATCTAGTACTTGGTTGTTGTACTTTGACTGCGGGTCGTAGATTCGGACCTGATTGAGTTGAATTTTCATTTCCACCATTTTAACAATGCGAGTTCGAGCAATAAAAACAACAAACCAAAAATGAGCAACAAGCGCCAGTAGTAGGCAACTTGGTCAATTTGGAGTGCGGCTAGGCTCTGACCCTCATTGATGCTGTTAAATTTACAATTTTTTATGCCGTTGCGCTCGAATAATTCTTGAAGTACATCAGAATCTGTGAAGCTTAATATTGATTCTGTTCTGGGATAATTCAAAGCGAGTTGTCCAATTGGTTCAGGTGCAACGAGTTGATATATGCCTGCTTTTAATTTCTCGAGGGCAGCTGGCCCACTGATATTGATTTGCAGCAAACCTTCATTCTTTTTGATTTGAGGTATGAATTCAAATTCGTTGGAGCGCAACTTAGGCGCGATATCGCCAGGAATGCTTGCTCTGATGCCAATTTGAGCGTCTTGGCCAATGATGCCATGAAGCGGATAGCGTTGGGCTGCAAATTCACCACAGCGCAATAAAATGGTCGGGAACAAAGATTGTTGGGCCAGTGTGCCAAACGAAGGGTCTAGAGCAGCGGTAAAAAGAAAAACTTTTTGCTGCGCCCTGAGTAGGAGTGCCTGCCCCGAGCGAAGAGTAAGTAGCGGAAGGGCAACACTTTGTTGCTGACCTTTGACCTCGTAATGTTTAGCTACTATTGGTGTTTGGAGTCTTTCAATTTTCTTTTCAAAAACACCTTTAAAGAATGGATCTTCGTAGGCGATTTGCTGTAGTTGTAGGCCTGCACTCGTTGTAGGGCCCAGTTGGGGTAGGTTCAGTGCGTTGAGCAGGCTGCTGTAGGTACTGCGGTCTATTTGCGACCCTGGAATGATCAGGAGTTTCTGGCCATTTTGTACTGCTTCAATTAAGTCTGAGCGCAATCCTGTTGAAATCTCATCTAGCCCATTGAGTACAATTAAGTCTGTGTTATTGAGTTTTTCAGCGTTCACAGCACCTGGGTCAAGTTGTGTTACCTGATAACGCGGTTCAACGGCAAACGCAGCGGCAACACGTTTACTGGAGTTGCTGTTTTCGATAAGACAAACACGCGTTGCACTGGCTACTTCGTAGGCAAAATGCCAAGTGTCGTCAAAATGAATTTGAGCGTCAGTGACGCTGATATTTCCTTTTACAGCGCCTTTGTTCTTTTCGGTGAAAGGGAAACTCACCACCTTGCTCTGGTTTTCACCGATTTTTAAGAACATGGTGCGTTTGGTCTTGCCCAATTCCAAATTTACTTCTAGGTTATTTTGTTCTTGGGTACCTGAATGCCTGATGCGCGCAAATAATTCTTGATTGGCATTGTATTGCTGCGTTGGGTTTCCAAACCAAATGCTGTCGATGTAAATGTTATTGGGTTTTTGCCCAGCCATTTGAAACAAATAATAAGGGTCTTGAAGTCTGTTTTGTTGCGGGCTCAGCTGAGCATTCTGTTTTTGAAAATCTGAGATAAAAATGCGCTGTACCGAACTTAATTTTTCATGGAGGGCTTCGTGCTGTGCAATTTGTTGGGCTTGCCATTGCACGATGTCATTGAGGCTTCTAGGAAGCGCAAAAGGCTCGAGTTGGTCGAGGTAGCGCAGTGCTTCGGCTTTGGTAACAAAAAATTGTTCAGCGCTATTGAGGTGGTTGCTGCACATCAAGACCCGCGTATTGGGCTCAATTTGTACCAAAACTCGTTTGGCCAATTCTCGACCTTCAGATAGCAAGGAACCCTCAGTGCCCAGTGCGGTCATCGAGTAAGAATTGTCGAGGTAAATAATCACCGCATTTTTACCACTTTTTTGTGTGCTTGCATTCGGGATAAAAGGATTTGCAAACGCGAAAATGAGCGCGCTCATGGCAAGGATTCTTGTGGCAAGAATAAGGTAATGTTTGAGCTTGCGCGTACTTTGCTCTTGTTTTTCAAGAAACTGAATAAAACGCAAGGATGAAAAAAAGAGTGTTTTTCTTTTTCTAAAGTGGAAGAGGTGAATGAGAATAGGAATGAGTACTAAGAAGAGCAGCCATAAGCGTTCGGGGTGTACAAATTCCATATTTCAAAGTTAGTAAAAAAGCAAAACCTAGGTATAAAAAAACTGCCCGACTTGCGGGCAGTTCAAAGTTTAAAATATCATATTAGTTTTTTAAAGCATCGAGACGCTTTTTGTATTCTTGCGCTTTGTCGATGTTCCCCAACTTCATATTTGTTTTGTAGAGGATCTCAAGAATAGCCTTATCATTTTCATTTTGACTTGCATACTTCTCTAATGGAACCAAAGCTTGTTTAAAAAGATCGGTAGCTTCTTTTTCAAGTTGGGCTGTTTTTGGATCTTTGTAGTCCATTTCTACAGTCTTGTTGCGTTTTTCAACGGCTAAGTTGTAGAGGTGAGCGCCAAGCTGATAAAGAGCCTCGTTGTAGTTCGGGTCAATTTCAATTGCTTTTTGTAGTGCAGCAGTTGCTTTGTCATTTTCTTTTTTGTCCATGTAGCTCGTGCCCAGAACATAGTAAAGCTGCTTATTAGATGGGTCAATAGCAAGTGCTTTATTGATGTAAGTTTCAGTAGCGGTAACATCGCCTTTTTGAAGGTTAATATTGACTATACTGATGAGGATGTCGATGTTTTGTGGCATGGCATCTGACATTGAAGTAGCAAAAGCCAAAGCTTCGTCATATTTTTTAGCAGCAAGAAAATCTTCAACAGCATAATTTACTGCTAATGAAGTATTGACTTCAGCATCTTTGAAAGTTTCACCGAGGTAGCTTTTTACCTCGCTGGCTTTTAGAAAAGCTTTTGCTGCATCTGAATATTTCTTTTCATTGTAGGCAGTGATTCCTAGATTGAAAAGCATTTCTACACGGATATTGATGAAATTTTCAGCATCGGTTTTGTAGGTTTTCTTTGGGTCTTCGATAACTTTTTTGAAGCTGGCCATAGAAATTTCTTTCCATTCTTTGGCGGTGTTAGCGTCTGTAGGGCCGTTGTAGTTTTCCTTGAGCGCTTTTAGATCATTGGTTTCGTTTAAGGCATAATAAATCTCTGCACGATACAAATGCATTTTGAAATCTTCAGCCGTTTCTGGGTTAACTGCAGCGAGGTCAATGAAATTCTTGGCGTCTGTAACCGTTTTTAAATTGGCATCAACATCTCCGGTTGGGTTGTATTTTCTCATGAGAAGAATGGCGTCGGTGACATTCTTTTTTTGAGCGAAAGTGGTGGTGCTTACTGCAAGCGCCAAACCAATAAAGAGCAATTGTTTTTTCATGATCAGTATTTATTCAGTTTCTGTTGCGTCGTTTTCAATATTCGTGCCAGCATCTGCGGCATCAGTAGGAGTTAAAACTTCGCCATTTTCCATAAATTCTTCATCTTCATCTTCTGAACGTGGAACGCGTGCAATAGCTGCGATTTCAGCGTTAGACTTGAGGTTGATGAGTTTGACACCTTGTGCAGCACGACCCATTGTTCTGATGGTGTCTACGTGCATACGAATGGTAACGCCTGATTTGGTAATGATCATGAGGTCGTCTTCGTCAAATACATTTTGAATAGAAAGGAGTTTACCTGTTTTGTCGGTGATGTTGAGTGTTTTCACACCTTTTCCACCGCGGTTAGTGATGCGGTAAACTGGTTCTTGGTCTTCTGGGTCATTGAGGAAGGTACGTTTGCCGTAGCCTTTTTCAGAAACCACTAAAATAGTAGAGAAGATGTCTTCAACGCAGATCATGCCAATGACACAATCTGTAGCCGAAGTAAGAGTAACCCCACGAACACCGGAAGCGTTTCGACCCATTGGGCGTACGGTTGCTTCGTTGAAACGAATGGCGCGACCTTCAGAAGTGGCCAATACGATTTCGTTGCTGCCGTTGGTGAGTTTAGCTTCGAGTAATTCGTCGTTCTCACGGATGCCGATGGCATTGATACCATTGCTGCGTGGTCTAGAATATGCTTCTAAAGAAGTTTTCTTGATCACACCTTGTTTTGTACACATCACGATAAAGTTGTTTTCTACGTAGTCCTTGTCGGTAAGATCAAGTACTTTAACGTAGGCTTTTACTTTGTCGTCTTGTGGAATATTGATGAGGTTCTGAATAGCACGACCTTTCGATGTTTTGTTGCCTTCAGGAATTTCATAAACACGCATCCAGAAACAACGCCCTTTTTCAGTAAAGATCAAAAGATAGTTGTGGTTGGTAGCTACAAAGAGGTGCTCCAGGAAGTCTTGGTCACGGGTAGCGGATCCTTTTGAGCCCATGCCACCGCGGTTCTGAACTTTGTATTCAGCCAAGTTGGTGCGCTTGATGTAACCTGCGTGTGAAATAGTTACCACTACTTCTTCATCAGCGATGAGGTCTTCCATGCGCATTTCGCTTGCGGAATACTCAATTTGTGAGCGGCGCTCGTCGCCATATTTTGCACGGATGTCAATCAATTCATCTTTGATGATCTGCATGCGACGCTCTTCTTTGTCGAGGATGTCTTTGAGATCTGCGATGAGTTTCATGAGTTCGTCAAATTCTGCGCGCAGTTTGTCTTGCTCGAGGCCAGTAAGTTGACGCAAACGCATGTCTACGATGGCTCTGGTTTGGATTTCCGATAAGCCAAAGCGCGTTGCCAAACGATCGCGGGCGTCGTCAGGGCTAGCCGAAGATTTGATAATTTCAATGACTTCGTCAATGTTGTCTGAGGCAATAATGAGACCCTCGAGGATGTGTGCGCGCTCTTCAGCTTTGCGCAAATCAAAACGCGTTCTGCGAATCACTACCTCGTGGCGGAATTCAACGAATTGCTCGATGAGCTCACGTACATTGAGTAAGCGTGGACGTCCGTCAACCAAACAAATGTTGTTCACTGAGAACGACGTTTGTAGTTGGGTGAATTTGTAAAGTTTGTTTAAAACGACATTTGCAATGGCATCGCGCTTGATTTCAAACACAACGCGCATTCCGTTACGGTCAGATTCATCGCGGAGGTCAGAGATGCCTTCGATTTTTTTGTCGTTGACCAACTCGGCGATCTTTTTGATCATTTCTGCCTTGTTGACCTGATAAGGAATTTCAGTAACGATGATTTGCTCGCGGCCGTTTTCTTCTTCGATTTCGGCCTTACCGCGAATCACAACGCGTCCGCGCCCAGTAAGTAGGGCATCGCGAACCCCTTCGTAACCATAAATAATACCACCAGTTGGGAAATCTGGTGCCTTGATGAATTGCAATAATTCTTCAGCGGTGATTTCTTTGTTGTCAATGTAAGCAATGGTGCCGTCAATAACCTCAGTGAGGTTGTGTGGCGCCATGTTGGTAGCCATACCTACTGCAATACCAGCTGCTCCGTTTACTAGGAGGTTAGGGATTTTTGTAGGAAGTACGGTTGGTTCTTCTAAAGAGTCGTCAAAGTTAGGACGGAAGTCTACGGTTTCTTTTTCAAGATCGTCGAGCATTTCTTCGGCAATCTTGCGCAGTCTGGCCTCGGTATAACGCATCGCAGCAGGGCTGTCGCCATCGACTGAACCGAAGTTACCTTGCCCATCTACTAACGGATAGCGCAAAGACCAAGGTTGTGCCATACGCACCATGGTGTCGTAAACAGAACTGTCACCGTGTGGGTGATACTTACCGAGTACTTCACCGACAATTCTTGCCGATTTCTTGTAAGGTCTGTTAGAATAGACGCCGAGGTCTTGCATACCGTAGAGCACCCTGCGGTGAACTGGTTTGAAGCCATCCCGAACATCTGGGAGTGCACGTGAGACAATGACAGACATCGAATAATCGATGTATGCTGATTTCATTTCGTCTTCAATGTTGATCTGAATGATTTTTTCGCCTTCAGCCATATTATTGCGTTAGTCTATGCGTTAGTTAATTAGATTTCCAAAATTAATAAAATGCAGTCCCTTAACGTTTCCCCTCGCTATTTTTTACTAACAAAATGCAAGTATAAATTGTGGATAAAAGCGAAGGTCGCGAACAGATAAAAGTTATATTTGTAACAACGATTAAACGCCCATGGAAGCTAAATTCTCTCCACGTGTCAAAGACATGATTAGTTACAGCCGCGACGAAGCTGTCCGTCTCTCCAATGAATTTGTCGGAGCTGAGCATTTACTGCTTGGTTTGATCAAACTCAATGAAGGAACAGCTGTTAAAATTCTCAATGAATTCAATGTCGATCTAGCACAGCTGAAGGCCGAGCTAGAAAGAATGCTCGAAAAAACAGCCGTCAATCATTTAGTGAGCACCAATATTCCGCTGCTCAAACAAGCTGAAAACATCATCAAGCAATCGTACCTAGAGGCCAAAGAATTCAAACAAAACATCATTGGCACCGAGCACTTGCTCTTGACTATTTTACGTTATGAAGACAGCGTTGCCTGTCAAGTTTTAAACAAATATGGGGTGCTCTATGACAGCGCCCGTGAAGAATACGAACTTATGCTACAAGACAAACAACCACCACGTGCCGAATTTCCTAATTCTGGCAACGAAGAAGAAGAAAATTTTGGCGCTGCTCAACGCAAAAGCGCTGACCCAAAATCCAAAACACCTGTTTTAGATAACTTTGGTCGTGACCTCACCAAAATGGCTGAACTCGGCCGTCTTGACCCGATTGTCGGTCGCGAAAAAGAAATCGAGCGCGTGAGTCAGATTTTGTCGCGCAGAAAGAAAAACAACCCAATCCTTATCGGTGAACCCGGAGTAGGGAAGTCGGCCATCGCTGAAGGCTTGGCTTTGCGCATTGTTCAGCGCAAGGTATCCAGAATTTTGTTCAACAAACGCATTGTTTCTCTTGACCTCGCTTCATTAGTAGCAGGTACCAAATACCGTGGTCAGTTTGAAGAGCGCATGAAAGCCGTGATGCAAGAAATTGAAAAAAATCCAGACATCATTCTATTCATCGATGAAATCCACACCATTATTGGTGCGGGCGGTGCAAGTGGTTCTCTAGATGCATCCAATATGTTCAAGCCAGCTTTGGCGCGCGGAGAAATGCAAGCCATTGGGGCCACAACCCTTGATGAATACCGCCAATACATTGAAAAAGACGGCGCATTAGAAAGACGTTTTCAAAAAGTCATCATTGAGCCCACCACTATTGATGAAACCGTACAAATTTTGCACAACATCAAAGAGCGCTACGAAGATCACCACAGCGTTCGCTACACCGACGAAGCTATCGCAGCTTGCGTGAAGCTTACTGAGCGCTACATCACAGATCGTCATTTGCCAGACAAGGCCATTGATGCCCTTGACGAAGTGGGTTCGCGGGTGCACATCACCAATATTCATGTGCCCAAAGAAATTACAGATATCGAAGGGCAAATTGAAGGTCTCAAGTCTCAAAAAGCAGAAGTCATACGTTCTCAGCAATACGAAAAAGCTGCCGAGCTACGCGATGCCGAGCGCAAACTACAAGAGCAGTTAGAGACTGCCAAAACCAAATGGGAAGAAGACTCCAAGAACAACCGCGTTACCGTCACAGAAGAAAATGTGGCCGAGGTGGTTTCCATGATGAGTGGCATCCCGGTTACCAAAGTTTCTGAATCTGAACTTGGTAAATTGGTTAAAATGGCCGAAACCATTCGTGGAAAAGTCATTGGTCAAGACGACGCCGTTGAAAAAGTAGTGCGCGCCATTCAACGCAATCGCGCTGGTCTCAAAGATCCGAACAAACCGATTGGTTCGTTCTTCTTTTTAGGCCCAACTGGTGTAGGGAAAACACAGCTTGCCAAAATTTTAGCTAAAAATCTCTTCGATTCTGAAGATGCATTGATCCGCATTGATATGTCTGAATACATGGAGAAATTCTCTATTTCCAGATTGGTCGGAGCGCCTCCAGGATACGTAGGTTATGAAGAAGGTGGGCAGCTCACTGAAAAAGTGCGCCGCAAGCCTTATGCGATCATTTTACTCGATGAAATTGAAAAAGCACATCCAGATGTTTTCAATTTGTTATTACAAGTCCTAGACGACGGCCACATGACCGACGGTTTGGGTCGTAAAATCGATTTCAAGAACACCATCTTGATCATGACCTCCAACATCGGAGCCCGCCAACTTGCCGATTTTGGTTCAGGCGTTGGTTTTGGTACCAAAGCTAAGGAAGAGGCTCAAGAACAAAACGCGTTGTCTGTGGTGCAAAATGCCCTTAGAAAAGCGTTTTCACCAGAGTTTTTGAACCGCGTAGACGACATGATTATGTTCAAATCCTTGAAGCGCGAAGATATTCACCGCATCATTGACATCGAGCTTGAAAAACTCTTGTTGCGCATCGGAAATTTAGGCTACCACGTTTCTTGCACAGATGCCGCTAAAGACTTCATCGTCGACAAAGGCTATGATGAAAAATTCGGAGCACGTCCGCTCAAAAGAGCGATTCAAAAATACATTGAAGACCCACTAGCCGAAGAGATCATCAATGCCAACTTGCAAGAAGGCGACACCATTGCACTTGACTACACAGCAGGCAAGGACATCCTTGATTTACACATCAAAAAAGCAAAAGCTTCCAAAGCCAAAGGTGAATCCTCTGCAGAATAACTGAAGTGCCAACTTTCGATTTAGAAACACAACTCCTTGAGCGTGCTAAAGCCCCAAATTTTGTGGCTTGGCACGCTTTTTTTCTTGAGCAGCCCCAGTATATCCCTGAATTGGTAAAGCTGGCACTTAGCGATAAAAAACACCCCGTGCCCGCCTATAGTGCTTGGTTATTGGTGCATATTGCGAAGGCCAGTGCTTCGATTTTGGCACCTTTTCAAGATCAACTAACAGAAGGGTTATTACTCACCAATAATCACAGCATTCAAAGGTCCATTTTGGTGGTTTTACTAGAATTACCTCAAAAAAGAAAATTCAAAGGTGAATTGCTCGATTGCTGTTTTCGGATCTTTTCAGATCCTGACAAAGAAGTGGCCAATAGGGTGTATGCGCTGTATCACCTCAAAAGATTTCTTCGCGAATACCCTGAAATTGACCAAGAAGTTAAGGCCATTATAGAAATGATTGAAGCGCAGCCCATGAAGCCTGCATTAAAAGTAGGGATCAGGAATTATTTGAAATAACTAGGTTACAATTTGAAGAAAGTAGATTTCGTCATAGAAGAATTGAATGTCGAATCGAATTCAAGCAATTTTCGAATTAGTGCTTCACAACAACCTCTTCGTATGGAACCCTGACGCGTTCACCCCAGATACCTGCTTCAGTTGCCTTCCCAACCACGATTACCATATTGATGTGCGTTCTTCTTGGAAGTTTGAGAAAGCGTTTCAAGCGTTTTTCGTCAAAGCCTTCAAGCGGGCAAGTATGAAAGCCTTCAGCAGCGATAGACAGCATGAAGGTCTGAGCAGCCAATGCACAAGATTTTTGTGTAACGACCTTTACGGCAGAGGCCCCTCCTGTTCTGTAGAAAGGTCTGAAAAGACCGCCAAAGAAACTAACCGTTAAGCGTACAGCGGCTAAAATGCGCAAAGGATCAGCGGCGTAAAGCAAAGGCATTACTTTGCCGTAATATTGCAGCATCATTTTTTGGGCTTTTGTGGGTTCTCCGTTGATTTCTTTCTGAACCTGTGCTAAATGCCACTGCTGACGCGCTTTCCATTTGTCTGGGCGCGCTACAAAAACCACCATTTGTTTGGCTGTTTTGGCCGCAGACTGATTGAGGCAAATGGGAATCATTGCTTGCAAAGCTTCAGGGCTGGAAATCCAATGGAATTCCCAGAGTTGCATGTTGCTTGAATTTGGAGATAATATGGCACGATGTAAGCTCCTTTCAATCACCTCATTGGGCACATTGATTTCTGGGTCAAATTTGCGATTGCTTCTTCTAAACTGAACGATTTGTTCAAAGATCTCTTGTTGTTGCATTTGTTTTGAGCTTGAAATGGATTAATCTTTAGCAATAGGAGTGAGGGTATAACCTTGGGCTTTCAGCAGTGCAATTACGCCCTCGGGGCCGCCAAGATGTCCGGCACCAACAGCAAAGAAGGTGCTTTCTTTTTGCATCTGAGCACCCATGGGTGCAATCCAGCTGCGGTTGCGTGACAACAACAATAGTTCATTGAATTCCGGATAATCATTGGTTTCTTCAGCCATCAGTTTACCGAGTTGTTCTAGGTCTTCTTTGAGGTAGCAAGCCAAAAGCGTATCGTAAGATTTCATGCTGCTTTGGTAGTCTTCTTTCAGCATGCCAACTTGTGTTGACATAGGTAGCTGCTCAAATAAAGACAATTGAAAATCAATGGTTTCTAAACCCATCGTTTTTTTGTGTTGTTTTTTAGCCATTTTGTTGAATTCCATTTCATAGGAAGCCATATTGGTCATGCTTTCTTGAATCAGTAGACTAGAGAAAAACATAGGTTGTAGTCGGCTACTGCGCTCAAATTTACTTTCGCTCCATTTTAAACTATCGATGCAGTACATTTTGAGGCGGATATAATCTTGTGGCTCCATGAGGTCTTTGAGTGTTTTACCATCGGCGATTACGGCCCTTTGTGCCATGGCAATTTTCTCGCTGGCACTCATATTGAGGTCTACTTCCATAGCAAGTGTGCTACACGTTTTAAAAGCGCGTTCTAGGCTTTTCGGGATTTCAAATTGTTCCTTTGGTAAGATATGGATGGTTCCATATAAATAAGAAGGCTGCGCGAGGTCTTTGCCAGAAATCATGTAAAACAATTGTGCTTTGGCAAAAAGCGGCAGTAAAAAGGCTAAAAAAAGGTATTTTTTCATAAGAAATTTTGGTTCTGGGCTTACCAATTGAGAAAGTCTACTTCTCAATGGAATAGCATCGTAAAATTAAACATTCAAACGGCATCTGCTTTAAAATCTGCTTTTTTGACACAATTTGACAGCGGAAAACTGCCAGCTTGTCTTAAACTCGGACTTGGCCTTATCTTTGCAAAGTA
This sequence comes from uncultured Lishizhenia sp., assembly GCA_964590425.1. GTDB lineage: Bacteria > Bacteroidota > Bacteroidia > Flavobacteriales_D > Crocinitomicaceae > UBA952. The sequence continues at coordinate 15,003 of CAZPWB010000012.1, read as the reverse complement.
CAGACCAAAGTAAAATAGAGTCATTATGTCAGTTGAAAACGAAGCACACGAAGAATTAAATCAAGAAGCGCAAGAAAACCAAACGCAAGAGAACGAAGCTACAGAAAGCAACGATCAAGAGCAACAAGAAGCTGCGTCTGAGGCCAACTCCGATGAATTCCGCGACAAATTTGTGCGCCTTTATGCCGAGTTCGAGAATTACCGTCGTAGAACCAATCAAGAGCGTCTCGATCTAATCGCTTCCGCTAACGCTGGTTTACTAAAGGATATGCTGTCAGTTCTAGACGATTTTGACAGAGCAGTTACCAACAATGAAAATCTAGAAGATATCGAAGCCCTCAGAGAAGGCTTCAAATTAATTCAAAATAAATTCAAACAAATTCTACTTTCAAAGGGGCTCAAAGAAATGGAAGCCAAAGGCCAAGCATTTGACAGTGATTTACACGAAGCCATTGCCAATATTCCTGCTCCAGAAGAAGCACTTAAAGGTAAAGTAGTTGATGATGTAGAAAAAGGTTATTATCTCAATGACAAGGTTTTGCGTTATGCAAAAGTTGTAGTAGGACAATAAAACGAACATGAGTAACAAAAGAGATTATTACGAAGTATTGGGTGTTTCTAAAAATGCCGATGAAGCCGAAATCAAAAAGGCTTATCGCAAACTAGCGCTCAAATATCACCCTGATAAAAATCCAGACGACGCCAGTGCTGAGGAAAAATTCAAAGAAGCTGCTGAAGCTTATGAAGTCCTGAGCAACGCTGAAAAGAAAGCACAATATGACCGCTTTGGTCATGCTGGAATGGGCGGTGCAGGTGGCTTTAGCGGTGGCATGAACATGGACGACATCTTCTCGCAATTTGGCGACATTTTCGGTGGCGCATTTGGCGGTTCGTTCGGTGGTAGCCGCGGCGGTTCAAGAGTCGTGAAGGGCACCAACCTTCGCGTTAAAATGAAACTTACCCTCGAAGAAATTGCCAACGGGGTCAACAAAAAAATCAAAGTCAACAAACTGGTTCAGGCCGAGGGTGTTACTTATAAAAATTGCCCAACCTGTCAAGGAACAGGTCGCATCACACGCGTGGCGCAAACCTTTTTAGGAGCCATGCAAACGCAGTCCACCTGTCATGTGTGTCAGGGTGCAGGTAAAACCGTAGAATCCAAACCTTCTGATGCCGATGCGCAAGGTCTTAAGCGTCAGGAAGAAGTCATTGAAATCGATATCCCAGCAGGGGTTGAAGACGGCATGCAACTCAGTGTGCGCGGCAAAGGTAATGCGGGGCCATTCAATGGTGCTGCCGGTGATCTCATTGTGGTCATTGAAGAAATCGAACACGAAGAGCTCAAGCGCGAAGGAGAAAACCTCCATTACGATGCTTATGTCAATTTTGTAGACGCTGTGCTCGGTGCTTCTTTAGAGGTACCTACAGTTGGCGGAAAAGTCAAAATAAAAATGGATGCCGGCACACAAAGTGGCAAAGTGCTGCGTCTGCGCGGTAAAGGCTTGCCAAGTGTGCAGGGTTACGCAACCGGTGATCTTTTTGTGCACTTACACATTTACACACCAACTGCTGTTTCCAAAGAAGAAAAAGAAACGTTGGAGAAGCTTCGCGATTCCGAGAATTTTGATCCACAAAAAGCGCAAAAAGACAAAGGATTCTTTAGTCGCATGCGCGATATCTTTTCCTGATGCGATTCATAGAAGCAGCCAAACAAGGTAAAGGTGCTGTCGGTCTCTATGCTGGCGGTATTTTACTGTTGGTCTTGCTTTATGTATTAGGTTCTTTGCCTTTACTGCTCGATTGGGAGGCGCATTTTCCGGGCTCAAATTTTGACCTCGAAAACCAGCAGCTCGTGGCAGCCTTTGGTAGTTTGCGCTTCTTTTTTTGGATGTTGTTTCCATTTGTGCTCCTCTTTTTTGGTCTACTACTTTATCTCGTATTTGTCCATCAAAGAAAGTTGCGCCCGATATTCACAGCAGCACCTCGCTTCAGGTGGGGACGCTTTTTTTGGTTAGCCGCTTTGTTGTTGGCATTACTCGGTATCGTTTCTTTTGCACCAATTTTCATTGATGCTGCTTCAGGCGCTAGCTTGCAATGGAATTTCAAACCACAGCAATTTTTTCCGCTATTAGCACTTTCGATTTTACTCATCCCCATTCAAGCTGCCGCAGAAGAACTCATTTTCAGGGTCTACGCTTTACAAGGTCTTTATGCCAGAACGGGTAAGATTTGGCTGAGTTTAGTGCTGAGTGCTGTCTTTTTTGCTGTTGTTCACGGCTCTAATCCTGAAATTCAGGCCCTGGGCCCGGCAATCATTCTTTATTATTTCATGGCAGGCTTCTTTCTCGCACTGATCAGCGTTCAAGATAACGGCCTCGAGCTCGCGCTTGCTTTTCACAGCATCAACAACATTTTTAGTGCTGTGGTCATCTCCAGCACCTGGCAAGTTTTTCATACAGATGCCTTATGGCTCGACAACGCCGAACCCGGTAGCGCATGGGTGCATTTGCTCACTGGCGCCGTGTTTTTTACAGGTTTATACTTCATTTTAGCAAAAAAGTACCATTGGAAGTCTTTAGTTGAATTGCGCTAGCTAAGTTTTTTGTAGCTTTAAATCATGATTCAAATAGAGGGTGTCAGTAAGTCATATCAGCGAAAGCTGGTACTCGATGACGTCAGTATTTCCCTGACGCAAGGCCAAATTTTCGGACTACTCGGCCCGAACGGAGCAGGTAAAACTACGCTCATCCGTATGCTCAATCAAATGATCAGCCCCGATTCAGGGCACATTTTATACCAGGGTAAAGCGCTTTCACCAACGCAACTCCAAAACATCGGTTATCTTCCTGAAGAACGCGGTTTATACAAAAGCATGGGCGTTGAAGAACACCTTTTGTTCTTGGCTCGGCTACGTGGCTTACCCAACAAACAAGCCAAAATAAATGTAGGTAAATGGCTCAATCATTTTGAAATTGATTCATGGCGCAACAAACGCATTGCTACTTTATCCAAAGGAATGGCTCAGAAAGTTCAATTTTTAGCAGCTTTGGTTCACGAGCCTGAATTACTCATTCTTGACGAACCGCTTTCGGGTTTTGACCCCATGAATGTTGAACTCATCATGAATGAAATCAAGGCTTTACAAACCCAAGGACGCACCATTATCTTGTCTACGCACAACATGAAAAGTGTCGACGAAATTTGCGATGCCGCAGCACTGCTGCATCAAGGAAAGGTGCTGGCTCAAGACAGCATTTGGAATTTGCGATCAGCCAGTAGCAAGGGTGAAATTGAGGTGCGTTTTGAAGGACACATGCTCGCGTTTGCCAATGCACTCTGGACCGATTTTGAATTGGTCGAGCAAAAAGAACTCAGCGAAGGTCGTTACGCTTGTTTGCTGCGCATCAGAGGAGAGCGCACACTCAATGACCTCATGCGCTCCTTGCAAGATCAAGTAGTTGTTGAGCGCCTAGAAAAACGCTTGCCTTCAATGCAAGAAGTATTTATTGATTTAATTTCTCAACATCAGTTCCAGCATGACTAAGTTTTGGTTAATTACACAACGTGAATGCAAAGAGCGCTTGTCTCAACGCGGTTTCTGGTGGATGCTCATTTTGGGCCCAATGGTCGTTTTGTTTTTACTCGTGGCGCTGCTTTTAGCGGCCGATCAAGGCAAAGAAAAAATCAAAGTACTTATTGCTGATCCTGGGCAAATTATGGAACACAAGGTACTTGCTCAACAAGAAAAATACATTGAGTACTACTTCCTAGATGCCTATTTAGAAATTGATGAATTCAAGGATGCTAAGGCCTATCAAGAATTCGATGTTTTGTTAGAGCTCAATGAAAAAGTACTCAATAACAAAAAGTGTTTTGTCTTTTACCGCGAGCAGCCTAGCATCGATACCCGCATGCAGCTCAAGTTTGAGGTAGAGCGCCGCATTGAAGAAATTTTAGCCAAAGAGTTTTCAGCGCTCAGTGTACAAGCTTTTCGCAGTATCAAACAAGGCCTCATTTTTGATTTTCGAGACCTCGATGATCCTAAAAACGAAGCCAAAGAAACTTCTAGTTGGACAGGCTTTACTTTAGGGGCCTTTATTCTGCTTTTTGTAGGAATTTACGGCATGACCATCTTCAGAGCCACGGTCAAAGAAAAAAGTAACCGCATTGTCGAGGTACTTTTAGCGAGTGTAAAGCCAAGTCAGCTCATGATGGGTAAAATTGCAGGTATTGGTTTGGTTGCTTTGTTGCAACTATTTGGTTGGATACTTGTCATGGGTTTGGGTTTTTGGATACTCCGACACACCTTGTTTGTCGATTTACTCGATCCAAGTTATTGGCAGGGTACAGCAGGTGTTAGGCTCAATCCGCTGAGTGATTTTCTTTTTGAAAAACTCAACTTTGGCTTTTTGCTCTTTCATTTCTTGCTCTTTTTCTTGGCCAGTTTCTTTTTCTATGGAGCGCTTTTCTCGGTACTAGGGGCCAGAAGTGCGGCAGATGCAGACGGCCAGCAATTCCTCATTCCGTTATTACTACTCATTGTATTTGGTCTTGTCGCAGGCGGTTTTTATATATATTATCCGGCAGCAGGGCTCTCCAATTTCTTTCAATACTTACCTTTTTCATCGCCGGTTTTAGCCATGATCCAACTTACCCAAGGAGCCACACTAGATGCTTACATGACTGTGCTGCTCAGTTGGTTGGTGCTTGTACTTTGCGCTATTTTGTTGCTTTGGTTGGCAAGTCGTTGGTACAAAAAGACCATCCTGAAATTCTAAGCGCATGCGCAGGGCAGTCATCGATTTAGGTACCAACACATTTAATCTGCTGATTGCCGACACCCAAACGCGTCAAATTCTTTTTCAGACCAAAGAAGGTGTTGCACTTGGTATGGGCGGCATCAATGAAAAACGCATTAGCCCAGATGCGCAAGCACGTGCACTAAAGGCGCTGCAACATTTCAAAATGCTTTGTGATCAATGGGAGGTAGCGCAAATCCATGCAATTGGTACTTCTGCTTTGCGCGATGCCCAGAATGCCGCCGATTTGGTTCAGTTGGTGGCCGATGAATTGGCCATTCAAATTGAAATCATTACTGGCCTTCAAGAAGCCAATCTCATCTACAAAGGCGTAGCGCTTACTCATCCATTTGAACAACCTGCACTCATTATGGACATCGGTGGAGGTTCTACTGAATTTATTGCAGCCGATATCAAAGGCCCGTTTGTGGCACAATCTTTTGATATTGGGGTTTCTCGTTTGTTTCAACATTTTACGTTTCAAGATCCTTATTCACAAGAGGATATCGAAAGGGTAGAGGCTTATTTAAATGAGCGCTGTCAGACCTTTTTTGAACAAGCTTTGCCCGATATTCTTATTGGCGCATCAGGAAGTTTTGAAACTTTTTATGAATTATTAGAGGGGTCTTATTTTGAAGCAAATGGTCAGGCGCAAAAAGTAAATACGGAACAGTTTTCCAAGATGCTCGATCAGATAATTGCCTCTACACAGGCCGAACGCGACGCGAATCCGCACATCATTGCCATACGCAAACGCATGGCTCCGCTAGCCGCTATCAAAACAAGATGGGTGCTTCAGAAAACCCAAGCCAAACAAATCTTTATCTCACCAAATTCCTTGAAAGAAGGAGTGCTATTCGGATAACCATGAAAATCTTTTTCAGTTTCTTCTTTAGTTTTTTGAGTCTTCAATTATGGGCACAAGTACCAGCGATAGATGTTTTGGCATATCAACTGAACATCAAATTAGCAGACCATACCGATTCAATTTATGTGACCGAGCAAATAGAACTGCTTAAATATGAATCTGAACTCAGTTCGTTGGTGTTTGATTTTTATGGTCCACAAAAGAGGGGCGATGGCATGACTGTCAGTAAGGTTTCTTTGGCGGGTAAAGCACTGGCTTTTACACAGTCTGAAAAGAAATTAAATATTACACTTCCCAAACGAAACAAGGCCAGTGAATTGAAAATTGAGATCCAATTTGCGGGCATCCCGTCCGATGGCCTCGTGATCAGTAACAATCAGCACAACGAACGTACTTTTTTTGCAGATAACTGGCCTAATCGCGCTCATTATTGGTATGCCTGCATTGATCACCCGTCGGAAAAAGCGCGCTATGATTTTATTGTAGAAGCGCCTGAAAAATACCAAGTGGTTGCCAACGGAGACCTCCTATCAAAAAAGCAAGGCCCTACCCAGACCCATGTTTGGCATTATCATATGCAGCAGGCCATTCCGGCGAAAGTGGCGGTCATTGGCTGCGCGCGTTTGGTGCAAAAAGAGGTAGGTCAGCTCAATGGCTTGTCTATAATGGCCAGTGTTTATCCGCAAGACAGCGTGCTGGCTTTCAAGAGTTTTGAACCGACACCGCAAATTATTGCCTTTTATAAAAAAATAGTTGGCCCATATCCTTTTGAGCAACTCAACAACGTGCAGTCTACCACGCGTTACGGCGGCATGGAAAACGCGGCTTGTATTTTTTACGACGAAGCCTCCCTGAAGGCGAATTTAAATTCAACCCATCTCATTGCGCACGAAGTGGCGCATCAGTGGTTTGGCAATTCAGTTACTGAGGCCGATTGGCAGCATCTTTGGCTCAGTGAGGGTTTTGCGACTTATTTGACCAATTTATACATCGAAAACTTCGAAGGTCAAAAAGCCTTTCATGAGCAGCTCAAAAAAGACCGAATCCGGGTTACAAATCTTTATAACAACGGTTTTCATCAGGCACTGGTCGATTCTCTGACGCCAAATATTCAAGAGCGCCTGAACGCCAATGCCTACCAAAAAGGTGCATGGGTCTTGCACATGTTGCGCCAAGAAATGGGTGACTCTTTGTTTTTCAAAGGGCTCAGTCAATTTTATCTGCAATTCCAAAATGGTAACGCAAGTTCTGAAGACTTCGTGCGTGTCATGCGTGCCCAAAGCTCCAAAGACCTCAGTGTTTTCTTCAAGCAATGGTTGTATCAAGAAAGACACCCTGTCCTCAAAGCGAAGTTAAGCGAGGAGGAGGGGCAGCAGTTTTTCGAGCTTCGTCAATTGCAAAAAGAAGAATTCCAATTTTCATTAAAGGTGGCATTCTATTACGATAATGGCGACATAAGCGTCCAAAAGTTCACTATAAACGACACCAAGCATCGCTTCGCTCTACCACAAATTGCGGGCAAAACGATCACTAAATTTCAATTAGATCCGAATACGGAATTGTTGTTTGAGGAGGTGAAAAACTAAACCTCTTTCGTGCTGTTGGCAACCATCGATTTGATCACCAAGATTTCGTCTTCGTTGAGATAGCGCCATTGCCCTACGGGTACATCGAGTTCGATGTTCATGATGCGGACGCGTTTTAATTTCGAGACACGGTAGTCCAAGAACTCGCACATGCGGCGAATTTGGCGGTTGAGCCCTTGGGTCAAGATGATTGAAAAAGAATGACTCCCGATTTGCTTGACCTGACACTTGCGGGTCATGGTGCCCAAAATAGGAATGCCGTTGCCCATCTTTCTGATGAAATCTTTCGTGATAGGTTTATTTACGGTAACCACATATTCTTTTTCGTGGTTGTTGCGCGCTCTTAAAATCTTATTGACGATATCGCCGTCGTTGGTTAAAAAGATAAGCCCCTCGCTCGGTTTGTCTAGCCGTCCAATAGGGAAGATGCGTTTGGGATGATTGATGTAGTCGATGATGTTGTCTTTTTCACGGATGTGGTCGGTGGTGCAGACAATACCCACTGGTTTGTTAAAAGCGATATAAATGAATTCTTCTTGGGGCTTTCCAACGGCTTCGTCATCGACAGTAACGACATCTGTAGGGAAAACTTTGGTGCCCATTTCCGGAATTTTTCCGTTGATGCGTACGCGTCCTCTTTCAATCAGCTGATCTGCTGCTCTTCTTGAGCAGTATCCAACTTCACTGAGGTATTTATTAATGCGTATGCCTTCTGGGTTCTCCATGTTTTGATTCAAACAGGGCAAAGGTACTTAAAATATAACTGTTAAAATTTGTGTAATTTTCCCCATGCGAAAAGTAAAAGGCTACTTCTTGTTTTTTTGGATTTTTTGCGGGGTCACTTGTTGCTTAGCGCAAACCGATGAGCACCTGCGTCGTACGCAAGATGTACCTGCCATTGAAGTACAAAATGGCAATCAGGCTGAGTTAGCCAGGCTTTTGATCGCTGCGCTTCAAGTGGAGAGCAAAACAGAGGAGCGCAAGATGGCTTATTTTGAACTCAAAAGTTCGCTTGAAAATAAACAGATTGAACTCATTGAAGCTTATTTTCAACTCAGTCAAGAAGCTTTTGGCCCGAAAACTGCAGTGCTTAAGACCGGCAGATTTGCGCTTTTACCTTTTGAGAACCGTTATTTCACTTCGCACGCAACGGCCAATGCCTTATTAGATTTTAGGCTGACTGAAGCCAATCCAATTTATCCGCATTCTCCATTCAATGTCGGTAAAAAACCACAGCGCTATTTTCGCTTCATGCTCACTGATTCGGTGCAAACCAGCTCAGCAGACACCTTAATTGAAATCAGGTTTATCCCTAAACAGCAAGATGGTACTTCGTTTAGTGGCTATGCTTGGTTGAACCCAAAAACACAAGAGCTCAGGCAGGTTTCTCTAACGTGTCGGGCATGTATTCAGCAGCCTTTTTTGCCTTTGTTCCCGTCCGATAGCATTCAAAGTATTGATTTCAATATCTTGGCATCCTATGCGCCCAAAAAACAAGGCGCTTCCATGCAGCATTTAAAGGCCACCTATGACATTTCTTATCTCAGCAGAAGACCCGAACTAGATTCAGCTCAACTGAGTTATCATAGTGAGGCCAATATCCAAACTTATGCGCTTAGTCAAGCTTCGCCGTTGCCTCATTTTTATTTTGAGCAAGGCGTTGATGTCTATCGTAAAATCATGGCCTTTCCTTATCCGGCTTATTTTTGGAAAGCAAATCCCGAACCATTCCCAAGCGCAGTTCAGGCTCTGCAAAATGAGCAATTTTATCAGCGCGCGACCATTAGCAACGAGCGCATCGCCAAGCGTGAAATTAAACATACTAGAATTTTTGAGCACCCTTATATTCCGTGGTCGAATAATCGGGTGTTGTTGCGTGAAGAAATACCAGCAGCACTGGGTTCGGGCAAAGTGAACATGGGAGACTTTGCGCCGCTTTATAAACTAGAAGTGCAGCTTTTTTACGACTTCATTCAGTCCAAGGACTCTTTACTTTTTTTAAGCAGCTGCGTCATCGACCCTTACTTGACCTATTACCATTTAAGTATTGACAATACGGTCAATTGCTTCATCAATATGTATTTTGATCTGTGTGAAATGGAGCGCAGGAAATTTGAAACACGTTGCAAGGCGGCTCATTATGAGCAAACACAAGTTGCTGCACTTTACAATGAGACACAACTTCAGCTACAGCAAGTGCTGCAAGCATTTCTTGAAGAAGTAGATCGGGGCAGTCGAAAAAAGGCGATGCTCAAGTGGAACCAAATCATCCTTGACGAGTTGGGTATTGACAACATGCGCTTATTCGCTTATGAGTAATTAAGTCCTAAACACTGAAGCAGGCTCGAGTTTAGTGATGCGGCGGATGGCAAACAGCGTTCCGGAAATAGAGATCAGGGCCGTAATGACAAAGAAACCAACCTTGATGAGCGGTGAGAAACTAAAGAGCGTCCCGGCGTTGGCTATTCCGTTTCGGAAACCTTCTATCAAGGCATAACCAATGATAAAACCAATGATGGCATAAAGGCTGGCTTGCATCAGAATGAGTTTGCGAATATAGGCGTTGGTGGCGCCAATGGCCTTGAGCGTTCCGTAATCTTTAATGCGGTCAATGGCTGCAGAGTAGAGGGTTAGGCCAATAATGATGAAGCCCGAAATGAGCGCAAAAATGATGAGCGTACCAAAAGAAAAGGCAATCCCACTCGATTTCAAGACCGTCAAGATGGTTTGATTTTTAAATTCAACGGGCATCCAGGCTTTTACACCAGGGATGTTTGCGTTGATGTATGAAACCACTTGTTGCATATTGGTATCGTTGTCTACTTTCACTAAAAAGGCCGAGGTTTTACTCGCGGGGACATTTCCTAAAAATCGAGCGCGTGCTAAAGTGGTATATGAAATGAGGCCGCCTCCGAAGGAACGCGCACCTTTAGTGAGGGCCGCTATCCGCACCTGTTTGTTGTTTACCTCAAAATAGTCGCCTTTTTTGGGGTTACCCAAGGCCTTGGCGTCAAAGAAATCAACAGAAACTGCACCGTCTGAAACGAGGTCAGAAGGGGAGCCATCGAAGAAAATTCCTTGTTGTATGCCATTGAATTCAGGTAGTTCAACCCCAACAATACTGAGCCCAGCAGCAGTGCCGTCTGGGAAGCGTGCTGCACCACTGGCAATGACAAACTGATGCGCTTTTTCAACATGCGGTAAACTTTCGATTTCATAACCCAGGCGCACATCGATAGGAGCCAAAGCATTGACGTTTTCGGTTTTGTTGTCGGTTACCCAAACATAGCCATCGTTGACACGCACAAAATAGCACATGGCATTGGTCAAGAAAGTAAAAATACCGGTTTGCTGCCCAACCAAGAAAATAGAAATGATCACACCAAACAAAGCCCCGATACTTTTGGGCTTGTCAAATTTGATGAACTTAAGGGCGGTTCTGAGTAATTGCATGGTTTATAGCCCAATAATACATTCAACTCTGCTTCCAATCAGAACGGCATCTGGGTTGTCAATTTGCACCCTGACCTCACGCACGCGGCGGTCTTCTAAATTATCTGCGCGGTCATTGAAAATAGATTTCTTAGATAAAAAAGGCGCACAATATACAACCGTTCCGGTGGTAAGTTTTTCAGTAGTGCCTTGTACATTGATCTGGACACGTTGGCCTTTTTTAACCTTCATGGCAAAAAGTTCATCGACCTCAGTTGTAGCAATCAAACCACCTGCAGGCGCAAAATCGGCAATTTTAGCACCAAGTGGGAGTGTTTGCCCCACTTTGACATCCCAATTGAGGATCATGCCGTCTGAAGGCGCCACAATTTGCTTCTTGGCGCTCAGGGTTTGGGTATAGCTGAGTTCCATCTGCACTTCATTCAAAGCAGCTTGCGCTTCTGCTAAATCGGCTTTGGCCACTAGGAGGTCGGCGCGGAGGTTATTGTAAGTATTCTCTGAATCAAAGGCTTGTTTTTGTGTGCCGGCATTGCTTTGAGCCAGTCTTTGGTCGCGTTGGCGCTCTTGATCTGCAGCTTGCAATTTGATTTCAAGTGCCTGAATTTTAGCATTCAGGCTATTGATTTTTTGCTGGCGCGTTTGCAATTTAGCACTGGTCTGACGCATTTGTGCTTGTTCCGTACTGGCGTCTAGTTCACAAAGCACCGTTCCTTTCTTGACCACAACACCTTCTTCTACACAAATTCTCAAGACCTTACCGCCGTTTTCGGCACCTAAAGGACTGATTTTTTCAGAAGGCTCAATGCGGGCCACACCAATAATCTGCTCGATTTGATCTACTTTATAGTTTTTGGCGGGTGTCTTTTCTTCCTTTTTTTCGCCACAAGCAATAAGGGCAAACGCGAGTGTGGTACTCAGAATAACTTTTGTATACATAATTAATGGATGGCTAATTTTTGATTGAGTTCTGTTTTGGTAATTTCTGTGGCTAAACCAGCTTCTACCTCGATAATGCGGTCAGCGTATTGCAATAAACGCGGGTCATGTGTCACTACACAAACGGCCTTGCCATTTTTAGCTAAAGTGACCAATTCGTGCATGACGGTTGAAATAGAGTTGGCGTCTAGTGAAGCAGTGGGTTCATCGCACAATACGAGTTGCGGATCTGTGACTAAGGCTCTGGCAATGGCTACGCGCTGTTGTTGCCCGCCTGATAATTGCTTGGGTAAATTGCTTTTGCGGTCAAGCATGCCAACCAAAGACAACGCGTCGAGTGCTTTTTGCTTGGCTTCGTGGCGAGGTGTTTTTTTGAGCTGCAGCGGCATCATGACGTTGTCAAGGGCATTGAGCGGCGCAATGAGGTTGAAGCTCTGAAAAACAAAGCCAATCGTATGCAGACGCAGTGCAGCAAGTTCATTTTGATTGAGCTCGTTAACGAGTTCATTTTTAACCCAAAGTTTTCCATATGAGGGGTAAATGACACAACCCAACAAAGAGAGTAGGGTAGTCTTGCCCGAACCAGAAGGGCCAATAATGAGTAACAATTCTCCGGATCTGATTTCGAGGTCGACAGGTTGCAGTGCAACAATGGTTTGGTCGCCAACTTGGTATTCTTTACCAACACCCGAAAGTTTGGCAATCACGCCAGGAGGCAGCTCGTGTTGTTGGTTAATTTGTTCTTGTTTTTTCATGAGAATTTCAATAAGCGCTTGATCCAGGTCATTTTTGCTTTGGTGTAAGGCGGGTATTTCAAAGGCGCTTCAAGTAAGTTAGGTTTTTCAAAAATAGCTTTCTGGTGCGAGAAACAATCAAACCCAGCTTTTCCGTGATAAGCGCCCATGCCACTGTTGCCCACGCCTCCAAAAGGCAAATGCGGGTTGGTGATGTGCATAATGGCATCATTGATACAGCCGCCACCAAAAGAGAGCTGTTGGGTCCAGAGTGTTTGTTCGGTTTTGTTATTACTGAATAAATAAGCCGAAAGCGGTTTTTCGTTGTGTGCAATATATTGCAAAACCTCATTGAAATCTGAATAAGGCAAAACTGGCAAGAGCGGCCCAAAAATTTCTTCTTGCATGATGGGCTCGGTCGTGGAAATATCTTTTAAGATGGTCGGTGCAATAGTTCGAGTGCTTTGATCTATCTGACCGCCATAAACTATTTTGTTCGGATCAATGAGCTTGGTAAGGCGCTCAAGGTTGCGCTCATTGATGATTTGCACATAGTTGTGGTTTTCAAGCGCGTATTGATTTTTTTTAATTTCTTGCCCAAGTAAATCGAGGCATTGTTGATAGATAGAGTGGTGCACAAAGAGGTAGTCTGGTGCAATGCAAGTTTGGCCAGCATTTAAAAACTTGGCCCAAACCAGGCGCTTGATTGCGGTAGGCAAAGCAGCAGAAGGCGTAATTACTGCTGGGCTTTTGCCGCCAAGCTCAAGAGTAACAGGAGTAAGGTGTTGAGCGGCCGCTTGGTATACAATTTTACCAACCGCAGGGCTGCCCGTAAAAAAGATTTTATCGAAGCGCTCTGAAAGCAAAGCCGTCGTTTCAGGCACTCCACCCAAAACAACCGTAAAAATTTGCGGGTCGAAATATTCGGCCACGATATCTGCCATGCATTGTGCACTTGTTGCTGCCAATTCAGAAGGCTTCAAGACAACAGTATTACCTGCCGCCAAAGCGGCGATGGCAGGTGCAAAAGACAATTGTACAGGATAATTCCAGGCACCAATGACCAAGCACACCCCTAAGGGTTCGGGTTGAATGCGAGAGCGCCCAGGAAGGTTGACTAAATTGGTCGGCACGCGTTTGGGCTGCATCCAGTCAGACAACTTAGCCAACGCTTCATCGATGTCTTTGATCAATATGGCAAATTCGGTCAAGAATGCTTCGTGCGCCGATTTATGAAAATCTGCATGCACCGCCTCATAAATGCGCGTTTCGTTGGCCACTAACATTTGCTTGAAAAGCTTTAACTGTGCTTTTCGGGCAGCCAAGGGTTTGGTTTGTTGGCTATGAAAGTAGGTGCGTTGCTTAGTTACGATAGTTGAATAATCCATTTTGACAAGCTTTCAATAAAGATACAACACCTCAAGGAGTAAAGGGTTTTTATTATTTATATATTTGACATGAAGATACTTTTTATGAATTCCCAACCCAATAACCCACTGCATGGCGTCAAACTAGCCGATATATTATCAGAACTAGTAGACAACTACGGCTGGGAACACATGGCCTTCAAGGTCAACATCAATTGCTTCAAACACGACCCTTCCATCAAGTCTAGCTTGGTCTTCTTGCGCCGCACTCCTTGGGCCCGCAACAAAGTCGAGCAGATGTATTTGGAGATGATGCGTAAGAAGTAGGCAAAACGATTAAAGTTATTTAATTGCTCCATTTAAAATAAATACTAACTTTGAACGTTAGTAACGCAAAAGTGTATTAATGATCAAATCATTTTGCGATAAAGAAACAGAAAAAGTATGGAACGCAATTAGATCGAAAAAATTGCCAGAAGCAATCCAAGAGGTTGCAAGACGTAAGCTCAGATTGCTCAATAGTGCTCAAGATTTAAACGACCTAAGAATTCCTCCTTCAAATCGCCTCGAGAAACTTAAGGGTTCACAGGACGATTATTATAGTATCCGAATCAACGATCAATGGAGAATAGTTTTTCGTTGGTGTCAAAATGATGCATTCGATATACAAATAATTGATTATCATTAAACGAACAAAGGTCATGTCAAAAATAAAAAACATACATCCGGGAGAAATCTTACTTGAAGAATTTTTAGTGCCGATGCAAATCTCAGCTTATCGATTGGCAAAAGAAACATTTCTTCCTCAGACTCGCATTTCTGAAATTATAAAAGGTCGAAGAAGAATTACTGCAGATACTGCGTTGCGTTTTTCTCAATTTTTTGGAACTAGTGCCAAATTTTGGCTCGGCCTACAAGACGACTACGATTTAGAAGAGGAGAAAACTCACAAATCAAGAGAATTTACGAGTATCAAACCTTTTAGTGTTGTAAACCCGTAAAGTCTTTTAAAATTTAAAACCCTCCATGGACCTATCGCTTACAACTTTATATGAGACCGATAATTATGCGTCAAACTCAAATGACTCGTTTTACATTTTTACCATATTAATTCCAATATCTTTACTCGTACTTATAGTTAGAATTAGCTCTTACATTCGAAAAACTATCCAAGGTAAAAAACAAATATCCCATTTAGGATCTTAGTGGAGAAAACGGCCATCTTGACCACCCCAAAACGGAGTATGTTGACCAGCTATT
>CAZPWB010000011.1:0-56914 GCA_964590425.1 uncultured Lishizhenia sp. | reverse complement strand
TGGAGAACCTATTGTTCGGATTTTAAATAAAATTTCTCTATTTTTGCTTTCCTTGGTAAGACCAAGCTAAAACTACGCTTTATGAAACAACTATTCATTGTCGCCATTTTATCATTGTTTACAGTATCGGTTAGCTATGCTCAAACTCAGCCCGATCCAAAATTTGTGCGTCAAGCCAATGAAGTTTTTAATTCCGGAAACTATTTCGAAGCTATTAATGTTTGTCAAGATGCCTACAAAAAATTAGGTTCCAGAGGTTCCCTCAGACAAAAAGGAGATATGGCCTTTAAAGTGGCCGAATCTTACCGAGCTATTGAAATGTTTGATAAAGCCAACGAATGGTATGGCACTTGTATCGAGCTGAAGTACTTCGATGTTGTTCCTGAGGTATACTATTACAGAGGCGATATGCAGCGCATGATGAAAGACTTTGACAACGCGCTCAAAAGCTATCGCGAATACAAAAGGATTGCTCCAAATTCACGTGCAAAGGAATTGGCTGATGTCATGATGGCTTGTGAAAAATACAAAGGTTTTGACGATTTTGAATCTTCAAAATTAGTCGTGAAATCTGAAGTTAAAATCAACTCTAAGCAAATGGACATGGCCCCTTCTTTCTTGGATAAAAAAGGAAAAGTCATTGTTTTCTCTTCTTCAAGAGACGAAAGCACCGGTGCAAAAAGAGATCCGATTTCAGGTGAAAAATATATGGACCTTTATGTTGCTGAATACGACGTAAACGGAAACCCGACAAATGTTAAATCTCTAGACACGAAAGGTGTTGTCAACACAACTCAAAACGAAGGTTCTGCTGTATTTGATTCAAAAAGAAAGAATATTTTCTTCACGCGTTGCCCGAATGCAGAAAAAATGGATCTCGGTTGTCAAATCTGGACTGCAGTTTACAGCGGTGAAGATTTCGACGACCCCAAAGAAATCACATTAACTACCTCTGACACCATTTCGGTAGGGCATCCTTGTTTGTCTCCAGACGATCAAATGCTCATTTTTGCTTCAGACATGCGTGACAACGGTAAAGGTGAAAAATCTTTCGGTGGTCGTGATCTCTGGTATGTCAACTATGACAAACGCAACAAAACCTGGGATTCAGTTCCGCACAACATGGGCCCTATGTTCAATACAGTTGGAAACGAACTCTTCCCTTCAATTGGTCCAAATGGCCAACTTTATTTTGCTTCAGACGGTCTACCAGGCATTGGTGGTCTAGACATATTTGTAGCTCAAAAAGAAGATGGTGCAAACAAATGGACAGGCGTTAAAAACATGGGTTTCCCATTCAACTCAGAAGGTAATGACTACGCCATGTCAGATTTTGATGGCAAGTCAGGTTTCTTTACATCTGAGCGCAAAACAACAAGCAACCAAGAATATGCACCAGATATCTGGAGTTTCAATACACCGCCAAACTTGTTTGACCTTCGCGTCACAGTCTATGAGTCAGGTAAAAAAGCTAAGAAATTAGAAGGCGCTAAAGTTTATGTAACAGACGGCACCGAAAAGTGGGAAGGTGTTACCGATGCAAAAGGCAAAATCATTTGGAAAGAAAAACCAGACAAAAAAAGCCGTTATATCACAGCAGGTAAAGAGTACACACTCAAAGCTGAAAAAGAAGGCTACTACGAAGACAAAAAAGGGGCAAAGGTTTCTACAATTGGTCTTGAGCAAAGTCAAAGTTTTATCATTGAAATGCCTTTGTTACCAGTAGGTGTTATCCGTACGCCAGAAGTTCGTTACGTGTTTGACCAGTGGGTTTTCATCAACGATGCTTCATGTATGTCGCTTGACTCACTCAAGTTCTTAGATAGCATGCTCAAAGAATATCCAAACATTACAATTGATCTTTTCTCGCATACAGATGCCCGTGGTGGTGATGTGCGCAACCAAGTTTTATCTGAAAACAGAGCTAAAGCGGTTTACAAGCATTTAGTCGAGACTTGTGGCATTGACCCACGCAGAATCCGTCCTATCGGACGCGGTGAAGCTGAGCCAGCAACTTGGGTAGATGAAAATGGCCAAACTGTTGTTCTTACTGAAGATTACATCAATCAGTTCAAAACTTCAGATAAAGCCAAATACGAAATGCTGCACACAATCAACCGTCGTACTACTGCTAAAATTACAAGTACAACTTTTGATCCTGCAACCGCTCCGGCACCAAATCTAGAATTCCAGAAGTTTAAACAACTACCAAGACTTTAAAAACAAGGCGTCGGAAGACGCCTTTTCTTTTGAACCATGAGAAGACTACTCCAAAAAGTTGTTTTTTTCTTTGAATTGCAATCATTCGGGGTCTGCGAGTGGTGGGCGAGGCGTTTAGGCATCCGCACCAACAAGGTGCGCCTCGGATTTATTTATCTGAGTTTTATTGGCTTGGGCTCCCCAGTTCTCCTTTATCTCATTATGGCCTGGATTCTAGAGAACAAACATTATTTCAAATTTCAAGCGAAACGCAAACATTCAATCTGGGACCTATGAAAATCCTTATTACAGGTAGCAACGGATTACTCGGGCAAAAAGTCGTGGACTTATGTCAAGAAAAAAGCCTTGACTTTTTAGCAAGCTCAAGTGGTGAAAACCGCTACAGTGCTTGCCCTGCTGCAAAATACGCTACGCTAGATATCACTGATGAGTCTAACATCCAAAGTGTCTTTGAAAGCTATAAACCGACACACGTGATTCACACGGCTGCCATGACAAACGTCGATGCCTGTGAGCAACAGCCTGAGGCCTGTGACCTGATAAACCGCCAGGCAGTTTACATGCTCGCTAAAGCTTGTCAAGCTCACAAGGCTCATTTCCAGTTGCTTTCCACTGATTTTGTTTTTGACGGCCAGGCAGGACCTTACAAGGAAACTGACACACCAAATCCGTTAAGTGTTTATGCAAGATCTAAGTTTGAGGCAGAATGCCTCTTGACTGAAATCAAAGGTCTCAATTATTCAATTGTCCGAACCATTATTGTTTATGGTCAAGGCGAGCAACTATCCCGATCGAACCTCATTCTTTGGGCAAAGGAAGCGCTGAGTAGCGGGCAGCCTTTGAATATTGTAGACGATCAATTCAGAGCGCCAACTTGGGCTGCAGATTTAGCTTGGGCTTGTGTTCGTATCTGTGAATTAGATCAAACTGGTATATTTCATATTAGCGGCCCCGAGACTTTATCCATCTATGATATTGTATTACGCGTAGCAGCCTATTATCAATTGCCAACTACCCAACTCATCCGCCTTAAAAGCGACACCTTGAATCAGGCTGCTAAAAGACCTCCTAAAACAGGCTTTATTTTGGACAAGGCGCAACAATTACTCAAATACGAGCCACATACCCTTGAGCAAACTTTTGCTTTGTTAAACTAGAAAAAATTATCTTTAACTAAATTAAACTATATACTATGAGCGTTTGGCGTAAGAAACCAGTTAGTCATTTCGAACGAGACATGAAAAAAAATGATCTCAACCGCGTTTTAGGACGTTGGGGATTAACCTCATTAGGGATTGGTGCCATTATTGGTGGAGGTATTTTTACCTTGACCGGAATTGCTGCCCATGACCATGCTGGTCCAGCCTTGGCTTTATCTTTTGTTATTGCCGGAGTAGGCTGTTTATTCGCTTCTTTGTGTTATGCTGAATTTTCTTCAATTCTTCCAGTAGAAGGTTCTGCATATGCTTATTCTTATGGTACCATGGGTGAGCTTTTTGCTTGGATCATTGGCTGGAACCTCATCTTAGAATACATGATGGGCGCCACCACCGTAGCAGTGGCCTGGAGTGGATACTTTGAAAAGTTGCTGCATCAATTTGAAATACATCCGCCTATGTGGCTCATGAACGACGCAGTTACTGCAGCGGCAAAGGCAAAGGAAGCAGGCATGGCAGCTCCAGAATTTGCTTTTAATCTACCGGCATTCCTGATTACTTGGGTGGTTACTGCCATTCTTGTCAAAGGGATTAAAGAAGCCGCTAAAACCAATAACCTTATTGTAATTCTTAAGGTAGCTGTAGTCTTGTTTGTCATCTTTGTAGGTTTCTTTTTCATCGATACTAATAACTACGTACCTTTTATTCCAGAGACTGTTCATAATGCTGATGGCTCTAGTTCTTTTGGATGGTCTGGAGTAGTCACAGCTGCAACAATTGTTTTCTTTGCTTATATTGGTTTTGACGCAGTTTCTACACAGGCTGGTGAAGCCATTAACCCAAAGAAAGATGTTCCGTTTGCGATAATTATGTCGTTGGTCATTTGTACTGTACTTTACATTGTGGTTTCGTTGGTATTAACTGGGATGGTTCCTTATAATCAACTCGATATCAAAGCTCCAGTTGCGTCTGCATTTGAAGGTGTAGGAATGCCATGGGCAACAGTTCTGA
Source organism: uncultured Lishizhenia sp. (assembly GCA_964590425.1). Lineage (GTDB taxonomy): Bacteria > Bacteroidota > Bacteroidia > Flavobacteriales_D > Crocinitomicaceae > UBA952. The sequence goes on along the minus strand of CAZPWB010000011.1, from coordinate 52,526 downwards.
TAACCATAGCTGCTGTTGCCGGGCTCACCTCTGTGATGCTCGTCATGATGTTGGGTCAGACCCGTATTTTCTTAGGAATGGCTAAAGATGGTTTATTGCCATTTAAAATCTTTGGAAAAATCCACGAGACTTACAAAACGCCATTCAGAAGTACGATTCTTGTTGGGGCGGTAGTTTCTATTGTAGCAGCAACTACTCCGATTAACAAAGTTTCTGAAATGTGCTCAATGGGTACGCTCTTAGCTTTTGCTATGATCTCAATTGCTGTTCTTATCATGCGCATTAAACAACCAGAACTAGAGCGCCCGTTTAGAACCCCGGCGGTATGGTTTGTAGCAATAGCAGGAGCCACTTTCAATTTTGGCTTGATGTATTTTGTACGCCCTGACACTTGGGTTGCCTTCATCATTTGGTCAACACTTGGTCTTGTTGTTTATTTCTTGTATTCTCGTAAGCACAGTCATTTAAATGATCTTGCATTTGAAGAATCTTTGAAGGGCCACGATGCCATTGTCAATGCTTCTGAAGAAGATTAATGGCTGATCAGTCTCCAAAAAAACTTGGCCTGCTCGATGCCACTTTATTAGTGTCGGGCTCCATGATCGGTTCAGGGATCTTTATAGTTTCCACACTCATGCTGCGCGATATCGGTTCGCCGGCTTGGTTGCTCATACTTTGGATACTCACTGGGCTCATCACCATCTTTGCTGCTTTAAGCTACGGAGAATTAGCGGGCATGATGCCCAATGCTGGTGGTCAGTATGTCTACATCCAAAGGGCCTATGGCAAAATGGCTTCCTTTCTTTATGGCTGGACTGTTTTCACCGTGATTCAAACTGGTGTAATTGCTGCGGTGGCGGTTGCCTTTGCAAAGTATACGGCTGTCTTTTTCCCTGAGTTGAATGTGGTGCTGTTTGACACTTCCTTTTTAACCATAAGTTGGGCGCAGGTTTTAGCAATCGGTTCAATTGTATTGCTCACCTATTCGAATGCGCAAGGTGTTCAAAATGGGAAGTTCATACAGTTTATTTTCACGTTTGCCAAGCTTTTTGCTCTCGGTGCACTGATCGTTTTGGGGCTCTATATCGGGCTCAAAACGGATGTGTTTAGTCATAACTTCTCAGATGCCTGGAAAGCGACGCGCACCGTTATTGCCAATGATGGCGCAAAAATATTTCAGATTCCGCTAACAGGGTGGGCGCTGGTTGGTGCTCTCGGAGCTACGATCATCAATTCGTTGTTTTCAGCAGATGCTTGGAACAATGTGACCTTTATTGCGGGTGAAATCAAGGACCCTAAAAAGAATATCCCCAAAAGTTTATTTCTCGGAACCCTTATTGTAACCGTCATTTATGTACTCGCGAATTTGGCCTATTTGGCCCTGTTGCCAATCAACGGAAGTTTGGAAGGTCAGAATCCGGTTGATCAAGGGATGCTTTTTGCTAGCAATGATCGGGTAGGGGCTTCGGCAGCTTACGTGATATTTGGAGATGCGGGCATCTTACTGATGGCGGGCCTTATTATGGTTTCTACATTCGGTTGTAATAATGGCCTAATTCTGGCCGGCTCAAGACTTTTTCATGCGATGTCACAAGATGGCCTTTTCTTTAAACAAGCAGGGCAACTCAATCAGAAAGCAGTGCCTGGTGTAGCCCTCTGGATTCAATGCCTATGGGCTAGTATCTTGTGCCTTTCGGGGAAATACGGAGACTTACTCACGTATAGTACTTTTGCAAGTTTGCTCTTTTATATTTTGACAATTTACGGCATCTTCCGACTTCGAAAGTTGGAGCCAGATACAGCGCGTCCTTATAAAGCATGGGGCTATCCATTTATTCCTGCACTTTATATCCTGATCACATCAGCAATTTGTATTGACTTATTGATTTATGACTTTAGAAATGCCGGTTTGGGCTTGTTTATCGTACTGCTCGGCATTCCGGTGTTTTACTTAATAGAGGCCAGAAAAAAAGCAGCGCAATCCAATTAGTCAGCACTGAGAGCGTTTGCTTTTGATGAAACAACCTTTTCTCAAAATTTCAAAACGTCTTGAACGCGGAACAACCTTGTGGTTAGTAATCTGTGCGCTCATCATTTTTACGCCACGGATTTATTTCTTACTGTATCCGCCAAAACTCAATTACTCTTTTCAAATTATAGCGTCAGAAGAGGGAATCCGTCAGCCCGAAAACAAAGTAAATCACTATCACAAAAAACATACAAAGCTCTGGAAAAGATGCAGACCAACAGCGCTCACATTACTTGATTGGCAGCACTTGGGCCTCAGTTCAAAACAAGCAGCTTCTTTACTCAAGTATCGCGATAAATATGGTTTTCATTCGCTGCGTCAGATGCAACAAATCCGAGTGCTTGACCCGTCAATATTGTCCCTGATTCAAGATTCATTGATTTTCGATGTTTCGTCAAGCAGTAAATTTCAACCAAATACAAATGCCATTCAAAATACAAAAACAGGTACTTCTCAAAAAATAGGTCATTGGAAAGATCATTCGAACCCCCAAACGAATGAAGTTCAATCTCAAGTTGTCAAACTAGATTTAAACACGGCGAGTATAGAGCAATTAGTGGCGCTTCCCGGCATTGGCAGTTATTCTGCTCAAAAAATTGTGCAGTATCGCGATCGGCTCGGCGGCTTTTTAGCGCTTGAGCAACTTTTAGAAATCAAGGGGCTCAGCCCGGATCTATTGGAAAAAACCTCAAAATATTTGTTGCTATCTTCAAAGCCAGAGGGTATTTCACTCAATTCCGTTACGATAGATCGCCTAAAGCAACATCCTTATTTAAATTGGAACCAAGCCAACTCAATAATCAAAGTGAGGCAGCAGCGCGGTGGTTTTACATCAATAGAACAAATCAGACAATCTATATTAATTGATGAGCAAACTTTTGTAAAACTAAAGCCTTACTTATCTTTGTGACATGACAATCGAACAACAACTCAAAGCCGTCATTAGAGACGTTCCTGATTTTCCAAAACCCGGCATTCTTTTTAAAGATATTTCTACTATTATGCTTGATCCAACGGTGTCTAATGCGGTTCTGGATCATCTTGTCGCTTATTACCAAGACAAAGGCCTTCATGCCATCGCTGGTATTGAGAGCCGAGGCTTTCTTTTTGGCTATCCTTTAGCCATGAGACTTGGCTTACCTTTTGTATTAATTCGCAAAGAAGGGAAATTGCCTTACGATAAGATCAAACACGCTTATGAACTCGAGTATGGCTCAGCTGTTATTGAAATGCATGCTGATGCCGTTGAGCCAGGTCAAAGGGTGCTCATCCACGACGACCTCCTTGCCACTGGTGGTTCTGCAGCTGCAGCTGCCACGCTCATTGAAAGGGCAGGAGCAATCGTTGCAGGGTTTAGCTTTTTGGTTACCCTCGATTTTCTTGAAGGTGAAAACATATTGCAAAAGTTCAGTGATGAAAGTTATGCCTTAGTTCATTATTAAAAATGGCATATTGTTTGCGATTTTCAAGCAAAAAAAGTTCATTGAAAGCATTCAGTTAATGTAATAATCAACCAAGAATAATCAACCAAGAATAATCAACATTTATCAATCTAATCATCAATCAACAAAATGAGTATTCAACTAAACGAACAACAGCAAATGTTGGCACACATGGTGCGCGACTTCGCTGAAAAGGAAATCAGACCCCACTACAAAAAATGGGATGAACATGAAGAGTTCCCTGTTGAGGTCATGAAAAAAATGGGCGAACTCGGCCTATTAGGCATTTTTGTCCCGGAACAATACGGTGGTTCAGGCCTTTCTTATGCTGAATATGCAACCGTACTCATGGAACTCGGAAAAGTATGTGGCGGTATTGGTCTTAGCGTGGCGGCGCATAATTCCCTGTGCACAGGCCACATCTACTATCATGGTTCAGAAGCTCAAAAACAAAAATACTTGCCAAAATTGGCTTCAGGTGAGTGGATCGGTGCATGGGGTCTTACAGAGGCCAATACGGGTTCTGATGCCATGCGCATGAAAGCAACAGCTGTTCAGGACGGTGATTATTGGGTTTTAAATGGCACCAAAAACTGGATTACCCACGGTCTATCTGGTGATGTAGCTGTTGTTTTAATTAGAACCGGAGAATTACTAGACAGCAACGGTATTACTGCTTTTATCATTGAAAAAGGCACACCTGGTTTTTCAGCGGTAAAAATCAAAGATAAACTAGGAGTAAGAGCCAGTGAAACAGCAGAACTGATCTTTGACAACGTGCGCATCCCTAAAGAAAATGTCATTGGCGAAGTCGGAATGGGTTTCAAGCAAGCTATGCAAATTTTAGATGGTGGTCGTATTTCGATTGCTTCTTTGAGCTGTGGTATTGCAAGGGGCGCATTTGAAGCTAGCGTTAAATATGCCAAAGAGCGCGAACAGTTTGGACAGCCCATTTCCAATTTTCAAGCCATCAGTTTCAAATTAGCTGACATGGCAACCCAAATTGAGGCTGCAGAGCTTTTAACCTTTCAAGCAGCTCACAAAAAAGACTCCAAACAACCGGTAACTAAAGAGGGTGCTTTTGCCAAGTATTATGCATCTGAAGTTTCAGTTAAATGCGGCAATGAAGCGGTGCAAATCATGGGCGGCTACGGTTACACAAAAGAGTATCCAGCCGAGAAATTCCTTCGCGATGCCAAACTCATGACAATAGGCGAGGGAACCTCTGAAATACAAAAAATTGTGATTGCCCGAGAAATTTTAAAATAAACTTTGTAGAATTGATTTTCTGTCGTATCTTTGCGACCCAAACTTTTAAAAAGAGAAATAAGCATATGTTGATCATTCCAATTAAAGAAGGCGAAAACATCGAAAGAGCATTGAAGAAGTACAAAAAGAAGTACGAAAAAACCAATGTGATGAAACAATTACGTAGCCGCAAGGAATTCGAAAAGCCGTCAATTACTCGCCGTCAGCAAGTGATTCGCGCTGCTTACAAGCAAAGAATGCAAAGTCAGCAATTGTAACAAATTGTTGTTTTTAACGTATATCGAAAGGAGCTTTTAGCTCCTTTTTTTATGCTCCAAAAATTCGAAATCTATCTGCGCCAAGAAAAGCGTTATTCTGCCCATACTTGCATGGCTTACTTGCAAGACTTAGCGCAGTTTAGCACCTATAATCAGTGCGCTGAGCTTTCAGATTGGCAAGAGCAAAATCCTGCTACCATTCGTTCCTGGATGGTGCAGCTCATAGATGCTGGCATTTCAAACCGCAGCGTGAATCGAAAGTTAGCCGCACTTCGTACTTTTTTCAAGTGGTTGCAAAAGGAAGGCTTAATTGCGTCCACTCCCATGAATAGGGTGCAGGGTCCAAAAAGCGAGAAACGACTCCCTGTTTTTGTCAAAGAACAGGAATTACAAACTGAAAAAACGCAGGCTTTATTTGCCTCAAATTTCGAAGGCATCCGAAATCAATTGATCATTGAATTGTTTTATCAAACGGGCATTCGACTTTCCGAACTCATTCATCTAAAAGAAAATGCAGTTTCGGGTCAATCGATCAAAGTATTAGGAAAGCGCAATAAAGAAAGGGTTATACCGATTGCTGTTGATTTGGCTCAACTTATTGAAAAGTACCTGAGCGCAAAGCAGCACCTTCAGTTAGATCATCCAAATTTATTAGTTAGAGAGAACAACCAAGCGCTGTACCCGCAATTGGTGTACCGTTTAGTTTCGACTTTCTTGCGAACCATTAGCTCCGTAGAAAAGCAGAGTCCGCATGTGCTTAGACATACGTTTGCCACTCACATGCTCAATAACGGCGCGGGTTTGGAAACTTTAAAAGATCTTTTGGGGCATGCTAATTTATCAGCCACGCAGGTCTATACACACAACTCTTTTGCTCAATTAAAGCAGGCTTATCAAACTGCCCACCCAAGGGCTGCGAAAACACGATAATTTAACGTGTAAAGCGTTGAATTTAGCTATCTTTGCGGCTCAAATAGACTTATGAAATTAGCAACAGTTGGTAGTGTGGCATTTGACGCCATAGAAACCCCTTTCGGAAAGACAGATAAAATCGTTGGTGGAGCAGGCACCTATATTGCCTTAGCTTCCTCTTTCTTTGTCAAGCAGCAAAGCTTGATTTCTGTCGTTGGAGAAGATTTTCCACAAGAAGTTTTAGCAGACCTCGAGGCAAAAGGAGTAGACATCAGTGGTGTCGAAATCAAAAAGGGTGAAAAAACATTTTTCTGGTCCGGTCGCTACCACAATGATCTCAACTCAAGAGATACTTTGGTAACTGAGCTCAATGTCCTTGCAGACTTCAAGCCAGTTGTTCCTGTTCACGCACAAAATGCACCATTCCTGATGCTTGGCAATTTAAGCCCAGATGTACAGCTTTCTGTCATTCAGCAAATGCAACAAAGACCACAGCTCATCGCTATGGATACCATGAATTTTTGGATGGACATCGCTTTAGACAGCCTCAAAGAAACACTGAAGCACATCGACGTCTTGATCATCAATGACGAAGAGGCCCGACAACTTTCTGGCGTGTACTCCTTGAGAAAAGCAGCCAATATTATCCGTGAAATGGGCCCTTCTATTCTCATTATCAAGAAAGGGGAGCACGGTGCTTTACTTTTCCATGAGTCGAATATTTTTTATGCACCAGCTTTACCGCTAGAAGAAGTTTTTGACCCGACAGGCGCAGGCGATACTTTTGCAGGTGGCTTCATGGGTTACTTAGCAGCAGCAGACCGCATCGATTTTGACAACATGAAACGCGCCATTATTGCTGGTTCAGCTTTGGCCTCATTCTGTGTAGAAAAATTCGGTACAGAAAGACTGAAAGAAGTCACGCACGCGGAACTTCAAGTAAGAATGCAAGAATTTGTTTCTCTTTCTACTTTCCAACTTTAATTGAAAATGGACTTACAACAGCAAATCGCACAAATTCAGAACTTATTAGCACAAGAAGACCTTGTGCAGTTGGGTCGTGAAGCTGGTCAAATCAAACAGCTTTTTGAAGATCAATTAATAGAATTGGAGCGCATAGAACAAGTCAATAGACTTGAAGCCCAGGATAAATCTGAGCACTATGACGAGGTAGATTATTCACCACTCAAAGAGGAATTTTTTGCACTTTACCAAGAATTCAATTCCAAGCGCAAAGCTCAGCAACAACTGCAGCAAACCCTTGAGCAACAAAATTTAAAACTCAAAAAAGACCTCATTATTCGTTTGAAGGAGGTCATAGACAACGAAGAAAAAATTAGCACTGCTTTTCAGTCCTACAAAGAAATCCATGAAACTTGGAAAAAGATTGGTACTATTCCAAGAGAACAACGTGAAGCCATTCAAAAAGAATATTCTCGTTTGCTTGAAATTTTCTTTTACAATATCAAGATATACAAAGAGCTGAAAGACAATGATTACCGACGCAATAAGCAGCTCAAAGAAGACCTCATCTTTAAACTCAAACAATTGCGTGTTGCGCAGGTAACTCTCCGAGACCTCGAGGCGCAATTACATGCTTTGCAAGACGAATGGGAAGAAATTGGCCCTGTTCTCAATGAAGACTGGGAAACCATGAAAGTGGCATACTGGGATGCCGTTCGTAGTATCTACGACAAAATAAATGAGCATTACGAAGCTCAACGACAAGTTTTGAAAGCGAATATCGACGCCAAGAAAAAACTCATTACAGCGCTTCAAGATAGACTCACTTCCCTAGAAACCTGGAACAACTTTAAAGACTTCGAAACTCAAACTGCATTTATTCTTGACCTTCAGGCCCAATGGAAAACAATTGGGGCAGGAGGCAGAAAAGATAACGAAGCAGTTTACGCTGAATTCAGAGCATTATGCGATACTTTCTTTAATGCTAAAAAGGCCTTTAACAAAGAGAAAGACGCCGCAAGTTCTGAAATCGCGAACCAAAAGAAAGCGCTCATCGAGAAGGCGAATGCTATCAGTACCTCAAAAGACTGGAAAAATACCGCCGATGCACTTAAAAAATTGCAGCGTCAGTGGCAAGATTTGGGTTCGGCGGGTCAGCGCTTTGAAAATAAACTCTGGAAAGAATTCAGGGCAGCTTGTAATGTCTTCTTTGACGCTAGACAAGCTCATTTTGGTCAACAAGATGCCGAAAATGAAACCAATTTGGCTGCAAAAAGAGCGCTCATTGACGAATTGGAAAAACTCAGCTTACCAACAGAAAAACAAGAAGCATTAGCTAAATTGCGCGCTTTACAGCAACAATTTAATGAAATAGGTCCGGTAGGCATCAAAGAACGTCAAAACACCTATGAGGCCTTCAAAAAACACATGGATGCGCATTATCAGGCACTCAAGTTAGAAGGCCAGGAAAAAGAGCGCGTTCTTTTTCAAGCAAAACTCGAAGGACATTTATCTTCGCCAGATAAATTAAAATTGTTGCAAGCCGAACGCAATGACATCCGCAAGCAAATTGATGCACTTCAAAAAGAAATGCTCACCCTAGAAAATAACCTAGGATTCTTTGCGCGCTCAAAAGGAGCGGATCAACTGCGTTCTGATGTTCAAAAGAAAATAGACGCCGCACAAGAAAAAATCAAAGGTCTTCGCGCCAAACTTAAACTCATTCCAAATGAATAGTTTCATCAATTTATTATTGTTGCTTGTTAGTGTTCCTACGCTACTCGTGTCTGTTTTTGTTGGTTTTGATTTACCAATCGATTTCTTGCACATTACTGCTAGTGAACTCCCATATACTAACGAAATCTATCTCGTTCTCGGTTTGTTGCTCCTGATTATCGGTTTGCGCCGGACAATACGTCGTTGGATGGGAGTTTCAATGGTCAAGCAGCAAGATAAATTTGTTTGGAATGAGCCAATTAGCTCTACCCGTAAAAATCGGGTTTTTGTATACAACAGCCTGGAAGCTTTGGTTTTTTTAAGTTTACTTGTAGCGCATTTGCTGCTCACGACGGCTTCATTTTTTGTGGTGTTTGTTTATTTTGTGCTGCTGCTAGACTCCATTGTTTTTGTACTTGTCAATCAAAATCAATTCAGGGTAGGCCTCAGTTCTAAAGCTATTTTGGTTGCCGACCGCGAAATCATTTTAATTTATCTTAACGGTTTGCGTAAAGTTTCAATAAGTCAGCAAACTATTTACTTTGACTACATTGAAGATTTACAATTGACCTTTCCACTTGACTGCATTCAAGAAAGCCAAAAAGCAGCATTTTTTGGTGCATTAGAAGCTCAAATTGACCGCGACCGCGTCTTGTTTCATCATACAAAGTAAGTTTTAGTAACTTCGTCCTATGTCGGGCAAGTCACCAAAAAAAATATTAGTACTCCGGTTTAGCTCAATTGGCGATATCGTCCTGACCTTTCCTGTTGTGGCGGCTTTAAAGTCTGCCTACCCAGATAGCCAAATCGACTACGTCACCAAACCTGCATTTCGCCATTTACTAAAGGCCTGTCCTGGTCTGAGCCATGTATTTACCCTTGAGGGCTCAATACGTCAACTGAGAAAAGACATCAATTTTCAAGCTTACGATGCAGTTCTTGACTTACATCATAACCTAAGAACACTTTTACTCACCGCTTTTTCTGACGCCAAAGTTTATAAGTACCCCAAAAACAACTGGAACAAATGGCTACTCACCAAATTCAATGTCAAGCCAGATAAACGTCAGCACGTAGTTGAGCGCTATTTGAGCACCTTAAAGCAAGCCTTTGGCATGGAAGTTTTGGCACCAGAAAATCCCTATGAAATTCCTGAATCCGAGCAGTTTTCAATTCAAGGTGCAACAGGATTTGTACCCGGGAAATATGTCGCCTTCGCCATCGGGGCTCAGTTTGCTACCAAACGTTTGCCAACAGATTTAATGATTAAGCTTTTACAGAAAGTTGAGCATCCGGTTTTACTTCTTGGTGGCAAGGAGGATCAACCAACAGCTAATGAAATCGTTGCCGCATTAGAGGGGCAAAAAGTTGTTTCAATGGTTGGATTGTTCAATATTCATGGCTCGGCATGGTTGGTAAAAAATGCTGCCGCCTTACTTACCCATGATACCGGTCTGATGCATATCGGAGCTTGTTTTGAGGTGCCTATTCACTTGATTTGGGGCAATACCGTTAAAGATTTTGGAATGTATCCATTTCGGTCTGAACAAGAAGATTGTTTTCAATACGAAGTGAATAATTTGAAGTGCAGACCTTGTTCAAAAATTGGATTTCAGAACTGTCCAAAAGGACATTTTGCTTGCATGCGTCAGCAAAATCTTGACAACATTTCAAGTCAGCTTAATCAAACTAAACTTTAGTATTATTTTTCCTCGTCGAAAAAGAGTTTTTTAAGTTCAGTGGCCTCAGCTGGCTGCATTTTACCTGCTAATATCAAGGCCAATTGTTTGCGGCGTAAAGCCCCATCAAAACGTGCCTTTTCTTCTTGAGTTTCAGGAATAAGTGCGGGAACTTGTATCGGATTTCCGTTTTGGTCAACCGCAACAAAAGTATAAATAGCCTCGTTGCATTTTTCGCGCTGTCCGGTAACGGCGTCCTCGACAAAAACATCGACAAAAACCTCCATGGAAGAGTTAAATGAGCGCGAAACTTTTGCCTCTAAAGTAACGATAGAAGCGTGGTTAATTGGCTTCTGAAACGAAACATTATTCACAGATGCTGTAACGACAACTCTTTTTGAATGTCGGTGGGCAGAAACGCTGGCGATGACATCCATCCAGGCCAATAACTGACCCCCAAAGAGATTACCTAAAGTATTGGTGTCGTTTGGCAGTACAATCTTAGTTGTGATAGCCAAAGTGGAAGACGCGGTGTTTGCTTTCATGAGTCAAAGTTAAGCAAAGGATTTTATTATCATTATTTAATTCTCCAATGATTAAATTTGATGGACTTGTTGTATTTTTACGACAAACTATCATGCTCTTATTCAATTAACTATGAAACACCTCTATTTTTTAGCCACTTGTCTTTTTGTTTTAGGCTCGTCGTTAACGTTGTTCGCACAAAATTCAAAACGTGTTCCTGACCCTCAAAATACAAGAGAAGGGGAAAGTGTTGAATATTGTATTACGCACAAAAAGCACAATGAATTACTGAGTAATTCGGCTTATGTGAAAGGAATTCAAGAAGCTGAAATAGCTTATGAATTAGTTGCCAAAAAAGGAGATCAACAAAAAGGAACAATCTATACCATTCCTGTAGTATTTCATGTCATGCACTTTGGTGGAATTGAAAATATTTCAGACGAGCAAATATTAAACGCGTTGGCTATATTAAACCGTGACTTTCGCAAGCAAAATGCAGATACCGCAACGGTTCACCCTGATTTCCAAGGAATGCCAGCAGATGTCGAAGTTGAATTTAAATTAGCAACCATTGCGCCTAATGGCCAGTGTTTTAGTGGAATTACCCGTACTTTTTCTCCAATGAGTTACCAAGGTGACGATGGCTCTGAACAAGTTGATGCCATAATTGCTGGAAACAACGTTTACAATGGGACGTGGCCAGGCAATAAGTACATGAATGTCTTTATTTGTGGAGAAATCGGTGGTGCTGCAGGTTATACCTACAAACCAAGTACTTGGGGTGCTACTAGCATGAAAAATGGCATCTGGATTCTTCACGATTACGTAGGTGCTATCGGAACAGGTGCTGTAGGTACAAGTCGTGCACTTACTCATGAAGTAGGACACTGGTTAAACCTTGACCATACTTGGGGAGGTAATAACAACCCAGGAAACGCATCAAGTTGTAATACTGATGACAATATACAAGATACACCGAATTGTATCGGTGTTACGTCATGCATGATCAATGCCAATACTTGTAATTCTGATAGCAACTATTGGGGCTTTGATATCCGCGATAACGTAGAAAACTACATGGATTATTCTTATTGCTCAAAAATGTATACGGAAGGTCAGCGCACGCGCATGCGCAACGCTCTGCAAGTAGCCAATACTGGCCGCGCAAATGTAGTATCCGCAGCAAATTTAGCAGCCGTTGGTGCAACCGGAACAACATATTTGTGTAAGGCAGATTTCAGTGCCGATAAAGTAACCGTATGTGCAGGTAGCGAAGTTCAGTTTACTGATGAATCATACAACGCAGTGAGTGGCTGGTCTTGGCAAATTACACCATCAACAGGGTGGGCTTTTGCATCGGGTTCATCTGCTACTTCTGCAAATCCAGCCATTGTTTTCAATACCCCAGGTATGTACAACGTGCAGCTGACTGCAACCGATGGAACCAACAGCGACGTCGAAGACAAGCTATCATTCATTCGCGTTTTAGGAACCCCAGAAACTTTGCCTTATTGGGAAGGATTTGAATCTTATACAAGCCTTTCTAATTTAGCAAATTGGGAGGTGAGCAATATCAATAACAATAATGCTTTTGAACTCGAAAGTGCTTTTGGCCATACTGGAACTAAATGTGTTAAACTTTCAAATTTTGGTCAAGTAGGACCAAACATAGACCAACTTGTTTCGACTAATATTGATTTATCAGGTATAGATACGAATAATGGAAGTGTTACCCTTTCTTTCCGTTATGCATATCGCAAGCGTACAGCTTCGGACTACGAATTTTTAAAAGTTTTTATTACCGGCAACTGCGGCGATAATTGGGCACAAAGAAAAACTTTGGGTGGCAATCAACTTTCCAACCAAATATCATCAACGGCATGGGCACCAAGTGCACAAACTGATTGGGTCACTGTTCACATGACCAACATCACTGAAAACTATTTCACTGAAAACTTCAGAATGCGTTTCCGTTTTGAGGGTGAAGGTGGCAATAACTTTTATCTAGATGATATCAATATTTACAGTGGAGCGCCATCGAACGATTTAGTCGTTTCTAGCATAGAGCATCAAAACCTCACAGATATCGCACTTTATCCAAACCCAACAGATGCAGATCTCCACTTGAGCTTCTTTTCACTTTCTGCTGGGGCGGCGACCTTAAAACTTACAGATCTTACAGGAAAAGTAGTTCAGTCTTTCCCATTATTCTTACAAGAAGGAAAGAACATGGTAGTGAGTCAGACCTCACAGTTAGCAGCTGGGTCTTATTTGTTGCAACTAGAATTCAACGGTGCACTTACTACGCTTCCTTTTGTAGTGGAGTAATTACTACTGTTCAAAGTATTGAAATAGGAGTTGTGCTTTTGCAGCTCCTATTTTTTTTGCAACAACTTCCTGACCGGCTGCTTGCATTTTTGAAATTGTTTTGAAATCTTGGAAGAGTTGTGAAATCGTTTTAGGTCCTAAACCCTTGATTTGATCAAGCTGTGTTTCTAAAGCTCCTTTGCTTCTTTTATTTCTATGATGGCTCAATCCAAAGCGATGCGCTTCGTCGCGGAGTTGCTGTACTAATTTTAAGGCTAAAGAGCGTCTGCTCAAAATTAAAGATTTCGAAAAACCAGGCTTATAAATTTCCTCAAGTCTTTTGGCTAGGCCAACTAATTTAAGTTGATTTTGTAAGCCAAGTTCTTCAATAGCTTCAAGCGCTGCACCAAGTTGCCCCTTGCCTCCATCTATAATCACTAAATCGGGTAAGGCTTGCCCTTCTTCTTTTAATCGCTTATATCGCCGCCCAACTACCTCTTTCATGGTCTGAAAATCGTCGGGTCCTACTACAGTTTTTACATTAAAATGACGATAATCAGCTTTACTTGGCACCCCATCTTTGAAAACAACACAAGCCGAAACAGCGTTGGTTCCTTGTAGGTTTGAGTTGTCAAAGCATTCAATGTGCTTAGGCACTTTACTGAGCCCTAAAGCAGTTTGTAACTCAAGAACAGCCTGCATAGCAGAACTCTGTGCGCTTGTGCTTGCATTCATAGCTTGTTTTCTAGCCTGAAGTTGTGCATGCTTGACATTATTTTGAGCCAATTCTAAAAGTTGTTTTTTCTCGCCAATTTTCGGGAAGCTAACTTTCGCATCGTAGAGTTCGACGCCAGCGGGTATCCCAATAAGCACCTCTTTTGCAGTACTTGAAAAATGTGACCTCAGTTGAGGGATGATGTTTTGATATAAGATCTTAAGATCTTCGTCTAACGGATCCTCGATTTGCGTGGCATAAGTATGAACAATACTTCCTTCACGTACCACTAAATAACTCACCCATGATAAGTAGTTGTTCTTTTCAATGTAACACACATCGAAATCTTGGGCATGATCGGCCACCACCATTGACTTGGTTCTGAATTGCTCGAGTGCTAAAATCAATTCTTTGCAGCGCTGTGCTTCTTCAAAGGCTTGTTCAGTAGCAAAAACTTGCATTTGTTTTCTGAGTTGTAGGATCAAAGAGTAGTTCTTGCCTTCCAATAGCAGACGGATCACTTTGAGCGTTTCGTCGTAGTGGCTTTGTTCTTGTAATTTTTCACAGGGTCCGGCACATTTACCAATATGATACTCCAGACAAACTTTGTATTTGGCTCTTTCGAGTTTTTGTTGGCTTAAGTCCAAGGCGCAGGTCCTGATTTGAAAAAGCTCCCGAATCAGTTGTAAGAGGGCATGCATGCCTTTTACATTCGGGTAGGGTCCATAATAAGAGGAACCGTCATTGAATTTTCTTCGGGTCGGAAAGATGCGCGCAAAAGGTTCTTTCTTGATGACAATCCAAGGATAAGTTTTGTCGTCTTTAAGCAAAACATTGTAACGTGGTCGGTGGCTTTTGATGAGGTTATTCTCTAGCAGCAGGGCATCTATCTCAGTTTCAACTACTGTAAATTGTAGATCTACTATTTGTTTGACGAGCGTTCGCGTTTTTCCGTCGGCGTGATCCTTTTGAAAATAAGAGCTCACCCTTTTTTTAAGGTCCTTGGCCTTTCCTACGTAAATGATTTTACCTTTTTGATCAAAGAATTGATACACCCCAGGGTGCTGAGGTAATGTAGCTACTTTGTTCAATAAGTCCATTTCTGCTTTCACAGTTCAAAAATAGAAACATTGCGCAGATTAAACCGCACTTCTTATCTTTGCTGTATGCTAGATGAGTTTATCCATAATGCCCTACAAGAAGACCTTGGTTCCGGAGACCACTCGTCTTTAGCTTGTGTGCCTCTTGACGCACAGTCAGCTGCCTATCTATTAATCAAAGAAAAAGGTGTTCTGGCTGGTGTAGATGTTGCCAAAAGAATTTGTGACATTTATGATGCAACCATCATTTTTGATCAAAAGTTAAAAGACGGTGACCGCATTCAACCCGGAGACATTGCTTTCACCTTACAAGGATCATCTCGTTCCATTTTAGCCGTTGAAAGACTCCTCTTAAACTGTATGCAGCATATGAGTGGGGTAGCCACCCAAACCGCTCATTATGTACAACTCATAAGTGGCACCAACTGTACTTTACTCGATACGCGAAAAACCACTCCTGGAATGCGTTTGCTCGATAAATACGCAGTAAAAATTGGAGGAGGGGCAAACCATCGTTTTGGACTCTACGACATGATCATGCTTAAGGATAATCATATTGACTACGCAGGTGGCTTGAAACCCGCATTGGCAAGAACAAAAGCTTATTTGGTGTCCCAAAATTTAGACCTAAAAGTAGAGGTTGAAGTTCGTTCGGAATCCGAATTAAAAGAATTGCTTACACTACCTCAAGACTACCACCGAATCATGCTCGACAACTTTACACCTCAAGCACTGAAAGCGGCGCTAAAATCGATACCCGATGGTATTGAAACAGAGGCTTCGGGAGGAATTACCTCAGAAACAATTAGAAGTTATGCTGAAACAGGCGTTCAGTTCATTTCAGTAGGAGCACTCACGCATTCTGTTAAAGCGCTTGACATGAGCCTGAAAGCTAGTCTTTAAATCGAGCCAAGGCAAAAAGACATTCTTGGTCTTTCAGGCAATAGATGTCTACTTTTCGCTCCTCGGGTAGGCCTACTAAATAAACGCCAACGATTTTTAAATAATTAGGTTCCACTTCTTCAATAGAAAGCAATTTCATTTCTTCTTTGAAAGCAACACCTTTTTGACCCCCTAACTTATATATTGCTTCTTTTGCACACCAAATAAAGGTGAGCCACTCCGTTTCGCTGAATTCCGAAAATTGATATAAATTCTTTTCATGTTCGTCAGCAAACTTATTGATGATTTGATGAATTCTTTCTTGGGGTTTTTCGAGGTCAATACCAATTTCAAAAGGAGCCAGACCAAATGCAATGAATTCACTCGTATGCGATATTGAAATGCCGCTAGCTGAATCTGTAATAAGATAAGGCTTACCAGATTCCTTGTATCCAATTATAGAATTGATTCGCAATTGATTACGTAAATAACGCGCGCCCAAAAATTCTCTTTTTCTTTTCTCACTCGAAATATTTTGGAGTTGATTTTGTTCCTCAGGAAACAAAAAAACAGCACTTTCAAAAACAGTCTTGGTTTGAACACATGTCAATTGAATAGGCAGTTTAGAAAGTATAGTTTTAAAGTTCATAATGTATCGAAAAGGGCAAGCAGGTAAAAATCCTTACAAACATAGAATAGAAATTTGATGAATTTTATGTTAAGACTATGGATTTTTCTATATTTACAATCTTTAAAAAACGAGAAATAGTAAAATTTATACGCATTCTTATGGTGGGTAGACTGAAATTATTGTTTTTAAGCGCTTTATTTGTAAGCACTTATGCATTTTCGCAATCCGGGCTCGGTACCCTTCGTGGTACAGTTTCTGATGAGGTTACCAAAGCCCCTCTTGAATTCAGCAAGGTATTGTTGAAGCAAGCTGGAGCTATTCGTGGTAGCTCTTTAACTGACGAAAAAGGAAAATTCCAGATTAATGGTATTCAGCCGGGTTCTTACGATGTAGAAGTCAGAAATGCTGAAGGTGGGTATCAAACCCTTACCATGACAGGTGTTTCTATTTCTCCTGATCGCATTACTTTCCTTGATAATCTTACTCTTTCTAGTAAGACACAAGAGACAAGAGAAGTAAAAGTAGTTCGCTATAAAGTACCTCTCATCGATAAAGACGGTGGTGCTTCAGGTGCGACCGTCACACGCGAAGACATCGCTCGTCTTCCAGCTCGTTCTGCATCAGCAGTTGCTGGAACTGTGGGTGGTGTAAACGTAAACGAAGGTTCAGGTGCTATCTCTGTTCGCGGTACGCGTTCTGATGCAACTTACTTTTATATTGACGGTATCAAGGTACGCGGTTCTTCGAACTTGCCAAAATCAGCCCTAGAAGAAGTATCTGTAATTACTGGTGGTGTTCCAGCTAACTATGGTGACGTCACCGGTGGTATCATCTCTATTACAACCAGAGGACCTTCTTCAATTTACTTCGGAAGTTTGGAAGCGGTCTCCTCTGGTATCTATCTTAATGGTGCTGATCCAAATGGCTATGATGGAAGAGTGATTGGTTTTGATAAGTTTGGTTACAACCTTGTGGAAGGGATGTTATCAGGTCCACTTTTAATGCAACGTGATTCTTTAGGTAATAAAACTCGTCCGCTTCTTGGTTTCTTGGTTTCAGTTAATTACACAGATCAACTTGACCCACGCCCATTAGCTGGTGGCTCATTCCGAATTAAACAAGACGCACGAGAAGAGCTTCTTGCTAATCCACTCAGACCAACCTCTACTGGTTTTGGTACCTTCCATAATGCACTGTTCTTACGTGCCGACGACTTTGAAAAAACAGATTGGCGCATGAATGCCCGTAATTCTGTTTTCTCCGCATCAGGAAAAATCGATGTAAATACCGGGCCATCAGTTAACTTACAATTCGGAGGCTCCCTGAACTATTCGCAAGGAACTTCATATAATTACGCTGGCTCATTGTTAAACTTTACCAATTATGGAGTAGGCAAAAGTCTAGATTACCGTGTCTATGCGCGTTTGACACAGCGTTTCAACAATGACCGTGAGGGTTCTTCTTCGAAAATAAAGTCTGCATTGTATAACTTAATGGTTGACTATTCTAAGTCTTTTGATGAGTCTTATGACCCAAATCACGGTTACAACCTCTTTAATTATGGTCACGTTGGTAAATTTGAAACAACACGAGTTCCTTCTTATGAGTTTGATCCCGCCACACAGATGTATGTTCACAATGGTTTTCGTGATGTCGAGGTTGCTTTTACTCCTTCAGAAACCAACTCTGCGCTTGCAGCAATCACTACTCAATATTTTAACATTTACGAAGGAAACCCAATTGGTCGCTACGAAAACCTCTTCCAAATCCAACAAGGAAATGCCTTAAGAAACGGCGACCTTCCAGGAAGTGTTTACGGTATTTGGGCAAATATTGGTTCACCTTCAAATGGTTTTGGCAAGACAGAAAACGATCAGTTCCGTGTAACTGGTGCTGGTTCTGTAGTACTCGGTGACCACTCTATCTCATTAGGTTTTGAATACGAGCAACGCGTGGATCGCGGCTGGACTAGCGGAGATAATGGTCCTGTAGGTATTTGGTCAATTGCTCGCCAGTTAGCAAACTTCCACATCCGTGAATTAGACCTTAATTCAGGCGTTGTTACAGATTCAGGATCGTTCAAAGCAATTACTTATAATCGCCTCAATGCAGGGAACGCTGCAGATCCGAACGGAAACGGACTCTACGGCGGTCAAATCAACAACGATCAACAATCTTTCTTTGACTACAACTTGCGTGAAAAACTGGGTTATAACCCGGCTGGTACAGACTTCGTAGATATCGACCAGTACGATCCTAATTTATTCCAATTTGATATGTTCTCACCTGACGAACTATTAAACAGTGGTCAATCATTTGTTTCTTATTGGGGCTTTGACCACACGGGTAAGAAGGTACGTGGAAACACCGATATCAATAAGTATTTTAATGAGTTCGATGAAAATGGCAATTACAAGCGCTTTGTAGGTGCCTTCCAACCAATTTATATGGCTGGATACATCATGGATAAATTTGCATTCAAAGATATCGTCTTTAATGTTGGTGTTCGTGTTGACGTTTTTGATGCCAATCAACCGGTATTAAAAGATCCTTACTTGTTCTACACTGCAAAAACAGTTAAAGAAGCACGCACTATGGCAGAAAATGACCCAAATCAATATGGTTGGGTTAATTTGCCAAATGGTATGGGTGATGACTATGTTGTTTATGTAAATGATGTGAACAATCCTTCAGGAATCAACGGTTTTAGAAATGGAGCTCAATGGTACGATGCAACAGGTACTCCGATAGAAGACCCATCAAAAATTCGCGGCGCTGCCGGAATTGCACCATGGTTGGAAGATCCTTCTTTAGAAACGCCTACTGCAGATGCATTTGAAGATTACAAAGCACAAGTGAACGTAATGCCTCGTATCGCCTTCTCTTTCCCGATTTCTGAGGAAGCATCCTTCTTTGCGCACTACGACATCCTTACCAAAAGACCAACTTCTGGTTTCCGTTTCAATCCTTACGAATATCAGTTTATTCAATCTCGTAACGCTGTTATCAACAATGCGAATCTTAGACCAGAAAAAACGGTTGATTACGAACTTGGTTTCCAGCAGGTTGTAACGCGTACTTCTTCCATCAAAATCTCTGCTTTCTACCGCGAACAACGCGATAACGTGCAGTTGATTAACGTCTTTGAAGCCTATCCTGTTACCTACAGAACTTTTGGTAACCGCGACTTCGGTACGGTTAAAGGTTTAACAATTGCCTATGACATGCGTCAAACTGGCAATATCCGCATGACAGCGAACTATACTTTACAATTTGCTGATGGTACTGGTTCAGATGCAACATCAATGGCAGCACTTGTAAACGCTGGTTTACCAAACCTTCGCGTAATCTTCCCATACAGCTATGACCAACGTCATGCGTTCAACGTAACTTTTGACTACCGCTACGGCGAAGGTCAAGATTACAATGGCCCAATGATTGGAAAAACACGCATCTTAGAGAATACAGGTTTGAACTTAATTGCCAATATTAATTCAGGTTCGCCTTACTCTTCTCAGACGTTCATCACAGACGAAGGTATTGGAGCCCTCAATGCAGGTATCAATGGAACTCTTAATGGTTCGCGTTTACCTTGGCAATATCGCCTAGACATCCAAGCAGACAAAACATTCTCTTTAGAATATGGTAACAAAGAGAACAAGAAAAAGGCTGCATTCCTTCAAGTATACGTTCGTGCCACGAACTTGTTCAACCAATTCAACGTCCTTAATGTTTACAGAGCTACAGGAAACTGGGACGACGACGGTTACTTAGCTGCTGCAGCTAGCCAAACATCTATCCAAAACCAAATTGACGAGCAATCTTTCCGTGACTACTACACCATGAAGATTCAAAATCCGTTTAACATCAGTATACCCCGAACAATTCGTCTCGGTGTAAAATTTGATTTTTAAGAAGCATTAACGAAGTATTATGAAAAAGCAATTCATTGCCGCGTTTTTAGGTCTAACAGTAGCATGCACACAAGCACTTGCTTATCTAGGCCCCAACGACAAAGATTACAAACCAACGGTTAAGCCTAAGGC
Source organism: uncultured Lishizhenia sp. (assembly GCA_964590425.1). Classification (GTDB taxonomy): domain Bacteria; phylum Bacteroidota; class Bacteroidia; order Flavobacteriales_D; family Crocinitomicaceae; genus UBA952. Next base: position 32,053 of record CAZPWB010000011.1, on the reverse strand, counting down.
TAACTGTAGCCCTGCAACGGCTAAACTCACCATGAAATTCAATGATGTATCGGCACTCATTGAGCAAGGTGGAAGTATGTTCCAAAACCGTGCAGCAAGTGTTGCTGCTTATGAAGTTCCAAGAGGAAGTAACCGCTTTGCAATTTATGCTGGCGCACTCTGGATGGGAGGTACAGACGTTAATGGACAGCTAAAATTAGCGGCATTGCGTTACCGTTCAGGAAACGACTTCTGGCCTGGCCCGCTAACAGTTACTCCAGGTACCGGAAACTTCAACCCAATTAACCCAGTTGGCGATGACGCTATCCGTGATTTTGGTGAGGCAAATATTGATCCTGATCAGTGTATTGCTTATGACAAGTTTTACACCATTCGCAAGGCGGAGGTCATCAAATTCAACGTTTGGTGGGAATGTAATACAGGTGTAACCACAGAAGGATGTGATGAAATCACAGCACCAACTAATGACGAGCTCAATCGTATTTATGGCTGGCCTGCTCATGGTGACGTCTCAAGAGGTCAAGATTATTTCTTGGCTCCTTTCTATGACCGAGATCAAGATGGAAACTACAATCCAGACAACGGTGATCACCCGTGGTATGATGACATTTTAGGTCGTGATGACATCGAGTGTGGTATTGACCGACGTATTTCACTTTACGGTGACGAAACACACTGGTGGGTTTTCAATGACAAAGGAAATATCCACACCGAAACTAACGGTGACCCAATCGGTATGGAAATTCGTGCTCAAGCATTCTCTTTTGCAACCAATGACGAAGTGAACCGCATGACCTTCTACAACTATGAGTTGATCAACCGCGGAACACAAACCCTTTACAATACTTATTTCTCTCAATACCTCGATGCTGACGTCGGAAACTATGCAGATGACTACACCGGTTGCGACGTTTCTCGTGGTTTAGGTTACATGTATAACGGTGATCTCATCGATGAGTCTGATGGTGGTAAGCTTGGCTATGGTGAAAATCCACCGGCAATTGGTTGTGACTTCTTTGAAGGTCCATACCAAGATGGCGATGGTATAGATAACCCGGGTCCTTACTTTGATGAGGCTACCCAAACAGAGGTAGTGCCTACTGTGGTAGATGCACTTGCCAACAATGGTATTGTTTACAAAGGTATCGGTATTGGTTATTCAGATGGCATTATTGACAACGAGCGTTTTGGTATGCGTCGTTTTACCTACTACACTTCAACTTCGGCGTATCCTTACAATGACCCAGGTCCAGCTGCAGAATACTACAACTTTATGGAAGGTCAGTGGGCAAATGGATCTGAGATGTACTATGGTGGTCTAGGTTACATGGGTTCAATTGGTGTAACCACAACCCTTTCTGATTACATGTTCCCAGGAACATCTGATCCACTTCATTGGTCTACAGGTGGTGAGGACATGTCTAGTTTGTTCCCTAATGGTTGGGATGAATCAACAGATAACAACCCTTCTGGTGACCGTCGATTTGTACAGTCTGCAGGTCCTTTTACATTACGTCCTGGTGCAATCAATAACATCACAGTTGGTATTGTATACGGTAGAAGTACCGAAGGTGGCTTGATGGCCTCTGTTGAAGCCATGAAACGTGCCGATACTAAAGCGCAGGCGCTATTCGATGCATGTTTTAAAATTCTATCTCCGCCAGACGCACCGCGTTTAACTATCCAAGAATTAGAGAACGAGTTGATCCTCATGATTGATAACCCGATTTCATCTAACAACTATCAAGAAGCATACGCTGAAATTGATGAAATCAATATTACTGATCCAACAGTAGACCGCTTCTATCGCTTTGAAGGTTACCAAATCTTCCAACTAAAAGCTCAAGATGTGTCAATTGCTGATATTGCTGATCCAGATAAGGCACGTTTGGTTGCGCAATGCGACATCAAGAATAATATCTCTCGCATTATCAACTTCCAATTTGATGAGGCCTTAGGTTTCTCAGTGCCGGTTGAAAAGGTAGATGGTGAAAATTCTGGTATTCGTCATTCCTTCTCTATCAAAGAAGATGCGTTTGCACAAGGCGCACGTGCATTAGTAAATCACAAACAGTATTTCTACGTTGCTATTGCATACGCATATAATCAATTCAAAGAATATGACCCGAATGACCCATTATTGTTAGACGGTCAAAAGATTCCTTACATCTCTAGCCGTTTGAATTTTGACGGTACTGCCATTTCACCAACATCAGCCATTCCACACAACCCAATGCCAGAGGCAGGCGGAACAGCACAACTTGTTGCCTATGGTTCTTCACCACGCATCACGCGTTTGGATGGATACGGAAACGGCAACCGCAGCTTAGAGCTTACTGATGCTTCTTTGAAAACGATCCTCAACGACGGTTACATGGCCAACCCAACTTATGATTACGGTGCTGGCCCTGTAAATATCAAAGTTGTGGATCCATTGAACTTAGCGAACGGTTATTTCGAGTGCAAGTTCCGCGACTACACTGCACCAAATATTGGCAACGGTGCCGACACTGCTAGCTGGGTGATTTACCGCTACGCCAACAAAGGCGACGCCACCCCAATTGACTCCGTGAGCTCTGAGCGCACAATCGCCTTAGACAACGAGCAAATCATTCCACAATGGGGCGTTTCAGTACAAATCTTCCAAACCAAATACTACCTTGCAGGAAGATACACAAGTATGATTGAAGCGAGTATGGAGTTCAAAGATTCTTCTAAGCGTTGGCTTACCGGTGTCAAAGACAACGACGCATTCTTCCCTACCAATTGGATACGTTCCGGAGACTTCAAAACACATACAGATACTGAAGACGATTTATATAATTGTGATCCTTCTGGCCCTGTTTATTTAGACCCGTGTTACTATGAAGATGAACTTGGTGCAGACCCAACGCAGGCGTATGAACACGTTTTGGATGGTATTATTTCACCACACCGATTGGTAGGTCATCAAGGAGATTACATGCCTATGGCCTATTATGGTTGGTACACTCCCTCGAGTAAACTCAACGCAGCGATTTCATTTTTACCGAGCGTGAATATCGTTATTACAGCAGATAAAAGCCTCTGGACGCGCTGTCCAATTGTAGAGCTCGGTCGCAATACTGGGCTCAATATGGGTGCGGCACAACCAGGTGCTTTGCGAAAAAGCCCAAGTGTGGACAAAAATGGCAACCCTGATGGAACTGGCACCGGTATGGGTTGGTTCCCAGGCTATGCAGTAGACCTCGAGTCTGGTGCACGCCTTTACATGGCTTTCGGAGAAAACTCCTTTTTGGGTGGTGAAAACGGTGCTGACATGATCTGGAACCCAACCGATCGTTTAGTAAGCACCGTAGGGACACCCCTTATGGGTGGTATGCATCCAATTTATGTGTTTAGCTACAAACAGAAAACAACTAACGGATTTAATTTCGGATTTGACTTTCCGGCATATGTTCCTTCAGAAGCAGAAAACAACAGTACGAACTTTGCATACAACAAGTATTTGGAGATTGAAGGAGGAAGCACTGCAGCAAGACGCGAGCTTTACGGCTCTTTGTCTTGGGTTGCGTTTCCTTTACTAACTCCTAATCAAACTTTGTTGTCTACAGACGTCAAGATTCGCTTGCGCATCAACAAAGAATACAAAAACTTCGTTGGTTCAGGTGAGAACGGCGGTAAACCAATGTATGGTTGGTCTATGGAAGACATCGCTACTAAAGTAGGTTCCCAAGACATGCTTAAAGAAGCACTTGCCATGATCAATGTGGTGCCAAACCCTTACTATGCATTCTCTGAATATGAGCGCACTCGCTTAGATACTAAAGTGAAAATAGTCAACCTTCCAGAGGTTTGTACAGTGAGAATTTACACGACTAATGGTAAGTTAGTTCGTAGCTTTAAGAAAGATAGTCCTCAAACATACCTTGACTGGGATTTAACAAATCACAAAGCAATTCCTGTTGCCGGTGGTATCTATTTAATCCATGTCGATGTACCAGGAGTTGGTGAACGCGTCTTGAAGTTCTTTGGCGGTATGCGTCAGGCTGACTTACAAGGTATTTAATCATTGTATATTTCAAAGTAATGAAAATGACTTTAAAACATATAGTTCTCAGCGCAGGTTTAGTGGCCTCGTTGCAGACTTTGGCTGGAAACGAAGACCGCGTAGGTTCTGCTGGTGCTTCACATTTGCTTGTCAATCCGTGGGCTCGTTCAGGAGCTATCGGTGATGCATCTTACGCAAATAGCAATGGCCTCGAAGCAACTTACATGAACATCGCTGGTTTGGCATTTACCGAAAAAACCCAAATGAAGTTCAATTATTCAAACTGGATGGGTTCTGCAGGTATTGCTCTAAACGGTGCCGGTGTAGCACAAAGAATTTCTGATTCAGAAGTGTTCTCTATTAGTGTACAATCAATGAACTTTGGTGATATTCCAATTACAACTGTGGCAAACCCAGAGGGTAACATAGGTTTCTTCTCTCCGCGCATGAATATTTTCAGTGTAGGATACGCAAAAGAGTTTTCTTCTTCAATTTATGGAGGAATAAATTTCAAGGTAATTTCTGAAAGTATATCGAATATGAGAGCAAATGGTATCGCAATTGATGCGGGTATCCGTTATGTTTCTGGTGAGCAAGATCAATTGAAGTTTGGAATTACTCTCAAGAATGTTGGACCGGTAATGCGTTATAAAGGTGACGGTTTGGCGCAACAAGTTTCTTATGTAAGCACGGGTTATATCGCTTCATTAGAGCAACGCTCTGCAACTTTCGAATTACCTTCATTACTTGGTATTGGTGGTTCTTATGATTTCATTTTTAATGAAAGCAATAAGTTAAATCTTGCTTTAGGTTTTACAGCCAATTCGTTCATGAAAGATCAATACCGAATCGGTCTTGATTATGGTATTTCTAAAGAAAGCATGGCGTTTAACCTCAGAGCAGGATTCTGCTATGAGAACGGTATGTTCAATGAAGAAACGCGTTCAAGTGCATTTAGTGGTCCTTCAGCAGGTTTTTCAATCGACGCTCTTGTAGGCGAAAACAAAAATGCTCTAGGAATTGAATATGCTACACGATTTGCAGGAATTTTCGGTGTAATTCATACTATAGGAGCAACTATTAGCTTAAAATAAATTTCTAACTTTGTTAGGTGCAAGAGAGCTCTTTTAGGGCTCTCTTGTTTGTTTCAATAAACCGAGTATCATGGCTAACATCAATTATTACACTGCAGAGGGTCTACAAAAATTAAAAGACGAATTATATCATTTGAAAACTGTTCAAAGACCTTCGATCTCTGAACAAATAGCTGAGGCACGTGACAAAGGTGACCTTTCTGAGAATGCTGAGTACGATGCAGCGAAGGAAGCGCAAGGTATCTTAGAAATGAAAATTTCCAAATTAGAAGAGATCATTTCCAATGCACGTTTGGTGGATGAAACGCACATGGATAACAGTAAAGTATTCATTCTATCCAAGGTTCTCATCAAGAATCAAATGAATGGTATGGAAATTGAGTATACTTTGGTTGCTGAAAATGAAGCAGATATCAAGTTGCGCAAGATTTCGATAGAATCGCCAATTGGTAAAGGCTTACTAGGTAAGAAAGTTGGCGACATCGCTGAAATTCAAACACCAGGTGGCATCATGAATTTTGAAATTGTTTCGATCTCTAGATAATGGCGAGTATCTTTTCAAGAATAGTCAATGGTGAAATACCTTGCTATAAAGTAGCAGAGTCCGAAGACTTTTTGGCTTTTCTTGACCTACAACCCCTTGCACATGGGCACACCTTGGTCATCCCTAAAAAAGAAGTTGACTATATTTTTGATTTAGACGATGCCACCTATCTAGGCTTACTCTCTTTTGCTAAAGAGGTGGCTACCCAAATGAAAACGAAAATTGATTGTAAACGAATTGGTGTCGCAGTGATTGGTTTAGAGGTTCCGCATGCGCATATTCACCTCGTTCCGCTTCAAACAGTAGCAGATATCAATTTTAGTGGCCCAAAACTAGCGCCGTCAAAAGAAGAACTGTCTACATTGGCAACGCTACTGAGTAGCAACTCTTAAAATCTTAGACATGAAGAGCTTTTGTTTATTCTTTGGATTAATCTTAAGCGTTCTGGTAGCAGCGCAGCCTACACGCGTTCTATTTATTGGGAATAGCTACACGCACTACAACAATATGCCGAAGTTATTGCAAGAGATGGCTAACAGTAAAGGTTTAAATGCAGACATCCACATGGATGCGAAGTCTAATCATACCTTTGAAATGCATGCTAAACGTCCAGAGTTGTATCAGTCAATAAAAAAATACAAATGGGATTTCGTGATCATTCAGGGTTTTAGTCGTGAGTTAGCTCAAGATACAAGCCTCATTGATTCTTTAAGTTTACCCTTCTTAAAACAAATCCTTGACTCCGTTTACGCCAACAACAGTTGTACAAATGTTTTTTTGTATCAAACTTGGGCTTATCAGAACGGATTTCAAAACGATTCATTGCAAATCAGTTGGGATTACCAAACGATGTCTGACCGTATTCACTACGGATATAACTATGTAGCCGATCGATTGAATTTAGCGATTGTACCTGTAGGTAGAGCTTGGGAAGCGGTTCGCACTAATTATCCAGAAATCAAACTTTACCAAGAAGATCAGCAGCACCCTACACTTACAGGCTCTTATTTATCTGCCTCTTGTTTTTATGCAGCGTTGTTTAAAACAAACCCAAAGGTGAATTATCAGGCCAATATTGACGACAAAACAGCCTCACTTCTGCAAGACCTTGCAGGCACTACCGTACTTACAAACAAAAACAGGTATGGGATTAATGTAAATACTGTTGATATCGAGGTAAAGCTCAATGATGCGAATAAAAAAGTTGTGCATTATAGTGCCAATTTTCCAAATGCGAGCAGTGTTGTTTGGGAGTTTGGTGATGGATATACGGCGCCAACTCCAAAAGCCAGACACATTTACGCCAAACCTGGCGTTTATTCCATTAAAGTTAAAGTTCAAGATAGTTGTGGTCAGCGCATTATCAAGCGCAGTGTCAAGGTCTAAGCATTTACAGCATCAATAATGACGAGGGTTTGGCCTAATTTTTTGGACCTGCTTCTTTTAACTCGATTCCAAACAACTTACTACTGTATTTCTTCATTGGCCATAAAATGAAGTGTAATTTGGCTCGAATGTCGTCTATGAAATAAACAAAGACAATGAACACCAACCAGAAGCCTAGCGTGTACGGAATCACTTCCCAAGGGCCTAATTTGTGGTGGAGGTAATCATTGATGCCGTATTTAATGACGCTGCCGTATAGGATCATCATGTGTATGATGTAAATACTGAGCGTATTCTGACCAATTTTTAGAAAAAGATTTTCCTTTTTAATATTGAAAACATAGGTTTCTAGACCTAATAAGGTAGCTAAGACTACTAAAACAATACCTAGTTTTTCGAGTAGCCAATCCATCCGATAAAGGCGCAAGTCTTGAAGCCCGAGAAATGGTTCAAGCGATACAAGAAAGGGCTTGATACCAAAATAAATGGAGAAACCTAAAACTAAAGCACCTAAAATAACGGGCCAAGATTTTACTTGTTCTTTATTGCGATGTATCAGAACTCCAATAGCAGCACCAAACATGGTATATGCCATGTGTGGCGTAATTGGAAAGAGCGAATAAGGCCCATGAAAGATATTTTGGATGAATTTGGGAGCGTGGGCTGGCCAATAGGTATCACCGAGTTGTCCGAAAAATAAATAGGATAAAAATAACCCCAAACCGGCAAGTATATATAAAAGATACAACGGGATAAAACGCATGTTACGCCAGAGCCCGTAAATAAGAATAATAAACAAGATTCCGACAGCGATGCATTGCAAGACATGAAATGCGTAGTATTGGAGTAAATAACCCCAAAATAAGAGTTCAACAACGCGTTTAAAGCCTTTTTTGATGCGGATATTTTTGAAGAATGAAACGCGATCATTTCCCAACATGAGATAGGTAAATACCAAGCCTGTAACCGTCAAAAATGTGGGTGAGGTAAAGCCCCTGATGAATTTCCAGGTGACGTAAGCAGGGTAGGAGTCATCAGCCCATTTTAAGGCCAAGGAGTCATGGACGAAGTGGCCTTCTAACATGAGAAGAATGGCAATGGTCCGGGCCATGTCAATGAAGTAGAGCCTTGTCTTTGGTGTTGCTAATTGAGTTGCGTTTTCCATATCGGACTTAATCGAGCGCAAGTTACAACTAATTTTTAGCTGCCTTTGAGCGCAATTCAATAATTTCTATTCTTCTTTCTTTAGACGCTGCCGCAGAATAAACAGAGTTTCTTTGGTCATAATAGTTGTCACTGACCTCTTTTTTTGCTTGAAATTCTCCCATCGGAACTTCTACAAATAAAAGTCTAGCTTGATCAGCTTGCATATAGGCTGCAAACTTTCCGTTGTCAACTTCCTCAAAATAGTTTTTGATAGCATCTATCCTTCTTTTAGTTAAGTGGACATTGTAGTCAGATTTTGCCAAGGGGCTTGCAAAGCCTTGTACTAAAATACTGACCTCCATTCCTTGTTGTAATTGTTGCCAAACTTGTTCTCTAAAAATCGCCAAATCTTGCATTCCTTTGAGTACTTCTTGATCAAAAAAGCGCTGTAATTCAGTGCTTAAAGCAAGTGCAGTTTCGCTATTTCTGTTTTGTTGAACACCCTTCAGATAAGCAGGAAATTGTTGTTGATATTGAACAAAAGTTTCTTCATAATTAAGAGTGGTTTGTTCGGCTTTTGATTTCGGATCAGGGCAATCATTTTCAAAGTACAGGGCAATTGGTAATTTGATAATTTGAATGGGAAGTGAATCTTTTAAAGTCGTTTTTTTATCAGGTCGATCCATGATATTGGTGAATACATCACTACAACAAGTTGGGTGAGAGGCATAAAGACTGCCAATACGGTTTGAACTCAGATAAGCGGTGTCTGCAGCGCAGAAAAAGTAAAGGTCATTCGCAGGGCTATTGAAAGGCTGCCCTAAATTAATTGGCGGACCAAATTTACCGTCGGTTTGTAGCTGACTATAGAAAATATCATAGCCACCATAACCAAAGTGCCATGAGGAGGAAAAATATAATCTGTTGGTGAGCGGGTCAAACCAAGGGCTGAGTTCATTTTCTGTGCTATTTAGCGTATTAATTCCTTTGATATCGCCAAAAGTACCATCCTCTTTTCTTGTTGCTTGGTAGATGTCTAGGCCTCCCTTTCCATCAGGTAAATTCGCACAAAAGTAAAGCTGTTCTTCGTTATTTACTTGACACAGGTTGGGCATGCTGATATAAGATGCGCTGAGACCTGTAAGTACTTGAGCGCTTGTATCGAGTTTCCAGCTTCCATCTGTTTGTTGGTAAGCCCATCTGAGCTCACAGTTAAGCCCTGAAGGAAGTTCCTGACAAACACTGCATAAAAAAGCGCTGCTATCTGCATTGAAACTAATGTTTCCATATGAGTATTTCGGGTTCTGGCTGCTTAGTTCAAAAAGGGCACTTTGTTGACGATTTTGTACACTTACTTTAAAGAGTTGCATGCGGTAGGACTTCGCGAATACCTCTACTTGGTCTGTTGCTGTGGAATCTGGCTTGAGTGCCGAGAAGTAGAGCTCTTGCCTAAGAACGGCATGGCCAAATTCTGCATCTAGCGTATTCATCGGGTGAGGACTTAGCAGTGCTTTTTCTTCAGCAGTTTGATTTTTCAATTGCTTCAATACCCAATTGCAGGCACCAACTTCTTGCGCTGCTTTTTTGTAAATAAGGCTTGATTTATCCTCGGCAAACTTGAGCTTGACTTCTTTGAATTGTGCGAGTGCTTCTTTATACAAACTTTGTTGCTTCAGCATCAGGGCATAGTTCAATTGTGCCTCATTGAATTGCATACCTTCAGGATCAAGTTCGTAGACTTTTAGGTAAAACTTGGCCCCGTTTATATAATCTTTGGAAGCCTGATACGCTTGGGCCATTTTCCAGAGTAACTCAAGTGAAGTAGGATCTAATACAAGCGCTTTTTGATAAAAGTCAAGTGCTTCAATGTAATCCTGTTGCAAGACTTGTTGGTCCGCATGTGCAACGAGTTTAGCGAGTTGTTTTTGACCCCAAAGCGCTTGGCTACAGAGTAGCAATAAGACTAGATAAAATCTGGACATATGCGATACTGCTTTTGAGGGGGTTTAAAACGAATAAAGACGTACCTGAAGCTCAGCTCAAAGGCACCTCTGCCTCGGCTAGCCGGAACTAAAGAACTATAATTGAAATCATAAGATATACCAGTATAGAGCGGCCCACGTTGAAATCCAAAATTGAGGCAAAATGCATCTTGGATTCTCCACCAAAGACCGCCGCTCAATAAAATAGCATTTGCCTCTGAGAATTTGTAATGCGCCATACTACCAAGCACAACCGAACGGTACGGACCTTGAAAATTCAGTTGAATACTCGGTTGAAAGCTCAGCTTTGGGTAATAATCGTAATACAAGGATCCGAAATAGTTGAGACGGAGGTCTCGTTTGGTGTTGTCGAGAAAAAAACTTTGATTGGGTCTAGTTAAATTAAAGAGCCCAATGCCATGCTCAAGTCTGAGTGAATGATTGATCTGGTATTGGTGTATGGCGCCAAGACCAAGCATGGGCATGAGCATGGAGGCCGTTTGAAAATTTTCGTTAGTGGGTGTGGTGGGGTCAAAAATATAGCCATTGAATTGGCTGTCAAAGTAAAAAGCGGCGCTGTTAAGTTGTCTGTAATTGATTCCGACTTGTAGTGCCAAACGCAAGTGCTGTTCTTGATTCAATTGTAGACTTTTAGCAATACTGGTTTGTAACTCAAAAGTCTGAAACTTGCCATCGCCAACTTGGTCATGAAAAAGGTTTAGCCCTAGCCCTAGTCCTTTCCACTTGGTGTCTGCTGCAAGAGCGGTAGTTTGAAAAGGGATACTGACACTGCGCCATTGTGTGCGGTAATTTGCAGTGAGCCGAAGGTCTTCATCAAAATTTCCGGCGTGTGCAGGGTTGAGGTAGATTGGATTCTGGTTAAATTGGGTCCAATGGATGTCTTGTGCCCATAGTTGGGACAACAAAACAAGGCTTAGACTCAAAAATAACAGACGCAACATGTACGAAGTTACAAAAAAGAGAGGCAATTAATACTTAAGGGTTAGTTGCTGAAACCGGAATAATCTTTCCGTTGAGCAACTGCCCACTGTGTTCGGCAAAATTGGCAATGTATTTGGCCATTTCTTCAGGGGTCGTTGGCGCTTGGTAACCCGGAAAGGCTTGGGCCAGCATTTCGGTCTGGACGGCGCCTAAACACAAGCAATTCATATGAATGCCGCTTTCTTTATATTCTTCTGCAAACATTTCAGTAAACGAACATAAAGCAGCTTTAGCAGTAGAGTAGGCAGCTAAGCCCGCAAATTTAAGACTGCCTTGAAACCCACCCATTGAGCTGATATTCACAATGTGTGAACCCGCACTCAGTTTAGGCAACAAAGCTTGAGTTGCTTCCATGATTCCGATGACATTGACCTGATAGCTGTTGTGAAAGTCCTGGTGCGTAATGGTTTCAAAAGGTTTATTGATGAGTAAGCCGGCATTATTGATGAGGATATCAATTTTGTTCGGCAGCGTAAGTGCCGCTATTTGGGCATGTATGTCAGTCAATAAGTCAAGTTGTAAGGGGTAAACATTGGCTTGTTGGAATTGCTGCTGCATTTTATCAAGTTGCCTAGATAGTGCATGAACCTGATTGCTACTGTCGGCTGCAAAAACATTGACCAAGGCTGCGCCGATCCCTTGACTAGCGCCCAATACAACAATAGTTTTACTCATCAAAACTAACAATTAGGTTTTCACTGGTGGCATGAGCCTGACAAGTTAAGATATAACCGTTGGCAACCTCGGCATCGGTAAGCGCATGGTTGATGCGCATTTCAGCACTACCCTGTAACACTTTGGCACGACAAGAGGAACACACACCACCTCGGCAAGAAAATGGTGCATCAAGCCCTGCTTTTTCGGCAAGCTCTAGTAAACTTTTGTCAGGGCCGTTCATGTCAAACTCCACGATATCTCCTTCTAGCATCATTTTTACGTGGCTCTTGCCAGAAAAAGCAGGCGCTGAAATGGCCGGTGCTGCTTCAGTGGCAAAAAAGAGTTCTTTGTGAATTTTGGACTTTGCGACTCCGAAAAAATCTAGTGTAGCTTCGGCCATTTCCACCATGGCTTGTGGGCCGCATAAGAAATAGGCATCGGCCTGAAGCAAGCTGAGGTCATCCTTAATGAGTCCTTTGAATTGCGCTTCGTCGATGCGGCCTTCATGAGTACCGTCGACTTTTGCCTGAGAATAGAAAGGTACAAGCGTGGTATTTGCTTGTGCTTGGATATCTTTGAGAAATAGTGTTAACTCGGGGCTTTTATTGCCGTAGATGAGTTGAAAGTGCACATCTGAACCTGCAGATTTCAACATACTCATGATAGGGGTAATTCCCGAACCAGCAGCAAGTGCGACCACTTTTTTGTGTGCGGGTTGCAATAGGAAATTACCTTCTGGTTCGAAAACAACCAACGATTGACCTGCCTGGATTTTTTGCAGATAGCCAGATACTTTTCCGCCTTCTAGGCGCTTCACACCAATAGCTAAAGGCTCATTTGGACCTGAGCAAATAGAATACGAACGGCGTTCAGGCTTGCCATCAATTTCTACTTGGAGCGTGAGGTATTGCCCTGCCTGATATTGAAAATTCTTTTGGAGCGCCTCAGGAATTTCAAAGCTAATTTGTACAGCCTCTGTGGTGAGTTGACTCACCTTACTTACGGAAAGTTCATGCGCTCCTTTAGGAATTTGCGCAGTTTTATTGGATTTAAATAGATCGAAAAGTCCCATAAAAATTAATCGTCAAATGAAATGAGTACGTCTGTGCTTTTTGGATGCGCCTGACAGGTAAGCACGTAGCCTTGTTCTACTTCTTCTGGTGTTAGGGCATAGTTGATATCCATAGTGACTTCTCCTCGGAGCACTTTGGCTTTGCAGGTACAACAAACGCCTCCTTTACAAGCAAATGGCGCGTCGGCACCAGCCTGATAAGCCGCATCCAGAATGGTAGGCCCCTGACTTGATAAATAAAAATTAGTAACCTCTCCATCCATAATGAGTTCAATTTTGGAGTCAAAAGCGGGCACTTGAACTGTTTCTTCAGCTCTTTTTTGAATTGGCTCAGCATGGAAAAGTTCGAAATGAATTTGGTTGGATGCAAGACCAAATTGAACGAGCTCGTCTTTGGCGGCCAAAATCATTTGTTGTGGACCGCAGAGAAATGCAGCATCAATTGTTTGTCCTTTGAGAAAGGCTTGTAATAACTTTTGAATACGTTCGGTATCAATGCGACCTTTTAATAGCGGAACACCTGTGTTTTCTCTAGAAAAAACATGAACGAGGTTGAGTTTATCGAGGTATTTGTTTTTAAGTGCTTCGAGTTCTTCTCTGAAAATAATTTCTGTTTGACCTTTATTGCCATAAAAGAAAGTCACGGTGCTATTTGGCTCTGCAGTTAAAATGGTTTTGAGAATGGAAAAAATGGGCGTTACACCACTACCTGCGGCAATTAAAACATAATTTTTTTGCGCTTGTGCATCTGGTGTAAATTTAAAATTTCCCATAGGGGCCAGTACCTCTAGGGTATCGCCTATTTGTAATTCTTGATTAGCAAAACCTGAAAAGACACCATCTGGAATTTGTTTGATTGCTACCCGCCATTCATTTTCATGGGGTGCGCTACACAAAGAATAGGATCTTCTAAGTTCTTGATTTTGAATTGTTTTTTTAATCGTTAAATACTGACCCGCTTCAAAAGCAAAGTCATTTTCTATGGATGATGGAACCGTAAATGCAACAGAAACGCAACCCGGTGTTTCGCGTCTGATTTCCGCTACTTCTAAAGAGTAAAACTTTGTAGACATAATTCAAATTATTCAGCTTCAAAAGTAAACAATAAACTTCAAGCCCTCACAAACATTTCTCAATGAACAAACTGACGTGAATCATGTTTTGAAGGCGTGGTTATTTCCTATATTTGTTACATTCAAAAAGAAGCTTTATGACCCCTGCTGAACAAGAAAAAAGATTTCAAGAGAAAATAGACAACGAAATCAAGATTGAACCTAATGATTGGATGCCAGATGCGTATCGTCAGACCTTGATTCGTCAGATCTCTCAACATGCACATTCTGAAGTAGTTGGAATGCTGCCTGAAGGCAACTGGATTACGCGTGCACCCAACTTGCGTCGCAAAGCAGTTTTGCTTGCCAAAGTTCAAGACGAAGCCGGACACGGTCTATATTTATATTCTGCCATTGAAACACTTGGTGCAGATCGCGAGCAAACCATTGACGATTTACACAGCGGCAAGGCAAAATATTCTTCAATTTTTAATTATCCAGCGCTTACTTGGGCGGATATCGGTGCAATTGGTTGGTTAGTTGATGGCGCAGCTATCATGAATCAAGTTGCTTTATGCAGAACCTCTTATGGCCCATATGCCAGAGCTATGGTCAAGATTTGTAAAGAAGAGTCTTTTCACCAAAGACAGGGCTATGAATCATTAATGGTGTTGTGCAAAGGTACTCCAGCTCAAAAAGCAATGGCACAAGATGCCCTCAATCGTTTTTGGTGGCCGGCACTCATGATGTTTGGCCCTAATGACGCAGAGTCTACTCACTCAGAACAATCCATGAATTGGAAAATCAAAAGATTTACCAACGATGAATTGCGCCAAAGTTTTGTAGATGCAACTGTATCTCAAGCCGAGTTGCTTGGCCTTACTATTCCGGACGCTAATTTGCGTTGGAACGAAGAAAGAGGTCATTATGATTTTTCTGAAATCAACTGGGACGAATTTTGGCAAGTTGTAAAAGGAAATGGCCCTTGCAACAAAGAGCGTATCGAAGCTAGAGTAAAAGCAAAAGAAAATGGTCTTTGGGTGCGTGAAGCGGCAAATGCTTATGCCAAGAAAAGAGCAATGAAAAAATCAGCCTAATATAATTTTTAAGACAATGTCAAATTCAACTTGGCCACTTTGGGAGGTCTTCATCAGAAGTAAACAAGGGCTTAATCACAAACATGTCGGTAGCCTAAGAGCACCAGACGCTACATTAGCTTTAGAAAATGCCCGTGATGTGTACACGCGCAGATCAGAAGGCATCAGCATTTGGGTCGTAGAGTCGGCAAATATTCATGCAACAGATATCGATGAAGTCGATTCATTCTTTGAACCTTCTGACACGAAAATTTACCGTCACCCAACTTTTTACGAAGTACCAGATGGTGTCAAACACATGTAAGCATGGAGCAAAAAGCACTTTTTGAATACGTACTCCGTATGGCTGATGACAGCCTTATTTTAGGTCAGCGTCTTGGAGAATGGTGTGGTCACGGCCCCATTCTTGAGGAAGATATCGCTCTGACCAACATTTCCCTAGATTTAATTGGTCAGTCTATTAGTTTATTTGATTTAGCGGCAGCACTGCAAGGTGAGGGCAAAACCCATGACGATCTTGCTTTTTTGCGTTTTGAGAATCAATATAAAAACGTCTTACTCGTTGAACAACCCAACGGAGATTTCGCCATGACCATTTTGCGTCAGTTTTTCTTTGATGCATTTCGCAAACCGTTTTATGAAGCACTTTGCAAAAGTCCGATTACGCAATTGGCGGCTATTGCAGAAAAATCTTTGAAAGAAACGCGTTATCATTTAAAACACACATCTGAGTGGGTCATCCGAATGGGTGATGGCACAGAAGAGTCACACGCACGTGCTCAGGCAGCCATTGACCACTTGTGGCGCTATACTCATGAGCTTTTTTATGAAGATGCCATTGATGCCGAACTTCAAGCTTCTGCACAGGTTCCTTCGCTAAAGACCATTGAAACTTCATGGCTCGAAACCGTTAAGGCTGTTTTTGCTGAAGCAACCCTCGAAATTCCTGCAAATAACTGGAAATTTGACGGTGGTAGACAGGGCAGACACTCTGAGCACATGGGCTACTTACTAGCAGAGTTACAGTACATGCAACGCGCTTATCCGAACATGCAATGGTAAGTCCTGAGCTCATCAGAACTTATTTACAAGAGGTCAGCGATCCTGAAATTCCGGTCTTGACCATCAATGACCTCGGAGTTGTTCAGCAGATATACAACGCAGAAGGGGAGTGGGTAATAGAACTCACGCCAACCTATAGTGGATGCCCTGCCATGCAACAAATTGAAGCAGATGTCTTAACTAAGCTTCAAGAAAAAGGGATTACCAACGCCCGTATTCAGCATGTTTTGAGCCCTGCCTGGACTACCGACTGGATCTCCGAAGAAGGCCGACACAAGCTCAGGCTCTATGGCATTGCACCTCCGGTCAATGAACCAGATAAATCGATCCTTTTTGCCGAGTCGCCAAAAGTTCCTTGCCCCAAATGTCAGAGTACCGAGACCAAAATGGTCAGCCTTTTTGGAAGCACAGCGTGTAAAGCACACTATCAATGTCTTGCGTGTAAAGAGCCTTTTGATTACTTTAAGTGTCTGAAATAAAGCAATATATGTTTATAAAATAAAGCGCTCATGTAGCGCTTTTTTATTTTTTAGTACTATGTATAGCATAATACAGAATAAAACATATAACTTTGTATAAAATTTAACTGATGAATGTAGAAAATACACAGTCTCAAATGCGAAAGGGTATATTAGAGTATTGTATACTCGGCATCTTGAACCGCAAGGAGGCCTATCCTTCAGAAATTCTTGAGCAGCTCCGAAGCGCGCAACTTTTAGTTGTGGAAGGAACGGTTTATCCCTTACTCACCAGACTAAAAAATATGGAGTTACTCACTTATCGTTGGGAAGAGTCAACTTCAGGGCCACCAAGAAAGTACTATTCCATCACCGCCAAAGGACAACAATTCTACATCGAGCTTGAGCGCACTTGGCAAGAGTTGCAGCAGGCTGTTTTAAAAATCAATAAATAAGCAAGTCATGAATAAGACCATTTCCATTCACATCCAAGGATTTCCATTTGTTCTAGAAGAGCAAGCCTATGAAGTCCTACAACAGTATCTTTCAGACTTACGAAAAGTGCTCGAACACGAGCAGGGCCAGGACGAAATTATTCAAGATATTGAATTGCGAATTGTTGAGTTGCTTCAAGAAAAAGTGGTCGCAAAGCAAGTGGTTCAATTGGATCAGATTCAACAAATCATTCAGTTGCTTGGCAATCCGGAGGTTTTCGGCGAAGAAGAATCCACAACAGCTGATCAAACGCGTCAGGAAAACACTGAACCAATGGCTGCGCACAAACGTTTTTTCAGAGATCCTGAGGCTGCCGTTTTAGGTGGCGTTGCTGGCGGCGTTGCAGCTTACTTCAATATAGATGTCGTATTTGTAAGGGTATTCTTTGTCTTATTCACCATGGCCTTTGGTTCTGGAATCCCAATTTATATCATTCTTTGGATCGTTACACCACGTGCGCAGACAGCCAGCGAAAAATTACAAATGCGCGGCCGCGCGGTCAATGTAGAAAATATCAAGACTGAATTCAAGGAAGCAGCAGTGCGTGTGGAGAACAACGCCAAAAAGTGGTCGAATCAATTTAAAGCGGGTTCTAACCTGAGTCAAGGGCTGCAGCGCTTTGTAAACTTCGTCAAGATGGCCTTTGGTGTTTTCTTGGTATTATTTGGTCTTAGCCTGATTATTAGCCTTGGCGTTTTTCTTTTTATCGATCCAGAAATGATACCGGCTCAAATCAACGGAGAGTTTACTTCTTTAGGGGAGCTCAGCGCTTTATTCTTCGAGACCAAAAGACTACATTCTTATGTGTATTTAGGCGCCGCATTGATTGGTTTTGCATGGGGTTTTTCGAGTCTCCTTACTGGTTTTAGATTGCTCTTTTCTTTTCAAGCGAAGTGGCTCAAAATAGGTTATTTCTCCTTTGGATTTATTTCTGTAATTGGCGTTGTTTTACTCTTTTATGTAGGAGTGAATACGGCCAAAGACTTTGCTATAGAAGGGGAATTAAGTAAGGAAATCAGCACCTATTCAGGAGATTCTTTGAACTTGGTTATTTCTAATGAAATGCATTTACAGGCTTTCAATGAGAAAAAATTAAACCTGAATACGAATGGTTTTGAAATGAGTAAGCACCCAGATCAAAACTTCATCTTGGCAGAAAATGGTCGCATGTATATCAGTGGTGTAGCTATCAACTACGAGCCATCCACCGATAGTTTGTATCATGTTAAAGTATTGAAAAGAGCTAACGGGTCATCTTATATGAAAGCGAATTTAAGAGCCGCTCATATCAAATTCCCATGTGAGCTTAAAAACAATGAATTGATATTTTCAAGTGGTCTTTCATTCCCTTCTTATGATAGGATGCGTGACCAAGAGGTGGAGTTGGTAATTGCAGTACCAGCCGGAAAGACTGTTTTCTGGAAAGATCAGGTGGTGTATCCGTACGTAACTGAGTTCTCGCCGGATCAGGCCTCGAATAGGGCATATGTACACGGCGATGGAAATTACTCAGCGTGGTAATTGGCTTCTTGATTTTTTGAGTTGCTGGGCATCAAGCCAATAAATGAGCTTCATGGAAAAACTATTGAGTGCACCAGTTTGCAAGGTGTTGCTGAGGTCTTGCCAATAGGGCGCGCTGACCGCATCATTACCTGCAAAGACTGAGTTTTTCCAGACAATATTCAATTCGCTACCAGGCATAAAAACCCATCGGTACACAAAGTCTATGGTGAAGGCATTGTAATTGATATCGTATGCTGGTTTTCCTTGAGCAGATAAACCATTAAAATTTGTGAGTTCTAAGAGGCTACCGTCTTCTTGAAGGGAAAAATAAGCAGCATATTTTAGGGTAGAGCGATAATGTCGCAAGCGTAAGCTAAGCGCCATTCGGTTGGTCAAAATGTAATCGGCAGAAAGACCTTGAATGGTTGTATTTCTGTCGCGCTGCCCAAATAAAATTCCGTCTACATCTTGCGCTGGGTCGCCAAATGCAATGGCGTAACCAAAATTGTTTACTTGCAGTTCTTTTTCAAAATTATAAACTAGAAATAAGGCATCAGCTATGCGAATTCTTGGTGAAATATTATAAGCATATTGTTTCCATGGGCTGTGTTCATAGGCTAAGAAATTACCACCTATATCGAGTGCAAAGGGTTTTTGATAATTACTCGAAAACCAAGCGTTAACAAAAGCAAACCTAGGAATATTAAAAACGGCCCCCCAAGTTCTTGGTTCAAAAAAATCACGAGTGGCATTAGGCGAAAGCCCACCATTAATGCCCATTGCATTGAAGCGCTTCGTGACTGAGAAAAAGTTAAGAGAAGCCATATTACTTGTAAAGGCTTGCGGGTTATACAAGTAGGTCTGTGAAAAATTGGCGCTAACTGTCCACCTCATGAGTTTTTCCCATTTTGGATTGAATTGTCTATAGGCAGAACTTATATCAAAAATCCGGCGATTATTGTTATAATTAAAACCTAAATCATTTGGGTCATAAGTATCAGATTCTTCGAGGTATCCAATACCGCCTATGAGTGCACCGCGTTGTTTCTGTACATTTAAGTTGAGGTTATGCCCGAGTGTATTGTTTTGATCAAACTGAGAAGAAATAATTCCTTTTCCATTGATGTTGTAGTCGTTGTTGGCCGTGTTTACATTAAAGTTGAGCGCAGAAACATTGGCGTCATAAAAAGATCCAGCTCTCCAAACATTAGTATTAGTAAAGGTTACGGACGAGTTATTCTTTAAATTTTGATCAAAAACCAATACGTTATAGTTGGTAAGAGGCGAGACTAAAACTTCTCGTTGTGCGCCATCTATTGTCGATATAGCAGTAGCAAATTGCTCAGCATTGACAGCATTGAATACGCCAACACCGAGACCATTGCCCATACGGCCAGAAATTTTTGATGCGTTATAAAGCTGAGAAGAACCTGGGGCATTTTGTAAATACTCGCCTTCGTTTAAGAGTGTCTGACTCACGCGGTAAGGAGCCTGAATACCTATTCGGCGGCTGTAAAAGATTCCGGCCTTATTGAAAAGTTCCATTCCTTCGGTAAAAAACTGACGGTTTTCATTGAACTGCACCTCAAAAGGAGACAAGTTCAAGACTTGTTGATCAAAAACAACCTGGCCAAAGTCAGGGACAAGTGTGACATCGAGTGTAAAAGCTTCATTGATACCATATTTGATGTCCATTCCGCCATTGAATGATTTCAAAAGGCCTTTGCTGCCATCTTGATTAAATCCTTCGTTGGCATAAGCCGAGACATAAGGCATTAGGGCCAAACGCAGCGGAGGGGTAATATTTTTTACATTGACTACATCGCCGCTTTCAAGTAGCATGTTTTCTAGGTCCGGATTCACTGCAACCCAAGCTGATTCTTCACGGGTTCTTGCAATTTGTCGCCCAAAATTAATGCCCCAGTTTTGAACTTCTGTTTTAGGAAAACGAATGGCAGAATAAGGAATTCGGATTTCGGCATACCAACCATTTTCACTAATATTTACAGCACTGTGCCAAACTAAATTAAGTTGGTCATTGTAATTATTAGTAAAAATTTTAGCATCGAGCTGAACCCCTCGACTGGTGAGCCCAAAGTAGAAACCGTTTTGATTGTCATTGTAAGTATCTAAAAAGATTCCAATGATATCGCAATTCGGGTTGTAGTCATCGCGTAGCGATAGCACTTTGGATATAGAATCAGGAACGTCTTGACAAAAAACTCCGAAATACAAAGCGTCGTCATCGTAGCAAAGCTGAACACTGGTAGCTAATAATGAGGCTTGTCCGGGATTGGGTTTGATTTGCGTCCATTTTTCTACAGGAGAATTTTGATCCCAAACGGCGTCGTTGAGATAGCCATCAATGATGATTTTTGAATCGATTTTTTTGGCGACTAATTGTTTTTGACCATAAGTAGTTATTGCAAAAGATAAGAAGAGCAGTAGCGCGCGCATGTGCAAATTTACAACTAAACGCCTTTTCTAGCTACCACATGAAGACATTCTTCGTTGGCTTCATAGGTAACCCAAATTTTTACGTCTTGTTTAAAACGCAATAGAATTTTTGAAATGGTTGTTTGTAAAAATTGCTGTTCGTTAGTATTCAAGGGTTGTGTACTTGCGAATCTAGAGAAGGAGAAGTCAAAGCTATTGCCATTCAGATGTGGACTTTTTTTAACTGCCGTCTTGTTATGCTTCACTAGTTTTGAAACCGTATACTTGGTTCTAGTCATAGAAGTAACAATTAAGTTGCAGTCACTTAAGTGGGTTTGTGAAATAGAATCTTTAAAGGCATTTCCGATCTCGTTTAAGATTTGATGCGCATAAGGGGTCAGAAAGGCGTATGAATATTGAAAAGTATCTAGTTCATATCCCCGATTTTTCTGAACCAAAACCAATTTTTTTGCCTTATACGCTCTTCTAAGACCTTCTGTATTTGCCACTGGTTGTATCCCTTGCTTAACTGATCTGTCCATATATTGGTTCAGATAATTATTAAGTTGTTTGGTATAGATTTCAGGCGAGCAGGGTGTTATAGGATTTAAGTTTGCTGCAGTTTTTGGATCAGAATTAAGCTGAATTGGGGTAGCTGTGGGCCAACTTGCGAAAGCCAACAACACAAAGCACAAAAAAGAAAGACCAATAGATTTCAAATGCATGTAAACAAATATAAAAATTGAACGCTTTGGTACAACGCAAGTTCGTAATTTTGTGTCATGGGGAATTTTGATAGTCTGCTGGCACAGCTCGAACAACAAGAATGGCCTAACATTTATTTATTCAAGTTTATTGTCCCCAATGACAACCAACATTTGGCACAAGTAAGCGCGCTTTTTGATGCCAATAGTGAAGTTGTATTTCATGAATCTCAGACCGGCAAGTACGTGAGTGTGAGTGCTAAAGAAGTCATGTTGTCTGCGCAAACAATTATTGAAGTATATGAACGCGCCTCAAAAATACCGGGTATAATCTCATTATAATGGAAGCAATAGTAAAATTCTTGTTTGTTAGTTTTTTAATTCTTTTGGCGGTCATTGCCTACAAGCGCCTTTTGAAGCGCTTTCAGCAAGGACAAATCGTACACAAAGATTATTGTGAGCTTTATAACCTAGACCAAGAACCAGCAAGTGGTGAATTGTCATTTTATTTTGTTTGCCCAGCCCCACAAAAGGTTCAGTTTGCCATATGGAAAGATCGTGTTTTGATTCAAGAGTTGGCCAACCAAGAATTTGACAAAGGAGGCCATCTCATCCGTTTTGACTCTACACAGTTGGCAAATGGCATCTATTACTATGGCATTGTTACCACAGATCAAGAGACCACTAAACGAATGGAAGTTCTTAACTAAGACTCGTCGCCCGATTTCTCGATCTTGATTCTAGATGGCTTTCTAGGAATTTTGTATTTCGATTTGTGAAAGTCACTTTTATAACCATCTGTTTTTTCAATTCTATAAACTACACCAAGGCTATACTGGCTATAAGATGACGCGCCTAAAATATCAATCAAACCAAATTTATAAACACCTTGTGCTTGCAATCCGATTTGCTTGCTCATCCAAAAAGTACAGCCTGCAGAAAGATTAACGGTAGGGGTTAATCCTGGTGCACTTTGTCTTGGGTCGTTATTTCTCATAGTAAAGCCTGCTCCAGCGCCCAAATAAGGGTCTATTGCACCACGGCCAAGTTGCTTGTAAAAGGAATATTTTAGCGCAGCATCAAAATAACCCATGAAGCCATTTACTCCCATTGAGTCATTGACTATTTTGGTGGAGTCATAGGTCTGTGCGCCTAAAACACCTTCAACGCTCCAGCCATTATAAATATAGCGATCCACATAGAGTCGTGTTGGGATAATGGCACCATGTAATTGATCAGCAGGCATTGGGTTGAGTTCTTGTCCGTCGTCATCTGAAGCTGTCCAGGCGATTCCAAATTGCCAAAAATAGTTATCGCGGTTGGTAATCATTTTGTCTGGTTGTGCAAAAGAGATACCTGCCTGAGCTAAAAAAATAAAGAGAATGAGGAGAGCGTGCTTGTTGTTCATAGTGTATATTGAGAATCAAATGTACTTATTTAATATGTCGTAAAAACTTATTAAATCGAAATGAATTGACAACACATTGTTGATGTCGAGTAAGAGTTTAATGAGTAAATTTGACACTATGGGAAAAGTCAAAAAATACGAACTGACCTTCGATGAAGAGCAGCCCTTCGAAATTTATGGCATTTCCTCGGCATTTGCCGACTACAGACTCACTTGGGAACTTAATCAAGTTTTGGGTATCCATCTAGAAAAAACAGAAAACAGTTTTGAAGTCTTCATGCCAAAAACAAAAAGTAATCAGCAATTCAGATACTTTTTTTATGAAGACCAAGAATTACTCACTAAGTTTTTTTTAGTGAAAAACAAACAAGAGCAACAACTCTTGCAAACGGATCGCCCCATGATTGATTATTTTCTCATTTTAAAAGAGAATAACTCACATCCAGCTTCAGTGCTTCAAGCCAAACTGAGAAGCATTAATGGTGTAGTTGCTATTTTTGAGTTCAACCATGAAGAGTTTGAATTAATTGATTACCTAACAAGTTAAAATGAAAAGAACAAAGATTGTCGCAACAATGGGCCCGGCATCGCTCAAAAAAGAAATATTAAAAGACATGATGTTGGCAGGGCTCAATGTTTGTCGCCTCAATTTTTCACACGGCTCTCACCAAGATCATGCTGGTGCCGTTGCACTCATCCGTGAACTTAATGATGAACTTGGCCTAAATGTAGCCATTCTCGCTGACCTTCAAGGCCCAAAAATTAGAACGCATGAAATGGAAAATAATGGTGTTCTGATTGAGGTTGGCCAACAAATCGAAGTTGTAGTGGATAAAGTACTCGGTAACAATCAGCGCTTTTCTATTAACTATAACTTATTGCCTCGCGACGTAAACCCAGGTGAGCGTATCCTTCTTGATGACGGCAAGCTGGTGCTAGAAGTCAAAGAAACCGACAAAAAATCAAAAATTCGCTGCGAAGTCATTCAAGGCGGCTTGCTTTGTTCTAAAAAAGGCGTCAACTTTCCCAATACCAAAATTTCGATGCCTTCGCTCACTGAAAAAGATATTGAGGATCTAGACTACGCACTCAAACTTGGTGTAGACTGGATTGGCCTTTCTTTTGTGCGTACCGAAAAATGCATCACTGATTTGAAAGCGCGTATCGCTAAAAAGCGCAGCATTGCTAAGGTTGTTGCTAAAATTGAAAAACCCGAAGCACTTGAAAATATAGATCCCATCATTGAAGCAAGCGATGCCCTAATGGTTGCACGCGGAGATCTCGGCGTTGAGATTCCGTATCAAAATGTACCACTCATTCAAAAAATGATCATCAGTAAATCCATCTCTAAAGCCAAACCAGTAATTGTGGCTACCCAAATGATGGAATCCATGCTAAATAGCCTCACACCAAGTAGAGCAGAGGTGAATGATGTCGCTAATGCGGTCCTAGATGGTGCAGATGCGGTCATGCTTTCCGGAGAAACTTCAGTTGGTCAGTACCCGGTGCAAGTGGTGCAAACTATGGCCAATATTATCAAAGAAATGGAAAGTCATCCGAGTCTTTACCATAAAGAAGAGTTGCCACCAAAGGGCAACCCACGTTTTATTTCTGATTCTATTTGTTTCAATGCCTGCCGTTTGGCTCAGCGTGTTGAAGCAAATGCTATCATTACCATGACTTATTCGGGTTATACAGCTTACAAAATTGCCTCACAAAGACCAGAATCTAATATTTATGTCTTTACGAGCAACCGAAAAATCCTGACCCAACTCAATTTAGTTTGGGGTGTTCGGGCCTTTTTCTATAACAAACGGATTTCAACAGACCACACCATTGCCGATATCAAGTACCTCATGAAAGAAGAGGGATTCCTCAACTCAGGGGATGTCGTTATCAATGTGGCTTCAATTCCTCTTGAAGATTTAGGCGGCACCAATATGTTGAAGCTCAGTTACGTAGAATAACTGAACCTAGCAGTTCATCTTCTTGTAACTTTGTCTTATGAAAGCAAACTGGCAGCTCAAAGATTCAGCGCCAGCTGAATCTATACATTCCTTTTCTCAAGAACTACAGGTCCCGAATTTTGTTGCGCAACTCCTGCTGCACCTAAAAATCGAGACGCGCGCAGCTGCGGTTACTTTTTTCAAACCCAATCTAAACCAATTGCTCGACCCTTTTCTGATGTGCAACATGGCCACAGCCGTTGAGCGCTTGCATATTGCCATTGCAAAGCAACAAAAGGTACTACTTTATGGTGACTACGATGTAGATGGCACTACTGCTGTTGCCCTTATGCATGAGCAACTTAACTATTTAGGCCTTGACTGCATTTACTACATTCCTGATCGCTACAAAGAGGGCTACGGCGTTAGCCAACAAGGAATTGACCACGCTATTGAGAACAAAATTGATCTACTCATCACCCTTGACTGCGGTATTAAAGCGCATGAACAACTGCAGCGTGCTATTTCGGCCAATATCGATGTAATCGTTTGTGATCACCATCAGCCAGATCAAACTTTGCCGCCTGGAATCATCCTAAACCCCAAGCAAGCGGGCTGCAGTTACCCGTACAAAGAACTTTGCGGTTGTGGGGTAGCGTATAAACTTTTGCAGGCATACTACACGCAAAATGAGCTCGATACACAAACCCTGCATAAAAGTCTCGATTTAGTGGCACTAGCTATTGGTGCAGACATCGTAGAAATACTTGATGAAAACAGAGTGCTCTGTGCAGAAGGCCTCAAGCAAATTAATGCCAAGCCGCGTCGTGCGTTTCAAATATTATTAGAATTAGCCAAAAAATCTTTTCCACTTTCTCTCCGAGACCTCGTTTTTGTGATTGCGCCACGGATCAATGCCGCTGGCCGTATCGCTTCTGGCGCCCGTGCAGTTGCCTGGATGCTCAGTGACGACGAACAAGAACTTCAAGCTTTGGCCAAAGACATTGATCAAGACAACGCCTATCGGCGCACCCTCGACCAAGACATGACTCAAGAGGCGCTAGAGCAGCTTGAAGCAGATGCTGAGCAAGCAGCGCGTTTTTCAAATATCGTTTTTGACTCGAGTTGGCACAAGGGTGTGGTGGGTATTGTTGCTTCGCGCATCATAGAGCAACACTATAAACCCACAATCGTTCTTACTGAATCGAATGGTCTTATAACGGGTTCTGCACGTTGTATGCCGCCCTTAGATCTTTACGCACTCCTAGACCAGTGTCAAGAATACCTTACACAATTTGGTGGTCATCAGTTTGCTGCTGGCCTAAGTCTTTTACCTGAAAATCTCAGTGCTTTTCGAAGTGCCTTTGATGCAACAGTTAAGAATGCCCTTCAAGGTCAGCAGCTTCAAAGACAAGTCCAAATTGAGGCACAATTGGAATTCAAAGAGCTTGGAACGAACCCCAATTTCCACTTCCCTAGAATTTTAAAAATTTTAGAGGCCTTCGAACCTTGTGGACCAGGCAATTTGCATGGTACTTTCTTAGTCAAAAATTGTTTAGTACTAGAGCATCGTCTTCTTAAAGATGCACATCTTAAACTCAAACTCACTCAAGATAATTACCCTACCAATATTGATGCAATTGGCTTCAATATGCCAGAACTGAATGAAGAACTAATGCCAGGAGTTTATATCGATCTGGTTTGTCAAATTACGGCCAATACCTATCAGAACCGAACCGCCTTACAATTGTTAATCAAAGACCTATCATTGGCTTAGTCCGAGCAGATTGGTTAATTTTACCTTATGTTTACAGGAATCATAGAAAACATCGGCACTGTTTCCGAAATAAAAAAAGAAGCAGGAAATATTCACTTTACCATTACTTCGGCTCTATCCGCTGGCTTTAAAATTGACCAGAGTGTTGCGCACAATGGTTGCTGCTTAACCGTTGTAGCCCAAGACCACGAAAAACACGTGGTCACCGCCATACATGAAACTCTTCTTAAAACCAATTTAGGTCAATGGAAAGAAGGCACCAAAGTAAATTTAGAGCGTTGTATGCAACTTGGTGGCCGTTTGGATGGCCACATGGTGCAGGGTCATGTAGATTGTATTGGCATTTGTACTGAAGTACTTGATGAAAATGGCTCATGGCGCTTTACTTTTGAGCATCCTCAAGAATTTGTAACGGTAGAAAAAGGCTCCATTACAGTGAATGGAACCAGCCTAACTGTTGTAAACTCTCAAAAAGGTCGCTTCTCGGTTTGTATCATTCCGTATACCTATGAGCACACGAATTTTCATAAGTTAAAGGCCGGAGATCACGTCAATCTAGAGTTTGATATCATCGGAAAATACGTTGCCCGATACTTGAGTTTGCAACAATAAATTGTGTTAAGATTACTAGTAATAAATAAGGGCGGCCCGCAGGGCCGCCCTTATTGCTTGTCGTCAATTTTTATCTTTAAAAATAAAAGAGCTTAGTTTCTCGGTGTTGTTGAAGGTGTTCCTGGTTTTGGAGCTGTTACCGGAGCAGGATCTTTGATGCCAAGCGCTTTTTTGGCTACTGCATCGTTAGGTTCAACTTTAAGAATCTCTTCAAAGTACAATTTAGCCTTTGCTAAGTCTTTTTGTTCAGATTTTGAATAGTAGTCAGCAACGTAACGCAAAGATTCAAGAACATAAGTCTTTTTTGTAGGTTGTTGACGATCTTCAGGTTTTACAATTTCGGTAACTTTCATGTAGAAAGGCAAAGCCATCCATTTTTCATTGTTGGTATCCATCTTGTAATTACTGCGCGCTCTGAAAATGTAAGCAGGCACATACGTTGAATCATTTTTGATGACAATTTGGAAGATACTGTCGGCTAATTTGTAGTCGTTTCTACCAAAATAGTAAGCCTTACCTAAATCATATTCTTCAGCAGCCTGTAGTTTGCCATTGAGTTTACGGCGCGCTTCATAAGCCACGATTGTTTTATCGTAAAGTTTGTTTTTGTTGTATAGTTTGATCAACTCAGCTGATAATTCTTTGGCAGCAATGTCATTGACTTGAGAAGCTTTTTCAAACTCGATAATAGCTAAACTATCATTACCTTTTTTCTGGAAAATGTTACCTCTTACTTTGTAATCTTGGTAATTGATTTTGTCTTTAGGAACCATTGCAAAGAAGCGATCAGAAGCAGCAAGTGCTTTGTCTAGCGTAAGAGAGTCAGTTGTGTTTTCAGCATAGCTAAAAGCATACATACGCTCCGTGTAAAAATTAGACATGCCGTTTGACGTTAAGTAATCAAGCTGCTGCAAAAGGGTAGGATACGCTTTGGCACCAAATCCAAATAAGGCATTGGCATAACGGTATCTAGATTCAAGGTTATTATTGAGCTCTAAATACTTCTCCCAGTTTTCGATGGCCTTTTCATTCTTGCCAAACATCATGTAAAGCTCAGCATTTAAACGATAAGCTGGTGCATATGTCGGGTCAATAGCTTTTGCTTCGTTGTACATTTTATTGGCTTCAACTTCGTTTTTCGCACGCTGATAAATAAGTGCCTTACGTACGATACCTCTTGGAGATTTCGGATTGATGGTTAAAACCTGATTATATGCTTTTAATGCTTCAGAAGCATCAGAAGAATTGCGTGCATAAAGGGCATCACCTTTCAACAAGTAGTTGTCTTCGTTATTTGGATCTTTAATGATGGCTTCCTCAAGTAAAACTAAAGCGTCATCTAGATTTTTATTTGGCGCCTCAATATAGACTTCAGCTATACCACGAATGACTTCAGCTTTCTTTAACTTGTCTTTTTTAGTCAATAATAAAGCCTTAGTAAATTCAGCTTTTGCCTCAGTTGTTTTGCCTTCTAACCAAAGAACACGACCATAACCTACGATAGGTAATGCACGCACCTTATCTACTTCATACCCTTTCTTCCACATCATTTTTGCAGAATCGAGGTCTTCCATTTCAAAGTAGCAGTCACCGAAATAAAAGTAGTTCTCACCATTAATTGGGTCAGCAGCAATTAACTTTTTAAATTCGTTAATAGCATCGCGGTAGCGCTCATTTTCAGCTTTGTTATTAGCTGATTGTAGCGTTTGAGCGAAAGAATAACCGGTAAGTAAGAGGGTGCTTAGTAGCAATATGCGTCTCATGGTATCAAAAATTTAATCATTCAATTTGCGGCCAAAAATAACCTAGTTTTTTGGGAAACAAAAATTGTGCCCTATATTATTTTATTAATTATTTATTGTAAAACGAGTCGGACTGGCGTAAGCGCCGGAACCAATTCTGCTTTTTGGATCATTAACTGGCCTTTGTCGTCTTTTTTCATAAAAAGAACAAAGCCTGTATTCAGCCCTGATCTACGCCCTTTATTAATCATCCAGATGTCGCGAATGAGCGGATATTCTTTGGTATAAATATAACCCGCATAGGGTTTACAAGCTGTTTCAGGGTCCTTGATATAGATATCGGCAATGCGAAGCCCATCTAAGAAATTTAGTGCTTCTGGATCATCTTGGTCTGAAACCCAATTGAGGCCAATCACACCAATTGTATTCGGATGCGTCTTGACATAATTGATTACCTCTTCATTAGAATTTACTGCAGAAACACGAGATGCCAATTTGTTGACTTGCAACATGTTGGTCATGTAATTGAAATTGGCAGAGCCCTTTTGATCAAAAACAATGTTTGAAACCAGTTTGTTAGACGGCAATTTAGCATTGTTATCCGATAAAAGCGCCTTTAGTTGAGCGACGCTTAAAATGGTGTCGGTCATGCTCGGGTGCATGATAATAGTGATGGCATCGGAGGCAATTTTATCACTGCGATAAGACACATTTTTGCTTTTGAGATAGGCTTTTTCTTGCTCATTAAAATCACGAGAAATAACAATTGTTTTTGTCTTGTTATTATAGAAATCAGCAATGAGTTGATCTTCTGGGCCATATACACCGGTAACTTTTGCTTTTGGGAATTGACTCATGAAGGTCTCAATACAAGAAGTAAAGAGTGGCTTGAACGATTCTTCAATATAAATTTTAGCCTTCCCACGACCGTGTGCATCTTTTTGGTAAACAAAAGGGTTGTTATTGTTATCGCAAGAACTTAGGATAACCAGTAGGCTGATAAAGATCAATTTAGTGCTCATGCTTAGCTTCTTTTTGTTGTTTTTTAAAACCAGAATACACGCGAAAACCTCGATAGGCAGCATATAAAATGAATACGGACACAAGAATGTTTCTGCGCCAAATTTCCATAGGGAAGAGTTCTGTTGTGAGTATTAGGCCTGCAAAACCAAGGCAAAGCACCACTACTAAAGCTCCTAAAAAATGTTGGATGTATTGCATATTATTAGAGAAAAAAAATCCCCATCGAAATGGGGATTTAATTGAATTGTAAAAAATCTATTGGGTATCGAAAATGATCGGGATGCGCACCCAAAGGCGCACTGGACGACCCGCATTTTTAGCAGGTACCCATTTAGGCATTTTGTTAATAACGTTCACAGCTTCTTTATTACAAGCTGGGCACTCAACGATTGGTCTTTCAACGGTAGCATTCGAGATGCGACCATCTTTTTCTACGACAAAGCGCACCATTACTTTACCTTTTACGCCAAGTTCAAGCGCTTCATCCGGGTAAACTAACGAACCATTGATGAAATCGACAAGCTTGTCGTAACCACCTGGAAATTCAGCATCTTCTTCAGCGACATCAACTACTTCTTCTACAACAGGTGTGTTGTCAACAAGTGCTGGGCCATCTTCTTGTGTATTAGGAATACCCCATGTCTCGTCACCTTCAGTAGTTTCTGTAGAGATAGGAGTGTTATTTAGCTGTTCCTGTGTTGGTAATTCGTCTTCCACGACGTCGTCTTCAGCTACTGGTGCAATGAACGCTTGGGTTGCCGTCATTGGTGGCGGTGGCGTTTCTGGTGGTGGCGGTGGCGGTGGCACATCTTCTTTGGGCGCCTCAATAGTGAAGTTCTTCTCACTAATTTTTGGCTTCTGAACTTCTTCTTTAGGAAGATTTTTGATGATGAGGTTAGCCACAAAACCTAAGGCTGCTAAGGCAACTAAGCCACCCATGATGAGACTCATGCGCTTGTTATAGCCTGAACGCAAAACGTAGGCGCCATATTCGCGATTGCGGTGCGCAAAAACAGCTTCATTTCTGTTTACTGATGTAATAGCTTCCCAGTTTCTGTTGACATAGTAGTCAAAAAGTGAGAATCCGGTGACGAGCGCTACAATGATATAAATGACTGTCATGACTTTAGTTTTTTTCTTTTAACAAATCCTTCTCTGCAGGCGATAGGTCTGTAGGTGCAATGACACCAACATTGGCTATCTTGAGTTCGTCAACTAAGTCAATGAAGCTTTTGCAAAGCGCTTTGTCGTCGGTTTTGATCAGAACTTTTACTGCCTCTTTGTCTACAGTAAGTTCGTCTACTAACCTTGTAAAGGTGCTATCAGCAATTTGCTTTTTGTCGAGCTTTTGTTGAAGAATCGCCTTATTTCTAATAACGTATTCATTCCAAGAAGCTAACAATTTTCTGACACTATTTTCTCCGGTACCGAAATTGGCCTCCAGTAATTCAGTAGGGCCGTTTGGTCCGGGCTTCGTTTTAGGGTAAAATTCACCACGGTAGTAGTAAACTTTGTCGTCGGATAAAATAAATGTAGCCGCGTTGTTGACCTTCGGTGCTTTAACCGATTTAGGGTCTTTAACTTTTGCGGGGTAATTCAGGGGCATGACCTTAGGCTTACTAAAAGTCGAGGTCAAGACAAAGAATGTTAGTAGGAGGAAGGCAAGGTCAACCATTGGTGTCATGTCGACACGCGTGGAGCCTTTCTTCGCTCTTTTTTTACCTTTGCCGTGACCGCCGCCGCCGCTTTCTGCGATTTCTGCCATGTTATGTTAATTAACCGGAATTGCTTCCGCAGAGGTTACAAAATTTAAGTTATTCAAATT
>CAZPWB010000010.1:0-57869 GCA_964590425.1 uncultured Lishizhenia sp. | reverse complement strand
GTGCCCGTTAACACTCAATAGCTCGAGGTGTTTTCCGCGTTCAATTATTTTACCTTTTGATAAAACTATAATTTCATCGGCATTTTTTACAGTAGATAAGCGGTGCGCAATGACAAATGAGGTTCTTTCAAGCATTAGGTTTTCTAAGGCCTGTTGCACTAGGCTTTCTGATTCTGTATCAAGTGCAGAGGTTGCTTCATCTAAAATGAGAATGGCTGGGTTTTTGTAAACAGCTCTTGCAATAGCAATGCGTTGTTTTTGACCACCTGAAAGTTTATTACCGCGTTCACCTAGCAGGGTGTCAAATCCTTGATCGAGGTCGTTAATGAAATCAAACGCATTGGCAATTCTAGCTGCTTGAACGATTCTTTCAAAATCAGGGTTGTCATCTCCAAAAGCAATGTTTTGTGCAGCGGTCATGTTAAACAGAATTGATTCTTGCGTTACAACTCCAATCAAGGCCCGCAGATTTTGGATGCTGAGTTTACTAATATCAACACCATCGATTTCAATATTTCCGTTTGTTGGGTCATAAAAGCGCTGTAATAAATCCATAAGTGTCGATTTTCCACTTCCAGATTCACCAACGATAGCAACCAACTTTCCTTTTTTAACATTCCAGTTGATATCGGCTAAAACAGCTTGGTCTTGATAGGCAAAACCAACGCTTTTAAATTGAATATCGTTTTCAAAACTCGTTTTAGCTAGCGCATTCTTGTCTTCAATAATGTTGTCGTGGGCATTTAGCAAAGAGTTGATGCGATCCTGCGAAGCCTGAGCCTTTGTCATGTTGGCCATGTTGTTGGACACACTTTGAATGGGTCTTAGGAATTGCGAAAACACAATAATGTAGGTGAGGAAAACCTCACCGGTTAGTCCTATTTGTTTGCCATCAAGGATGAGGCTTCCACCAAAGAAAACCAAAGCCAACAACACGGCAGCACCCAAAGTTTCATTGACTAACGGAGACAAATCTCTTTTTCTGAAAACTCTTGTTGCTAGTTTTTGATGCTGGTTGTTTTTTTCTTGAAAAGATTTTGAAATGTATTGAATGGCATTAAAAGCCTTAATAATTCTAATGCCGCCTAGGTTTTCATCCATTGATGCATATAAGAAACCCAATTGTTCTTGGGTCTTTTTTGCTGTTCTTTTTAGGCTTTTCCCTATTCGTGAAATCACAAACGCTGAAATGGGCAACAAAAGTAAGGCAATTAGTGTGAGTTTTGGACTCATGTAAATGAGCGTCAAGAGATTGATTATGATAGCAAGAGGTTCTCGAAATATTAATTCGAGTAAACTTACCACCGCCACTTCAATTTCATTGACATCGCTATTCATTCTGGCCATGAGGTCGCCTTTTTTCTCATTGCTGTGGTAGGCCAATGGCAAAGAAAGCGCTTTGTCAAAAAGCGCAGAACGCACATCTCTTACTACTGCCATTCTGATTTCTGATTGAGTCCAAACAGCGGCATAGCGAAAGACATTTTTAAGCACAAAAGCGAGTAGTACACTTACGCATACATAAAGCAATGCTGAACGAGGAGAAACAGAAACAAATTCGTAAAGTTGAAAATTGTAGTAGTCATTGATGTATTGAAATATACCCGACCATCCACCTTCGTATTTTGGTATTGGTGGAACAACGAGTTCTTTTGGTTCTCTGAAAATGAGTTGCAACACAGGAATAAATAATACAAGTGAAAGCAAGTTGAAGATCACAAAGAGCAGGTTGAATAAGATAGTGGCCCAAGCCAGACCTTTGTACTTGAATGTGTAGCGATATATTTCTCTGTAATAAGACATTGACACAAAGATACATTTTTGTTGAGATGGGACCTTGCACAACAAGTATTCTTACCTTTGCATCATGAGTTCGATACGTCAACAAAAAATTGAAGCCGTCATTCAGGCGGAGTTAGCTACGTTTTTTCAGCGCCAAGCAGGTGAAATTTGTTTGGGCGCCATGGTAAGTGTAACTGTGGTTCGCGTAACCTCTGATTTAAGTTTGGCGCGGGTTTACCTCAGTATTTTTGCTGGCCCAGACAAAAAAGAAGTTTTAGAAAGCATTCAGACAAACAGAGGAAAAATCAGACTTGAGGTTGGGAAAAGACTCAAAAATTTACGCAAAATTCCAGACCTCGTTTTTCACATTGACGACTCATTAGATTACGCCAATAAAATCGACGAACTTCTCAAAAAATAAGTCATTCGCACTTCTTTTTACATAGCAAAACGCTACCTTTTTAATCGTTCCAAGCGCTCGATCGTCAGTATTATTTCACGAATTTCAGTTGTGGGCATTGCTATATGTACGGCCGCAATGGTGATTTTACTCTCTGCATTCAATGGAATTGAGGGCATGATTTCAAAGCTCTACACCTCTTTTGATGCGCCGATTACAATTTCGCACACAGCTAGAAAGAGCTTTTTTCTAAGGGAGATTGATACCAAAGCGCTCGCTAAAAACCCAGAGATAACGGCACTTAGTAAAGAAATTGAAGAACTTGTCGTGCTCAGAAAAAACCAACGCTGGATCAACGCAAACATGCATGCTGTAGACCCGGTATTTTTAAAGAACGCACAGGTTTCTAGGCACCTCATTAATCAAGTTGGGGTAAGCAGTTTGGAAGAAGAAGGCTTTGCTTTTTTAGGAGCAGACCTTTTTTCAAAATTGAATTTAGGATTAGGTTCAGATCAGAACGACATTCAACTTTATGCCCCCAAACGCAACGCAAAAATGCGTCTTGGTAAAACCCCATTTCATTTACAACAGATCTTTGTAGAAGGCGCACTTAATTATAATCAAGAGCTCAACGGAACAGTACTATTGTGGGATTATGATTTAGCGGCCGACCTGCTCAATCTACAAGGTTCTTGTTCACATTTATTGGTTTATGTGAAGGATAATTCGAAGCTAGACGCAGTTAAAAATGAATTACAGACTTTGTTGGGCCCTGATTTTTTGGTTCAAACGATTTATGAAAAAAACGAACTGATTTTCAAGACATCACAATCCGAGCGGCTCATTGTTTTTGTGATGCTTTTGTTTGTCTTTGTTTTGGCTTCCTTTAATTTAGTCTCGAGCCTGACTATGTTGATTCACGAGAAACAACAAAACATTCTTGTACTCAAATCAATTGGCCTTAACAAACAACAGCGTTTTCAAGTCTTTTTCTTTGAGGGCCTTATGCTTTCTTTTTTAGGCGTGTGTATTGGCTTATTGCTCGGTTTGCTCATTTGTTGGGCCCAGCAAGTTTTTGGTTGGCTTATTGTTCCCGGTGCCAACGTGCCTTTTCCAATTGTTTTCAAGGCAGCCGATTTCATCAACATCCTACTAGCTGCCAGTGTGTTGTCTTTTTTATTCACGTTTTTTCCAGTTCGTTTCTTGCTTTTAAGAGACGAGACCAAGCGCGCTTAAAAAATCTTGGGTTTGTTTGCTATCTAAACAAATAAAAACTGCTATCTTTGTGCCCAAATTTTAAAAGACAGCTGATGTCAACAATAAAAGGAAAAATTTCACAAGTTATCGGTCCAGTTGTGGACGTTCGATTTGAGCGCGGTACAGCGCTTCCCAACATTTATGATGCACTTGAGGTGTACAAAGCTGACGGAACCCGTGTAGTTTTGGAAGTTCAGGCACACGTTGGTGAAAATGCTATTCGTGCAATTTCCATGGATTCCACTGACGGATTCATGCGCGGTATGGAAGTAATCTCTACAGGTATTCCAATTAAAGTTCCAACCGGAGACCGCATTAAAGGAAGACTCTTCAACGTAGTAGGCGAGGCAATCGACGGAATCAACACCATGGACAACGCTGAGGGTTTACCAATCCACCGTGAAGCTCCAAAATTTGATCAACTTTCAACTGCAACTGAAATCCTTTTCACAGGTATCAAAGTAATCGACCTTATCGAGCCTTATGCAAAAGGTGGTAAGATTGGTTTATTTGGTGGTGCCGGTGTAGGAAAAACTGTACTTATCCAAGAATTGATTAACAACATCGCAAAAGGACACGGTGGTTTGTCTGTATTTGCTGGTGTTGGAGAGCGTACGCGTGAAGGAAATGACCTTCTTCGCGAGATGCTTGAATCAGGAATTATCAAATATGGTGATGCATTTATGCACTCAATGGAAGAGGGCGGATGGGACCTTTCAAAAGTTGACCTCAACGAAATGAAAGAATCTAAAGCAACCTTCGTTTTCGGTCAAATGAACGAGCCTCCAGGAGCGCGTGCACGTGTTGCCCTTTCAGGTCTTACAATTGCTGAATATTTCCGCGATGGCGATGGCGAAGGACAAGGTAAAGACATCCTTTTCTTCGTTGATAACATCTTCCGCTTTACACAAGCTGGTTCAGAGGTGTCTGCACTTCTTGGTCGTATGCCATCTGCAGTAGGTTATCAACCAACATTGGCAACTGAAATGGGTGCTATGCAAGAGCGCATTACTTCAACGAAAAACGGATCAATTACATCTGTACAGGCGGTTTACGTACCTGCAGATGACCTTACCGACCCGGCTCCGGCAAACACATTTGCTCACCTTGATGCTACCACTGTACTTTCTCGTAAAATTTCCGAGCTTGGTATCTACCCTGCAGTTGACCCACTAGATTCTACGTCTCGTATCCTTACACCTGAAATCGTAGGTGATGAGCATTATAACTGTGCGCAACGCGTTAAAGTAACCTTACAGCGCTACAAAGAACTTCAGGACATCATCGCCATCCTTGGTATGGATGAATTATCAGAAGAAGATAAACTTGTCGTTCACAGAGCACGTCGTGTACAACGTTTCTTGTCGCAACCGTTCCATGTAGCTGAGCAATTTACAGGTATTCCAGGGGTACTCGTTGATATCCAAGATACAATCAAGGCCTTCAACGAAATCCTAGATGGTAAGTATGACCAATATCCTGAAGCAGCGTTCAACCTCAAAGGAGGCATCGAAGACGTAATTGCTGCCGGAGAAAAAATGTTAGCTGAAGCATAATGATACTAGAAATCATCACACCAGAAGCAAACCTCTTCCGAGGAGAAGTAAACAGCGTTAGCTTACCAGGCCTTGACGGTATTTTTCAAGTCTTGAATAACCACGCGCCTATTATTTCATCCCTGAAAACAGGTACGCTTCAGTTTGAAACAAAAGGAACAGCTGAATTAATGAGCCCAAATCTTTTGGTCTCAGGTTCAAATGTTTCAATTGAAATCAAAGGTGGCGTTGCTGAACTCAACAACAACAAACTGATTGTATTGGCTGACTAAGCCAACAATAAATAATTGTAAAAGGGAATGGTTCAACCACTCCCTTTTTTTATGATATTCTCCGAAAAGAATACGTATTTTCGTTAGGCCTAATGGATTACAAAGAAACACTAGATTTACAAAACATTCCTCAACACGTTGCATTCATCATGGATGGCAACGGTCGTTGGGCAAAAAAACAGGACCAACACCGTTTATTTGGTCATGCTGCGGGTGTTGAATCTGTCAAAGAAGTGATTAAAACCGCCAGAGAAATAGGCATTTCCTTCTTAACGATGTATGCGTTTTCTACTGAAAATTGGTCGAGACCAAGTGAAGAAGTAGAAGGCCTTATGAATTTATTGGTAGAGGCCATCACAAACGAGGTTGATGAAATGCACCAAAACGGCGTGCGCTTGCTTACTATTGGCGATATCAAGGGCTTACCAGGAAACTGTTATGATTCATTAGTAGCCGCAATGGAACGCACCAAAAACAATAAGAATTTAACCCTTGTTTTAGCGCTTAATTATTCTGCCAGACAAGAAATTCTTGAGGCTTCTAAAAAGCTTGCCGAGCTCATTCAAACCGGATCAAAAAGTCTTGAGCAAATTCAAGAGCAAGATTTTGCACAACTTTTACAAACCAAAGACATCCCTGACCCTGAATTATTGATCAGAACCAGTGGAGAGTGCCGCATTAGTAACTTTTTGCTTTGGCAATTGTCTTACACAGAATTATACTTTACTGAAACACACTGGCCTGATTTTCGTCGAGAGGCTTTATTGGAAGCTATTAGTGCTTACCAAAAGCGAGAAAGAAGGTTTGGGATGGTTTCAGAACAAATTAAAAAAGCTTGATGAGGTTTATACTATTTTGTTTGCTCAGCATTGTTGTAAGTTCAAATCTTTGGGCTCAAACACCCAGTACGCTTGGCGGTCTCACTTTTGATTATGCCAATCCTCAAACTTTTGAAATTGGTCCGGTACGTGTAGTTGGTGCCGACAACTATGATCATCAGGCCATCAAACTGATAGCAGGTCTTAGAACAGGTCAAAAAATCACTTTACCAAGTCAGCAAATTAGTAAAGCCATCCAGAATCTTTGGGCTGAAGGCTTATTTTCTGATGTAGCTATTTATGCTGAAAAAGAAGTGGCGGGTATTGTTTACCTTGTTATCGAATTGAGCCCACGCCCGAAACTTTCAAAGTTTCGTTTTGTCGGAGTTAACAAAAGAGAAGCCGATAAACTCAGAGAAGAAATCACACTTTATGCAGGTAAAACGATCACTGAAAACCTGATTTTTGAGACCAAAAGCAAAATTAGAAGTTATTATCGCGATAAGGGTTTCTATTATGCAAAGGTTCAAATTGCAAGACAAACAGACACGCTCATTAACAATTCTGAAATCTTTGTTATAGACATTGACAAAGGCATCAAAATCGGCATTAAAGAAATCGAGTTTGTGGGTGTAAGTTC
This sequence comes from uncultured Lishizhenia sp., assembly GCA_964590425.1. Taxonomy (GTDB): domain Bacteria; phylum Bacteroidota; class Bacteroidia; order Flavobacteriales_D; family Crocinitomicaceae; genus UBA952. Next base: position 51,144 of record CAZPWB010000010.1, on the reverse strand, counting down.
GGTGCCTATTTGGAAGCTTAAGCTCGCCATGAAAGACACCAAGGAAAAAGGCCCACTGCGAATTTTCAAGCGTTCTAAATACACAGAAAGCAGCTATTCAACCGACAAGAAGGCTGTTCTTTCGAAATTCAATGCAGAAGGCCTTAGGGACGCTTCTATTGTCAAAGACAGCGTTTTTATGCTTGATGACAAGAACATGAAAATTCGCATCGAAATCTCGGAAGGTGAAAAATACTATTTCGGCGATATCGAATGGATTGGCAATGCCAAATATCGCTCTAGTTTTTTAGACACTGTTTTCGGAATTAAACCCGGAGACCTTTATAATAAAGACCTCTTTGCTCAGAGGCTTTATGGCAACGGTGACGGCCGCGATATTTCTTCACTTTACATGGATCGCGGTTATTTGTTCTTCCAAATCTCACCAGTTGAAACAGGGGTAAACAATAATCGAATCAATCATCAAATTCGCATTATTGAAGGGAAAGAAGCACACATTGGCAATGTAACTATTCGAGGAAATACCAAAACCAACGACCACGTTATTCTTCGGGAAATCAGAACAAAACCCGGAGACCTCTTCAATAAGGCAGATATCATGCGAACCCAGCGTGAACTTGCTCAGCTAGGATTTTTTGACGAACAAGGTTTTCAAGTAAACCCGAAACCGAACCCTGCTGATGGAACAGTTGACATCGAATATGTAGTTGCTGAGAAGTCAAGCGATCAAATTGAACTTTCTGGTGGTTATGGTGGTGCCGGGCCGAATACGTCGGGTCGTATTATCGGCACCCTAGGTTTGTCTTTCAATAATTTTTCTACGAAGAATTTCTTTAAAAAAGAAGCTTGGTCGCCACTTCCAGGTGGAGACGGGCAGCGCCTTTCTATTAGGGCACAATCAACAGGACGCTTTTATCAAGGCTACAACTTCTCGTTCACTGAGCCATGGTTAGGAGGTAAAAAACCAAATTCCCTTACCTATTATTTATCGAATTCAGCGATTTCACAAAACGGTTTATTGCGATCCAATAAAGATTATAGCGGCATTTCTATTACTGCCACAGGAGTCTCGTTGGGGCGCCGTAAGAAGTGGCCAGATGATTATTTTATTGCTTCTTATGAGCTCTTCTATAAGTATTATGATGTTCAGAATTATACATTTTTCCCGTTGTTTCAAAATGGATTCGCTAATGACATCGCTTTCAAATATGTGCTTCAAAGAAGTTCCGTAAGCGCCCCAATTTACCCTCAAAACGGATCTAACTTCACCTTTACTTCTACCGCTACGTTGCCTTACTCTCTATTTGGACCTGAAAAAGATTTTAGTAGTATGAGTACGCAAGATCGCTTTAAATACTTGGAATATTTTAAGTTGAAGCTCACGGGAGAATGGTTTACTCCACTTACGCCAGATAAAAAATTAGTCCTGATGTCTCGTTTTGGCTTTGGTTATATGGGCGCCTACAACAAGCAAAAAGGTGTCAACCCATTTGACCGATATTTTATGGGCGGAAGCGGATTAACCGGAATGGGCGCCAATCAGTTTTTGGGCCGTGAAATTATAGCACTAAGAGGCTATGACGACAACACGCTTTCTTCACCAGGAGGAGACCCAATTGTGGCAAAGTATACACTAGAATTGCGCTACCCTATTTCTTTGAACCCGCAAGCAACGTTCTATGCGCTTTCTTTCTTGGAGGCCGGTAACACTTATCCAAGTTTTGAAAAGTTTAATCCATTTAACGTGAAACGAACCGCAGGAGTGGGTGTCCGTGTATTCCTACCTATGTTTGGTATGTTAGGTCTTGACTACGGTTTTGGCTTTGATCAGCTTGATTCTTGGGCCGATGGTTTTGGTTCAGGTTCTGATTTAGACGTAAAGACAAAAGGATACTATCCTAAGTTAACCTTTACAATCGGCATGAATTTAGGAGAATTGTAGCATTCACAATAAAGTGGTATCTTCGTCGTTCTTAGCAGGTCTATGAAAAACATAAAATATTTTGTGCTTTTATTATTTGTCTTCTCTCTTAGATTAGCAAGTGCACAATCCTATGCTTATATTGACTCTGATTACATTTTAGAAAATGTACCTGAGTATGCTGAGGCTAAAGAACGCCTAGACAAAATGGCAGAACGTTGGACCAAAGAAATCGAAGATCGTTACGCCACTATTAAAGACCTCAAAGGTAAATACGACCGCGAAGAAGTCTTGTTGCCGAAAGAAGAACGCGAGAAACGCAAGTCAGAAATTCAGAAGTTAGAGCAAGAGGCCATCGATTTACAAACGCAACACTTTGGCAGCAACGGAGATTACTTTCAGAAACGCCAAGAACTCATCAAACCAATTCAAGATCGCGTATTTACAGCCATGAAAAAAGTGGCCAAACGCGAAGGCTATTCATTCGTTTTTGACAAAGCGAATCAAAGTAATTTGCTATACGCAGAAAAAGAATTCGACATTTCAAATGAAGTGCTCGAAGAAATGGGAATCTCAAAATAAAAAACAGAAAAATGAAAAATGTATTACTCGGACTATTCGTTGTTTTAGGATTAAACACTTTTGCACAGTCTAAAATTGCACACGTTGACTCACAAAAACTTTTAGATACTTTGCCTTCACGCAAGTTGGCTATTAAAAAGTTAGATTCCTTGAAAGCATCAGGAATGCAAGAATTACAAGTAATGGATGCTGACTTTCAGAAAGCTTATCAACTTTACATGACTAACAAAGACAAAATGTCTGAGGTTGAGCGTCAGATTCAAGAGAGCAAATTGATGCAAAAGCAACAAATGTTAGAAGCTACTCAAGGCTCTTTAGAAGAAGGCCTTCAATTGATGAGTGAAGAGCTCAATGCACCAATTCTCGACCGTGTTCAAAAATCAATTGAAATCATTGCTGAGCGCAAAAAACTGAATTATGTCATTGATGTTTCTGCCACCATGTATTCTAAAGGCGGCATTGATATTACCAATGAGGTTATTGTTGAGTTGTTGTTACTGGATGCAGCCGCAACAAAAAAATAACACATTCAAATCATTGAAAAGGGCAGCCATAGGTTGCCCTTTTTTTGTTAGTTTTGATCTACATGAAGCGTTCCCCAATTGGTGTTTTTGATTCAGGATACGGCGGCCTAACAGTTTTGTCTGCTATTCGTGCACAATTACCGCAATATGATTTTATTTACTTCGGCGACAACGCCAGGGCACCATACGGAAATCGCTCTTTTGATGTTGTTTATGAATTCACACTTGAGGCAGTCAATTTTCTTTTTGAACAAGGTTGTCCTTTGGTCATATTGGCTTGTAATACAGCGTCAGCAAAAGCATTGCGCACTATTCAGCAAAACGACCTCCCAAAGATTTCCCCAACCAATCGTGTACTCGGCGTGATTCGGCCAAGCACTGAAGTGCTCGGAGAGCTTACACATTCAAAACACGTCGGCATACTTGGCACGCAAGGCACCATCACTTCAAATTCATATCCTATTGAACTGGCTAAATTTGCCCCAGACATTGAAGTACATCAGCACGCTTGTCCTATGTGGGTACCGTTGATTGAGAACCAACAATACGAGCATCCGGCTGGCCGTCAATTCATCATGGAGGATGTGCAACAGCTTTTAAGCGCCAGCCCATCAATAGATACTATTCTTTTGGCTTGCACGCATTATCCTGTACTACAGCAGCAATTAGAAGAATTAGTCGGCCCAAATATTAAAGTCATACCACAAGGGCCTTTGGTTGCTGAAAAACTAGATACCTATTTAAAAATGCACCCCGAAATGGATGCACAACTCAGTAAAAACGGAGATTTGAGCTTTTATACCTCAGAGACGCCTACTGTTTTTGACGCAAAAGCCTCACATTTTTTTGGTTCAAAAGTAGAAGCCAAGCACCACAGTTTTTAATACTAAATTTTTCTGCTCAAGCGCGTCATCGTGCTTTCATTGAGCAAGGCCTGTAACTCTGGGTGCGTTGCGTAGTAATACACACTCTTTTTGAACTTCAATAGACTACAATTGTGTTTTTTAAGCGTTTTTTCTACCGCTTTATCGAGCGCTTCTTTGTATTGTCCAGGGACACCGTAGGTGCTTTGGTAATAAGCCTCTAGTACGCTAATTTCCTCAACGAGCACACTCATTTGCTCAGGATCTACATATTCTTTTGGCACTTGATTTTGATCACAAGAGACCCCAACAAAAATGAAGATTAAACAAATAAGCTTTTTCATCTTGGGGAAAATGCAAGACGCTGGCCATTAGAACCTTCTTGAACTTGACCATTGCTGTATACACAATTACCGTTCACGTAAGTGCTGTGAATTTGGTGGGCAAATTGGTGGCCTTCAAACGGAGACCAGGCGCATTTGTATAGTACATTTGTTTTGCTCACAACTTCGCCTGGTGCTGGTTTTACTAAAACAAGATCAGCGTGATAACCCTCCCTGATAAAACCGCGTTCTAAGATTTTAAATAGTGTGGCAGGTGCATGGGCCATTTTCTCAACCACTCTTTCAATTGAAATGCGGCCTTCTTGAACTTTGTCTAGCATGGCAAGCAAAGCATGTTGAACAAGAGGCCCACCTGATGGCGCAGCCGAATAGACTTGTGATTTTTCTTCAAGGGTATGTGGCGCATGGTCGGTGGCAATGACATCTATGCGGTCATCGAGTAATGCCTTCCAAATTCCTTCGCGGTCTTGAGCAGTCTTTACTGCCGGATTCCATTTGATGAAATTTCCTTTGTCCTGATAATCTGCATCGCTGAACCAAAGGTGATGTATACAAGCTTCTGCTGTAATGAGCTTTTGCTCAAGCGGCAGGCTGTTGTCGAAGAGTTCCGTTTCTTTAGCAGTTGAAATGTGTAGGATATGTAAGCGCGCTTTGTATTTTTTTGCGAGCGCAGCAGCTTTTGAAGACGAAAGGTAACACGCCTCTTCATTGCGAATGAGTGGATGCGCACTAACAGGAATGTTATCTCCGTATTTGGCTTGAAATAAGGCAAGATTAGATTTAACGGTGTATTCGTCTTCACAATGTGTGGCAATAAGCGCCCCCACGCGAGAAAATAAGCCCTCTAGAACACTTTCTTTGTCAACCAACATATTTCCCGTAGACGAGCCCATAAAAACCTTTACACCGCAAATTTTAGACGTATCAGTTTTCAGCACTTCTTCTAGGTTGTCATTGGACGCGCCCATAAAGAATGAATAGTTGGCCAATGCTGTTTTACTCGCAATTTGATATTTGTCTTCTAATAACTCTTGGGTGAGTGCATTAGGAACAGTATTAGGCATTTCCATAAAGCTAGTAATACCACCGGCAACAGCGGCTCTAGACTCTGAATAAATATTCCCTTTATGAGTGAGGCCAGGTTCTCTGAAGTGAACTTGATCGTCAATGCAACCTGGTAAAATATACAAACCATCAGCATTGATTTCTTCAGCCTTTTCGAGCAAAGAAATATTGCTTGCAATTTTCTCGATTCTTCCGTTAGCGATTAAAATATCAGCGATGAATTTTCTGCCTTCGTTAATGAGGGTACCGTTTCTGAGTATCGTTTTCATTTCCATTTCATTTTTCTCATTTCCCAAACGCCAAAAAACGCTTCTTTAAAAATGCCTTTGCTCATTTTAGATTCACCCACAATTCTATCTACAAAAGTGATTGGAATTTCTTTGACTTTAAACCCAAGTTTGAGCGCAGCATACTTCATACAGATTTGAAAGGCATAACCTTTAAATGGAATGCTGTCTAGCGGTATGGCTTCTAAAACCTTCGCTTGATAACATTTAAAGCCTGCTGTGGTATCTTTGATATTGATAAAGAGTATGAGGCGCACATATACGCTTGCAAAGTAACTCATTAAAATGCGCTTGAGCGGCCAATTTTTGACCCGTCCACCACGAACATATCTAGAGCCAATACTTAAATCCGCTCCGTTTTGGCAAGCAGTTAAGAGTCTTGGTAGGTCTTTGGGATCGTGCGAAAAATCGCAGTCCATTTCAATGATGAAAAGGTAATTTCTTTTCAAAGCCCATTTGAATCCATGAATATAGGCCGTTCCTAAGCCTAATTTTCCTGGGCGTTTTTCTAAAAAAACCTCGGGATGTCTTTCCATGAGCATCTCAATATGTTGAGCGGTGCCATCAGGAGAGTTGTCGTCAATAAATAAAATATGATACCCTTGCTGTAAGCCGAGAATTGCCTGCACCATTTGAGCTACGTTGTCCTTCTCGTTATAAGTAGGAATAATAATAAGGGTGCGAGGTTGGGTCATAGTTATAGAAACGAAATTAACGAACAAAAGTGACAAAAAAAAACCGCCACAAGGACGGTTTTCTTAATTTAATCAAAAGATGCTTATGCTTCTTCCTCTTCGTCGTCGTCACCGGCGTCAGCACCTTTAACAGCACCACGAGCCATTTTAACGGCAACAACCACTGCGTTTGCAGGGTCAAGGAATTTTACTCCTGGAATTTCAATACTGCTTACACGGATCGATTGACCAATGCGAAGTTTTGTAATGTCAAGAGTTATCGCGTCAGGTAAAGCGCTTGGAAGACCAATACACTGTAATTGACGGAAAACGGTCATGAGTTTACCTCCGGCCATTACACCGCGAGAAGAACCTGTAATACGAACTGGTAGTTTTACACGAACTTCTTTTGTGTCATTCAATTCGTAGAAGTCTACGTGCTGAATGGTGTCTTTGGTTGGGTGTTGTTGTAACTCACGGATGATACCGACTGCTTTTTTACCTTCGATGTCAAGGGCTACTTGATAAACTTCAGGAGAAAAAACGATTTTGTCGATTTCTGTTCGCTTTACTGCGAAGTGAGTTTGCTCACCTTGACCGTAAAGCACACAAGGAACTAGGCCTGCATTACGCAAAGCCGCAGCATCCTTCTTCCCTACGTTCGCTCGGAGCGAACCGCTCAAATGTGCTGTTTTCATGTTTATATTAATTTAAGAGATTACGAAATGAGAACTGATAGATTCGTTGTTGACTAAACGCTTGATGACATCGGCAAAAAGATCAGCGACTGACAGAACGCGGATTTTGCTGCTTTGTCTGCTCAACGGAATGGTGTCGGTAACAATCAGTTCGGTTAATTTGGACGCTTCAATGCGTTCAAAAGCAGGACCACTCAAAACTGCATGAGTGGTAAATGCACGGACACTTTTTGCGCCTTTTTCAATGAGAAGGTCAGCAGCAGTGGTGAGTGTTCCGGCGGTGTCGCACATGTCGTCAATGATCACAACATCTTTTCCGACAACATCGCCAATGACTGTCATTTCAGCGATTTCATTGGCTTTCTTGCGGTGTTTGTGACAAAGCGCCAAACCACAATTGAGTTTTTTGGCGTAAGAGTTAGCGCGTTTAGCTCCACCAGCATCTGGTGCGGCAACTACTAAATTTTGTTGGTCTAGTGCTTCTACTTCTTTTAAAAATAAGGTAGAGGCAAAAAGGTGGTCAACGGGTACTTCAAAGAAACCTTGAATTTGGTCAGCGTGGAGATCCATGGTCATGACGCGGTCAACGCCAGCAGCCATAAGCATGTTGGCAACCAGTTTGGCACCAATAGCAACTCTTGGTTTGTCTTTGCGGTCTTGGCGTGCAAAACCGAAGTAAGGAATCACGGCAATGATTTTACGTGCCGAAGCGCGACGTGCGGCGTCTACTAAAAGTAATAATTCAAAGAGGTTTTCAGTAGGTGGCATGGTGGATTGAACGATAAAGACGTCTTGACCACGCACGGTTTCTTCAAACGAAGGCTGAAATTCTCCGTCAGAAAAAACGCTTACTTTAACGTCGCCTAAAGGCGTACCAAAAGACTTAGCAATTTGAGAAGCTAAGTGTTCAGAAGCTCGTCCAGCAAAAATTTTAACGCCCACCTTAATTGAAATTGGATGCAAAGGTAAGGAATTAAGAAGTAATTTTGTAAACAAATGAGTGAAAAGCTGCAATATTCCTTGTTCAAACGCTTACTTAGCTATGCAAGACCCTACCGAAAATACCTAATAATTGCGGTTTCAACTACAATTCTATTAGCTGCGTTATCTCCTGCCAGACCTTACGTTATCGGCCAGATCATTGAGCGCTACCTCGTTAAAAATCAAAATGCAAATTTGCTTTTATTGGGTTCCCTTTTGGTGTTGCTTATGCTTTTGTTAGAAGCTTTGTTGCAAGTCATCGGAACTTACTTTTCAAATTTATTGGCACAGTCGGTTATTAGAGATCTTCGCAAAAAGGTAATACAGCATTTTATGCAATTGAGGGTGGCTTATTTCGATAAAAACCCTGTTGGCGCTATGGTTACGCGCGTTGTATCGGATATGGAGGCCATCACAGAGGTGTTTTCATCAGGCGTCATGGATATCGCTGCTGACTTGTTATCGTTAACCCTGATCATTCTTTTTATGTTCTTGACCAACTGGCAATTGGCACTTATGACGCTCATTCCCGTGCCTATTTTGATTTGGTCGACCCGGATTTTTGCACGTGCTATGAAAGGTAGTTTTCAGCAAGAAAGAGTTGCGGTTACCAAACTCAATACGTTTGTTCAAGAAAGACTAACGGGCATGAGCTTGGTTCAGTTATTTAATCGTCAAAAAAACGAAGCAGATACGTTTGACCAAATCAATAAAGCGCATCGTAGCGCACATATCAAGGCCGTTTGGGCAAACTCTATCTTTTTTCCACTAGTCGAATTGCTGAGTTCCTTGTCTATTGCTTCACTTTTAGTTTGGGGGGCTATTCAAGCTGCTGGAAAATCAGACCAAGAAGTGCGCAACATGTTTGGGCAAATTTTTGCGTTTGTTTTTTGGATCAGTCAATTGTACAGGCCTATTCGTATGTTGGCCGATAAGTTTAATGTCCTTCAAAGAGGAACTGTTAGAGCCGAGCGCATTTTCGCCGTCCTTGACGAACAAACAGATATCCAAACAGACGGGAAGCACACAGAAATAGACTTCAATCAAGACCTCAAATTTACAAACGTTCAATTTGCCTACGTAGAAGGTCAACCGGTCTTGAAGCAACTCAACCTCACGATTAAAAAAGGTGAAACTGTAGCAATAGTTGGTGCGACGGGATCTGGCAAGACAACGCTGGTCAATTTATTGGGGAGGTTCTATGAGCATCAAGAGGGGCAAATCACTATTGGCGACATTCCCATTGAAGAGATTGCGCTCCAAACATTGCGCAAGCATATCGCCATTGTTTTGCAAGATGTCTTTTTGTTCTCAGATACCATTTTTAACAATATTACCCTCGGAGACCCTTCCATTACTCATGAACAAGTAATTGCAGCAGCAAAAGCGGTCGGTGCTCATGATTTCATTGATCAGTTGCCGCTTAAGTATGAGCAACCAATCGGCGAAAGAGGTGGCACGCTTTCTGTGGGGCAGCGACAATTGCTGGCGTTTATTCGTGCTTTTGTTTATAATCCAGAACTACTTATACTTGACGAAGCCACTTCAAGTGTCGATTCAGAGAGTGAAATGCTCATTAAAACCGCCACTGAAAAATTAACAAAAGGCCGCACCTCTATCGTTATTGCACACCGCTTGTCAACGATCAGACAGGCCAATCGCATTGTGGTCATGGAAAAAGGCGTAATTATTGAGCAAGGATCCCATGATGAACTTATTGCGCTCAATGCGCACTACAAAAACTTATACGATCGTCAGTATTTCAATCAGCAAGAGCTATGAAAAGACTAAAAATTGGTGGTGTACCAGAGCACTTTAATTTACCTTGGAGGCTTGCTATTGAAGAAGGTAAATTTAAGTCTGCGGGTATTGAGTTACATTGGTCAGACATGACTGGTGGAACAGGGCAAATGATCAAAGGTTTACAGGCCGGAACTTTAGATATTGCTGTACTTTTAACGGAAGGAATCACCAGAGCTATTTTAAAAGGTCTTGATGCGAAAATCATCGCGGTTTATGTACAAACGCCTTTGATTTGGGGCGTCCATGTTCCGGTCAATCAAGGGATCAATCAACTTGAGGACCTAGACGCCAGTACCTTCGCAATATCAAGAGAAGGCTCGGGCTCGCATTTGATGTCTTATGTGCTTGCTAAACAACAAGGCTGGGACCCAACAGCGCTCAGTTTCAATGTTGTTGGCGACGTCTATGGTGGTTTGTGGGCCTTAAACAATGATGAAGCACAAGGTTTTCTCTGGGAGAAGTATACCACTCAACCATTTGTAGATCAGGGTAAGTGCAAGCGTATTGGTGAAGTTTTGACACCCTGGCCATGCTTTGTAATTGCGGTCCGAACTGAAATACTTCAGCAGGAGGCCCCACTACTTCAGGCCATTTTGCCAATCATTCAAAAAAGAGCTCAAGAACTAAAAAATAGTGCTGATGCTGCTGAGGTATTAGCATGGCGTTATGCACTCAAAAAAGATGAGGTTTCCACATGGTTATCTAAAACAGAGTGGTCTGATCAGTTAGAAGTCAATCAAAAGGACATTCAACATGTAGTTGAAACCCTACACGAACTCAATTTAGTGACTGACGAAGAACAAACCAATTGGTCAGGGAAGTTATTGTAATGAAGGCCCTGTTGTTTTTTGTAAATATTTGCATTGCATTTTTATTGAGTGCGCAACAAGGCGTTACCTTGCCAACCACAGCGATCTCTCCTCAATTTGTTGCCAATTTAAGCCAAGGAAATGAAGAGAGTTCGGGTTTGGTATTCTTAAGTGATACCCTATTCTCAATGAATGACAGTGGCAATGCGCCTGAACTAAAAGCCTTGAGCCCCACAAATGGTCAAACCCTTCAAACTTGGTTTGTAGCCAATGCTCAAAATGTCGATTGGGAAGCCTTGTGTGCGTCTGCAAGTGACTTATTTATCATGGACTTTGGCAATAACATGGGCAATCGCCAATTTTTTGATGTATACCAGATTCCAAGAGTAACACTCAGTTCATCAGATACTTTATTTGCGACTAAAGCTACCTTTTTCTACCCCGATCAGGCCCCAGGACTTTTGCCAGTAAACGCACATAATTTTGATGCAGAAGCGGTTGTGTTCAAAAATGATTCACTCCATATTTTTTCAAAAAACTGGCAAAATCTCTGGACAAAACATTATGTATTACCAAGCTCTTGGCAAGACACAATTGCCGCTCAATTAGTAGACTCATTTGAAGTAGATGGCCTTATAACCGATGCGGCTTACGATCAGAACACCAATGAACTTTATTTGCTAGGCTATAAGCAATTGAGTAGCGGTCTGTATAATTCATTCATGTGGAAGTTTTGGTCTGCTCCTGTTGGGTTCTTTCATGGTACCAGAATGCGCATCGAGTTGGGTTCGGCACTTAGCTTAGGTCAGACAGAAGGCCTTTGCTTAACTGGCCCTAACACGGGCTTTATCAGTAGTGAACAAATTAGTTCAGTAATTACAATTCCGGCCAAGCTTCACAGTTGGTCTGTCGAGGATATCATGGCAGTAGAAATAGAAGCATTTGCTCCCGGATTTTACTTTTATGATAACACCTTGCATTTACCTGAATCATTCAATGAAATTTTGACACTGGTCGACATCAATAGAAAAGTAGTGCTCCGAACTGAAAAAGGAAAGTCAAATTATAATTTGGAGCGTTTGCCTCCTGGCACCTATTATTTGCTTGCACACGATTGGCATTATAAATGGCTCAAGAATAACTAAATAGCTTATTATATTCTATCAAAGGACCAACTTGTTCAGTGAAAATAGGTTTTTGTTCATCTTTGTAATTTTGGTACAATTTTAGAGATAACTTAAGAGAACAAAATCGGAAAGCCATGTTAGCACTAGCACAATTTGATTCTAATTTCTGGTGGGCATTAGGCGCAGTTCTTACTATTCTAGGAATTATTTTTGCGGTCTTTTTAACTGACAAAAAATAAATTACAATAGCTTAAGCGCGCGTTGAATCTCTTTATCCTGGGCATTAACCACCCGGTAATATCCATTTTCTGTAAACAGATGACTCGCTATTTCAGCTTTTAGATGCTGGGCAATTCGTTTTTTGCTATGCGCAAACTCATTTGCTTGAAACACAATATTAAACTCTTTCTGCGCAAAACGAGTAAAGGATTTCAGCAAAGCATCATTAACTTGAAATTCATTGATAAATTGATTCAGGCCCATACTGTGCGGGTGCTGATTCAAGTAATCAAATGCAAAGGCATTAAAGGCGCCAGCCCAAAGCAATTCAGTAAGATACATTGATGTGCCAGTTGTGTCACCAGGCACAAAGACATCCGGCATAATACCACCGCCACCATAAACGGTTCGTCCTTTTCGAGTCTTATATTTCAAAGAGTCGACAAAAATACTTGAGTCGGGCTTGAAGTATTCATCGGCATATGCGCGTTCTTCTGCTTCTTTGTATGCTTCATAACCTTCTTTGTAAGGCCTTTGTATAGATCTGCCAGAAGGCGTGTAGTAACGCGCAATAGTGATGCGGATATTACTGCCATCGCTGAGGCGCTTGTCTTGTTGAATGAGCCCCTTGCCGTAAGATCTTCTACCGACAATTGTAGCTCTGTCGTTATCTTGTAATGCGCCTGCTAAAATTTCACTGGCTGAAGCCGATTGTGCATCAATGAGTACGACTACTTTGATGTTTTCAAGCAAGCCGCCTGCTGTAGAAGGATATTTTTTTTCAGCACTATGTAAACCTTTCGAGCTTAATATAACGCGCTTTGCTGGTAAAAATTCATCGGCAATTTGAATAGCGGTTTCCATGGTTCCGCCACCGTTACCACGAAGGTCAAGCACGAGTTTTTTCATGCCTGATTGCAATAAGCGGGCTGCAGCTGCTTTGAATTCATTGGCAGTTGGCACCGAAAACTGGGCAATTTTTATATAACCTACTTCTTTGGCAATTAAATAGGAGCAGTTCACGGTTTGAATCGGAATAATGCCCCTTGTGAGCGTCTTCTTTAATTTTTTCCCGTTTCGGTAAACGGTAACGTTCACCTTGGTGTTTGGCGCGCCTTTTAAGCGATTCATGACTTTTTCATTGGTCATGAAGCTTCCACAAGCGGCTTTGTTTTCAATGGCTACAATGCGGTCTCCTCTTTGAAGCCCTGCTAATTGTGCAGGAGATAATTCATTTACGTGGGTGATGCAAATGGTATCACGGAAGAGTAAAAAACGAACCCCAATACCTCCAAATGAGGCATTCGTTTGTTCGTCGAGCAACTTGATGTCTTTAGCTGAAACGTAATTGCTGTGTGGGTCTAGTTTGTGGAGCAGCTCAGAAATGGTTTCTTCAAAGATTTGTTCTTTGTTGATTTTGTCTACATATTGGTTGTCGAGCAACTCAAAGATTTGCTCAAGCTTTTGGATTTCTTTGCTGTTCATGGTATTTGACCCGAGCAATTCGGACCCCACCCATAGACCAATGGCAGCAACAAAAGTGAGCAGCGCAGGCAGCCAATATAAGGGTTTAGGACCTTCCTCAGACATCGTCTATATTTTCAATTTGCTGAACTTGCAGGCCTGCAGATTTTAAAAACTCAATACCAGAGATATCTTTATAGGCTTCTTGGAAGACCAAACGAGTAATGCCAGATTGTAATACCAATTTACTGCAGTCTTTACATGGCGAATGTGTAAGATACAAGGTAGCGTCTTTACAATTATTGGTAGATCTGGCCACTTTTAGAATGGCATTTGCTTCGGCATGTAAGACGTACCAATGTGTTTGGTTGTTTTCGTCTTCGCAACAGTTGTCAAAGCCTGCTGGGGTACCGTTGTAACCGTCAGAAATAATGATGGCGTCTTTAACGATAATTGCCCCGACTTGTTTGCGCTGGCAATGAGAAAGCCTTGCCCAACTTGCGGCTAGGCGCAAGTACGCTTTGTCGTAGCGATGTTGTTTGCTTTCTTGATTATCCTCCATGTCTGATGTGTCCGCCTAAATAACCGGTAAATGCGAAAAGGATAAATGCAATGATGCCTACGATCATGACAAATAATTGGATTTGCTTTGCTTTTTCCCACTTAGCTTGTTGTGACCACAGCCCAAGCAGCGCTGCCGCAGTTAGCAAAAAGATAAATATGAGTGTGTTTTCAGCCATTTCTTCGTGCAAATGAATGAGGTTGTGTGAAATACCAGGAAGTTCTTCAATGTGTTCTTCAGCTGCCTCTCCGGTGAAATACGCGATGAAACCACCAATACCACTAATAACCATCAAGAAATAAGCACTAAAAGCAGTTTGTAAGGAAGGCTTGAAATAGCCAATAAAAAGTAGTAAAACACCAAATAAAGAACCTAAAATAGGCAGGTGATTGCTAAGAAGGTGTAAGTAAGCTAAGCTCATGGTGTATGATTTTAGATTAAAGTTAACTAAAAATCAGTGAGCGTAGTATGGAGAGATCATGAAATAAACAATGACACCGGTTACAGCGACATATAACCAAATAGGAAAAGCGAATTTTGCCCATTTTTTGTGTTTTTGGTAGTTCCCTTCCCAAGCGTGCAAATAGGTAAACAGTACCACAGGAATAACAGCGACACTCAGAAAGATATGCGATAAAAGCAAAACAATATATGCTAATCGGGTAGAAGCTACTGCTGATTTTTCAATTTCATCTAGTTGACCGTTGGCATCTAAGTCACCATAGACCGTGGAATCTGAGGTCATGTGGTAAGCAACGTAACATAGCAAAAACAAAACACTCAGCACAAGCGCTATTTGAATGGTTTTTTGATGAAGTTGAACGTTCCCTGCCTTTATAAATCTTAAGGCCATAATGAGTAAGGCTGCAGTTGCAGCATTAATACCGGCATAAATAGGCGGTAAGAACGAAAAGTCAACGCCTTCAATTTTGATAGCAAAAAGTGCGGCCACAGCAATAGGAATGACAATAGAAATGGCAATAATCCATTTTCTGAGCCCTGAGTTATTCTTTGGTGTAATTGTATTCATCTTGAAATAGTTGTTTAGCTTCTTTGATTAATCTTTGGTATTCTTTTGTATTGACGCTGAGGTCAGGTTGCACCACTTCGTAAACGCCCCGCACCTGTCCTTTTTTATCGACGAGTGTAAAAGCACCAGAATGTGCGTAGCCGCCAAGTGCTTCATCTTCCCGACCGGCAAAAATAAGAAAGTGTTCTATGCCAAGTTGGTGCGTAAAGGCTTCATTTCCGCTTAGAAATGCCCAATTTTTATTCTGAACACCCAGTTTTTGTTTATGAGCTTTCAATACACTCGGTGTATCGTGCTTTGGATCAATGGTAAATGATAAGAATTGCAGGTCTTTTGAATAGCGCTGTAGGGCTTTTTCAACGTTTTTAAGCTGCGTATTCATAATTGGGCATATGGAAGGACACGTGGCAAAGAAAAACTCTGTTATCCAAACTTTATTTTTGAAGGTCGCTTTACTGACAAGTATGGAATCTTCATTGAAGAATTGGAAATCCGGAATAGTTCGGTAAATGGTATCAATGACTTGTTTGCCATCTTTGAGGCTATAGTTGAGGTCGTAATTACCTAGAATAGGAAGTGGTTTGACATGCTCCTCCTGACACGAGCTTAGTATGGTCAATGAACAGCAAAAAAGGAAAAGAAAACTAACGTTTTGCGCGAGCTTTGTCATATTGTTTCATGAGAAGACCAAGGTGTTCTTTCATTGTTCGAATCATGCCTTCTGTGTGACCATTCAAAACCATTCTGAGGTGGTTTTTTTTGTCGAGTAACATGATCAGTTCATTATAAGAAACACCGCCAAAGTATTTTTTATCTCTAACAATAAGATCTACGCCATTGTTCTTGTGGTTGAAAAAGTCTTTGGGATCTGCAATGACAAGTTGCCAAAGCTCAGGATCATAACCTTCTACAGTGCTGCGCAACATATCTTGAATATCTAAGAGCTCTTTTTCAGAAACAGGATTCCCAAGCGAATCAACAACAATCGATAGCATGCGCACTTGCTTGAGTTTCTTTCGTTTGTTGGTACGTAAATCTTTGTAGATTTTTTGTGTCAGGGGGAAAAAGGCAAGACCGCAGTCATAAGGACAGGTGGTTTGCAAGGTATTGATTAGTACTACCTGATTTTGGTAATCTTTGAGATTTTTTTGTTGTTTACCGAGGTGGTTATAAACAGTAAAGGTTGGTGCTTGCACCAACCCATAATCTGCTAATTTTTTAAAACGGTGGTCACAGCCACGCGTCGCCATGAAGATGAGAAAAAGCGCTGGGCCAAAAACTAAAGTCAGTGCTAAAATAGATCTGCCTTTACTGCGGCTCGGAGCTTTCTCGTTCATATTCATGGAAACATTTTATCCCAAGCGCTTCCTACTGCAGTACCTTCCCAAAGGGCGATAAAGATGAGGTAAAGAACAAAAATGAAATAGGGAATAAGTATTACGTTGCGTAAGTATTTGCGTTCGTCACCGAGGTGCATAAATACCATTACGATGTATCCTGCTTTCAATATCGTAAGCAAGATGAAGATGATTTTTACGGTAGTCCACCAGTCTGATGATTGCTTGATGCTTGCACCAATAAATACTTCAACAACAGTAATTATCGTAAGAAGTAAGGTTACTTTGTAAATTTTTTGACGAATGCTCTTACCAGTAGCTTCGTCGTGATGTCCTTGTAAGGAGTATTCAATTAAGTCGTCTCTTTCCATGATCTGTTAAGCTTTGGAGAATTACAATAAATAGAAGAAAGTAAATACAAAGACCCATACGAGGTCGACGAAGTGCCAGTAAAGACCGGTTTTTTCAACCATTTCGTAGTGTCCGCGTTTGTGGTAAGTACCAGATAGTACACCAAGTAAAATAATGATGTTAATAATTACACCAGAGAATACGTGGAAACCGTGGAAACCAGTAATAAAGAAGAAGAATTGAGCGTATTGTTGTGGCCCATATTCGTTTTGCTTCATGTTAGCTCCGTAAACAACACGATTTTCTTCACCTGAGTAAAGTGCTTCATAGTAAAGTTTTTCAGCTTGTTTGCCTTCGATTTCTTTACCACCAACTTTGTAGGTTTTACCACTTTTCTTGATGATTAACTTCATGTCGTGGTCATGAGCCTTATTGATTTTAGCAACAGAACCATCAGCTAAATGAATTTTACCAGCTTCTAAGTGACCTTTTTCAGCAGCGTGCTGATATTGGTGCATTAAGTCGTCTTTGATAATAGCTCCGACTTTGTGTTTTTTGCCAGCTTCGAGTACTTGGAAACTTTCAAGTTCGCCGAAATGACCTTTTACTATGGCAACAGAACCATCGGCTAATTCGATTTTACCAAACTCAGAACCGTGGATAAAGTGGGACCACTCCCAAGCTTGAGATCCTAAGAAAAAGAAACCTCCGATGATGGTAGCAATCATCCATTTGGTTACGCCTTTGCGATCCATACGATGACCTGCTTCTACGGCAAGCACCATAGTTACGGAGGATACAATGAGAATAAAGGTCATGAGGGCTACATAAAGTAACGGGTAGCCATGACCTAAGAAAGGCATGGAGTTAAAGGTTTCTTCACCGATAGGCCAAGCATCTTGAGCTCCATGACGGGTGAAACCATAAGCGATTAATAAACCACTGAATGTAAGTGCGTCCGACACAAGGAAGAACCACATCATCAATTTACCATAACTTGTTTGGAAAGGGGATTCTTTTCCTCCCCAAAGCGTTTTGGCGTCTAATTGTGCAGAATGTCCGGCCATTTTAATGAAAAATTTTTGTGCAAGTTTAGTGAATAAAAATCAAAAACACGAGTAAATAGAGCCATAATAGACCTAAAAAATGCCAGAAGATACTGCTTAGGCGAAGTGATAGGTGGTTTTGTGAAGAGAATTTACCTGAAAATGAAGCAATTGCAACTTTTAGTAAATAAAGTATTGCAATGATTACGTGAAGCAAATGTACGAACGTGATGAGATACAAGTAAGAAGAAGCGGAATCAGCAGATTGCATAGCGCTGAGCATGAGGTGTGGCTTCAAGACAGTGCCATTGTATTTCAATTGTCGGTTCTCGTATTGCAATTCTTTTCCTGAATAATATATAGTGAAATCTTTTCCGTACTGACCCCTTGCAAAGAAATCACCACGTTTATCGCGGATATTGAGTGAAAGTTCATTCAAGCGCAATTCATCTGTATAGGTAAATTGTGTGCTGTCATTTGCATAAAGCTTTCCTGATTTGTAAAGAACAGGACTACCGTTGTAAAAGAGTTCAATTTTTTGATTGGGTTGTTTGAGACGCAAAGAAGTTAAACGATTTGAGTTTTCAAATTGCTTAAAGAAACTTTGTACTTCTTTAAAGTCGTTATCATTCATTGGTTTGCCATTAATGAGAAATTCATTCCCATCGACAGCCACCAATTGGCCATTATATTTGATTTCGTAATAATCTCCGTAGCGGCCATTGGTAACTAGGATATCATTAACGGGGTTAATTCCTTGTTGAATGAGTTGTTGGTAACCTTGAAACTGAAAATAAACAAACCCAAGCCCAAAAATGAGGGTTGCGGCCATGCCTAGTTTGATTTGCCCCTGACGGTCTTTTTTGGCACTTTGAATAGCGAACCAAAAAGTCAAGCTACTCAATGCAATAAAGAGGGTGCTGAGGTAAAACCCAGTAGGCATTGAGTATTTTAGCCAAAAGGATTTCCCCATTGATACATAATATCCGGAGGTGAGGCCGGCAAAGAGCATTACAATACTGAAGATCCCGACATAAACGAGATTTTTCTTCATTTTCTCTTTGACTTCTGGTTTTAGATCGTTATTCATGGCAGTTTATTTAAAATTTCAATAAAATTATCGGTGCGATCAAACACATAAATGAATTGGATGATCGGTAAATAAACAAACGAAGCGAACATGAGTTTACGCGCATCGGCAGTTTCACAACTATGATATAATTTATAAGACAAATAAAAGAACCAAATGCCTAATAAAGTGGCGCTAATAAGTGTGACAACACCTGTCCAACCAAGCAACCAAGGCATGAGGCTGAATGGGATGAGTGCAAGAGAGTAAGCCATAATTTGGAAACCCGAAGCTTTACTTTTGCCTTCTTTTGAGGGCAATAAAGAAAAACCAGCCTTTTTATAATCGTCATAGAGCACCCAAGCAATGGCCCAGAAATGCGGAAACTGCCAAGTAAATTGAACAAAGAATAGTACACCAGGAATAAAACCAAAAGCATCTGTGGCAGCAATAGCACCTAGGAATGGCGGAATAGCCCCAGGAAATGCCCCCACGAAAACAGCCCAAGGAGTTACTTGCTTTAGGGGTGTGTAGACAAATACATAACTCACAAAGGCAAGTAAACCTAATACGGCACTTTTCATATTAATGAGCAAAAGTAAGTAGGTGCCGATTAACAGAAATAAAATAACAATTATATAGGCTTCTTGAAGTGACATTTCACCTGTTGGCAAGGGCCTTCTGTTGGTGCGGTTCATGATTTTATCTAGGTTGCGTTCCCAGATTTGATTGGCGCCGTTAGAAGCTCCGGTAACCAGTGTGCCGCCAAGCATGAGGTAAGTTATTTCAGTGAGGTCTTTGCCTCCTGCAAATAAATATCCGGTAAGCGCAGATAAGATCACTAAGAAAGACAAACGGAACTTGGTAAATACCAAGTAAGTTTTGAATTTTGACGGCTTTTTTAGTGACATTTCAGACATTGCTACAAAATTACGGAATCAGAAGCAAAGGGTTCGAATTATTCTTGGTAATAATCATTTTTAATGAAGTATTCAAGTAACGCTTCTTTAAGCAGGTGCTGTTGTTGTTGATGATTGAGCGAAGGAAGTTGCTGATTAAGTGTAAAATGTGGCCACAAGTCGGCATCTCTACCTTCAAAAGTATAATATCCATAAGGCTCGAGGAGTGTGCAGATAGCAATATGCATTAACTCCATTTTTTGTTGTTTAGAAAACGTTTGGTGCCCCATCCCTAATTCATTGACTCCGACCAGAAACAAAAACGCCGACATATCCATCCCCGGGGCGAAATCTGTTTCTAGGTGTTTTTGAAGTTTTTGAAAGCGCAATTCAATATCGTGATCCATGCTGCAAAAATAAGGATAGCTTACCGATTATTGGGCACAAAAAAAGGGGTTCCTTTTGAGAACCCCTCCTTTTCATCAATCAACTTCTTATTTCTTCACAAATTGCTTAGCGCTGTTACCAGCAGCAGTAGTAATTTGGATAGTGTAAACACCTGCTTTGAGGCTATCTACATTGATTTCTTGAGTAAGACCGTTACCAGCAATTGTTGCAACTACTTTACCTGTGAGGTCAAGGATGCGGATGCTTTGCATAGCGTCTGTAGCTTTGATAGTCATGATGCTGTTTACTGGGTTAGGGTAGATAGCAACTGTGTTATTCAATTCATCTACACTAGCCAAACAATCAGAGCAACTTTCCCAACAAACTTCAGGAATTGTAGCTGCAGCCGTAACAGTATAAGCGCGGTTTGTGAATCCACCATTAGTTACAGTACAAGATTCACCACCTACAAATTGTTCAGAAACATTCCATCCGTCAACAGTAAATTTGTATTCGATGTTTCCTGCAGCAATTGGAGCAGTTACTTCCCATACGTTATCGTTGTTAGTGTCAGTCATAGGTGTACAAGTACCACACCAGCCGTTAAATGTACCATTCAAGAATACACCAGCTGTAGTAGAACCACCACCTGTTACGTAGTCATTCATGTCCACTTTGAAAGTGATGTCGTTAGTACATACATCGCAACTTGCGAAACATACATTTGGTAAATTGATATCGCCAGCTACAACATGGTAACGGTTGTTGAAACCATCGTTAATTGGGTCAATACAAGTTTCTGTTCCATCAAATTCTTCTTGGGCGTTCCAGCCATCGATTGTGAATTTGTATTCGATGGCACCTGGCGCTAAAGGAAGGGTTACTTCCCAGTTACCGTTACCCATGTCTGTCATTGGGTTACAAGTACCACACCAGTTGTTAAATGAACCATTTACAAATACACCACCAGTTAAAGATCCTGTGTATTGTGTCATGTCTACACGGAATTTTACTTGATAATCTTGAACAGCAAGTGGAACAGTTCTGTTGTAAACAAAACGCCACCATCCTGGACCAAAATTGATGTCTGCTGTCATGGTGTTGCCACCATTAGAGATAGCTACGTTGTAAGTAATTGATGTAGCAACAGGTGCGCCATTTGAAATTTCACCAGCATTGGTAACTTTAGCTAGACCAATGTGTGCACCTAAACCATTAACGGTAAGTGTTCCGGCTGTAGCATCATAAGCATAAGTAGCAGCACCACCAACGTGAGGAGCTACAGGAGCACCACATCCTTCAGCTGCAACACCTTGCCATCCTTCAAGCCAAGTATTACCATTCATATAATGAGTCATGGTTCCGTTAGCATCGAATTTAATTGAGTCGTCAAAAAGACAAGCACGTGTGGTGACATCACCAGCACTGTTAGACCACCAGCTGATATCGCCAAGGTTAGGACCAACACCGAGTGCACCCGCTTGTGGAGCGAGTTTCCATGTTCCTTCTACCTGAGCGGTAAGGCTTAAAACTGGTGCAAAAAGCAAAAAGTACAGTTTTTTCATGTTGTTAAAATTTAAGGGTTTTAGAGATTCTAAATTAGAAAGTTTGGGTTAAATATAGTAAAAAATACAATAAGCAAGAAATATCAGGCCTAATGCGCTAATAATCACTCGAAATTTATGTCGTTTTCCAATTCAAAAACGAGCTTTCCTTCGCCACAACTTATTTCAAATGTGCCTTTTTCAGCGCGCCATTGGCCATCAATTGCAAT
The DNA here is from genome assembly GCA_964590425.1 of uncultured Lishizhenia sp. Taxonomy (GTDB): domain Bacteria; phylum Bacteroidota; class Bacteroidia; order Flavobacteriales_D; family Crocinitomicaceae; genus UBA952. The sequence goes on along the minus strand of CAZPWB010000010.1, from coordinate 29,328 downwards.
TCGTTTGAGGCTATTTGCATCAAATTTAAAGTAAAGTGTTTTGTTTTCACCGGGATTTAAGGTTGTTTTACTAAATCCGATGAGTCTTTTTCCTTCTGGGCTTGTACTTGCATAAAGATCACTGAGATAAACCGGAACAAGTGTTTTAACCACTTTTTGGTTAGGGTTATTAACCGTTACTGAAATTGTAAAACTTCCGTCTTTTTCATTCTTGCTTTCAAATTTAGCTTTACCGATTTGTGCATGGTTGTATGATAAACCAAAGCCAAAGTCCCACTGTGGGTTGTAGGCCGAAAAATCTCCAGATTTGGAGCGGTCAACGCTGCGCGGGTGGTCATAGAATTCAATCACACCGTCGTAGCGAGGATATGTGTAAGGTAAGTGACCGCTGAAATCTTCTTTTCCTGAAAAAAGTTCTGCTATTGCAATCCCGCCTTGATCTCCTGGTAAGTAAGCTTGTACAATGGCATCGCAAAGTGGCTCGATGTCTTGAATGATTCTTGGACGGGCTTCAAGCAACACTAGCACGACTTTTTTGTTGGCAGCTTTGGCTAAGCGCACCAATTCTTTTTGTTTGTCGTCGAGTTGTAAACTGCGAATGTCACCAGGTTTTTCAGTGGAAGGCAATTCACCCACACAAATGACGATCACGTCATTTTTCTTGAGTGCTTTTTTGTAGGCTGCGATATCGATGAACCTTGAAGCCTCAAAGTCTTTTTCCATGTAAAGTTCTACACCCTTAATATGAGAAATACTGTTTGTAGGAAATACTTGAGAAAGCGCTTTGTAAATTGTTAAAGCTCCTTTTGTATTATAATTTGTGTCTAGGCCTTGCCATGTGTGTGTCCAGGCACCATTGAGCATATTAAGGCTGTTGGCACCAGGTCCTGCCACTAAAATGCGTTGGTTAGCAGATAAAGGAAGTGCAGCATTGTCGTTTTTCAATAATGTTATTGATTCAAGAGCGGCACTTTTAGCTGCGTTTTTAAAGTCTTCACAGCCGAAAAGCGTGTATTCGTCAAGGTTTGGAGCGGGGTTGCCAAAAAGGCCAAGTTGTTTTTTGACGTATAAAATTCTTCTAACTGCGTCGTCGAGACGGGTCATGCTGATTTTTCCACTTTTAACTGCTGCAACCATATCTTGGCAATAGGTTTTGTACTGCGGATTAGATGGAACCATACTCATGTCTACACCTGCATTGAATGCTTGAATAGCAGCTTCAGCCAATGAAGGGGCTGTGCGGTGCACAGTATGCAACATAATGAAGTCTTCCCAATCTGATACTACAAAGCCCTTGAAGCCCCAATCTTGTTTGAGAGTTTTCGTCAAAAGCTGGTAGTTACTGTGTCCGGGAATTCCGTTCACAACACCTGAATTGATCATGAGCGTAAGCGCCCCTTGTGCCACCGCTTCTTTGAAAGCAGGCAAATAAAGCTCTTGCATGTATTTTTCTGGAATCCAAGCTGGTGTGCGGTCGCGGCCACTAAAGCTTGCGCTATAACCCACAAAATGCTTGAGACATGCTGCTACATGAAAATTGTCCACTTCTTTTGTAGATCCTTGATAACCTTTTACAAGAGCAGCTCCCATTTGGGTACAGAGGTAAGGGTCTTCTCCGAGTGTTTCAAAATGACGCGACCAAAGCGGTTGACGCCCTAAATCGAGCACAGGAGAAAAATTCCAAGGAATACCAGAAGCGCGACACTCATAGGCAGTTACTTGGCCCATTTGCTCAGCTAAAGCCGGGTTCCATGTTGCCGCCAATCCAATTTCTTGAGGAAATAGTGTGCCGCCAATGGTATAATTGACACCATGAATGGCATCTATGCCATATAGAATTGGAATATTTGTTTCTTTTTTGAGGTAAGGAAGATGAACAGCACTCATAATCGATGTCCATTCATCGCGGCTTAGGGTATGTGCCCCGACATTCAAAATGGAACCGACATGATATGTATTTATTGCTGCGTCGAGCTTCTTTGGATCAATTTGTACCGGATTCAGCGCTTGCCCTTTTTCATCTGTTTGATAAATGGCATCAAGCGTAATTTGACAGGTTTGCCCAACTTTTTGCTCTATAGTCATATTGGCAATGAGTGCTTCAATGTCATTATCTGTAGGATTTGTAAAATAGAGTTGTTCAGCACTGTTAAATCCAAAAAGAATAACTAGTACTAAAATAGAAGACAATACTTTCATGAGTTTTTTATTGGAAGACGCGAACGTAATCTACAAACATTTTTTGTGGGAAAGTGGTAGTAGCATCTGGTGATCCTGGCCAGTTTCCTCCTACTGCAATATTCATTATAATGAAGAACTTCTCGCGGAATTCATTCATTTCAGCAGGGCTTGTATCTATGCTGTGGTATTCTACGTTGTCTAGTAACCAATGAATGGAATTGGCGTCCCAAACAATAGAAAACACGTGGAAGTTATCAGCAAATTTACCAGAGGTAAGGCTTTTACTACCACCATATTGTGCGTGCGAACCATTATTGCTCCAGTGCACTGTACCGTGAACCGTGCGGTCATTAGCACCTGCTCCACCAATTAGTTCCATGATGTCGATTTCTCCACATGCAGGCCATCCGATAGTTGAAAAATTGTCTCCAAGCATCCAAATGGCTGGCCAAATACCTTGGCCGTAAGGTAGGGCAGCACGCACATCGATGCGACCGTATTTCCAAGATTTTAGGCCTTGTGTTTTGAGTCGGCTAGAAGTGTAATTTGAAGTATTAAATGTTTCGTTTTTAGCGGTTATGGTCAGCAACCCATCTGCAACCACGGCATTATCTTGCTTGTAATATTGAAGTTCGTTGTTCCCCCAACCCCAACTTCCAGTACCGATATCGTAGGTCCAGTCATTAGAAAGGCTACTTCCATTAAATTCATCGCTCCATACAAGGGTATAACCAGGATAACTTAACGGACTAATATACCCAGAGTTTGGTGCGCCAGAGTTGCCAGTACTGATTTCAATCAAAACTTCTTCATTGAGTTCGATGAAATCATTTTGCATAACATGTGCACGTGTACGAATCTTGTAGGTTCCGCTGGTATTGAAAATATGTGTGGCTTCACCATCTTTACTTTCTACGGTAATGGTATCATTGACATCAAAGAACGTAATCGTGAAAAAATTCGTGCTATCAGCCGTGGCTTGCACATGCACTTCGCCATTTGTAATAGTTAATTGTGTCTGCAAATTACTTGGTTTGCCAGCAGGCTTAACAACATCAGGCTGACACGCCATTAAGGCAATGCTTAAAATGGTAAATAAGATCATTTTCATTGTTTGAAATTTATATAGTTCTTATAAATTAAGGCAGGGCTTTTAATTTAAGATACCACTTTAGGCCACCCGAATGATGTCCGTATTGCAGGTTCAGTGTAGAGTCTGTAGAGCTTATGATTTTATAAACGCGAGGACCTGTGAAAAAACCAATAAAGGCATTATTTGAAATGGTAATGGTAGTTTCAGAGCCTTCGGTTAATAACCAGCTCTCATTTAATTGATCAGCATAAGGCGCTGTGTAGTCAGCAAGGTTTTGAAAAGAACCTGGAAACGAAGCAGCCAAAGAATTGTGCACGTAGACATCTCCATTGGTAATCATGTCAAATTTAAATGCATTCAAATAGAAAATGTATTTGTCATCATAGAGTCCACAGCCTGGTTTTTCGTTGGCTCCGGCAGCCCACCATTCTGGCACGGGGCCAAGTGCGCTCTCTGGGTCAGGCCCAACTCCCATGTGCCCGGAAGCAGCTGAGTCAATGACCCAAATTTTGTATCCAGGGCCATTTACACCTCCTGTGAGTAGGGTGTAGTAAGGGTTGTTTAACAAAGTAAAATCATCGTTGGCAATAGTTACTACCTGACTTGAACTGCGGCTTCCACCTTTAGCAAAAACTGTAAGTTTAATCGTGTATGTCCCGGCATACGGATAGGTTGCCGTTACGTTTGGTCCTTGAGCTTTGGTCCCATTGCCAAAATCCCAAACGCATTGAATGTTAGGATTATTGGCACTGAGTTCAATCACATTGACATTTGCTGCTGAAGGCGACATGGTAAACTCAGCGTCTGCAGCGCTTGGCGGATCACCAAGTGTGGGTTCATATTTTTGACATGCGGCTAAACCTAGCGCGATGGTCAGAATACTTAAGAATAAATTTTTCATGGCTTTTAATTGCTAAAGATTAATAACCTGGGTTCTGGTTCCATGTTCCTCCGGCTAAGTCAATTTCAACCTGCGGAATAGGGAATACCTCGTGTTTACCAACAACAAATCCAGGGATAAATTGTGCGGCCTGCCCCGTACGAACGAGATCAAAAAAGCGCAAACCTTCACCAGATAGCTCTAGGCGTCTTTCGTTGTATACTTTCTCAATGCTATTTATTGATGCGCCGGGGATACCTGCACGCTGACGAATTTGATTTACTAAAGCGGTTGCTCTGCTTGGATTTCCGAGTTGATAATGCGCTTCTGCAGCCATGAGTAAAACATCGGCATAACGCAAAACTCGGTAGTTTACTGGGCTTGTGAGGTCGTTGTCAGGCAAACCAATTTCGCCTTGTTTTTTGATGTATTTGTTGTTGTAGTAGCCTGTGTGGCCACCTGCACCAATAGCGTAGGTGATAGACGCTGGATTTGGTTGAGCAGCAATAAAGGCTTCGATATCAAGAACTGTTGCAGCTCTGCGTGGGTCAATAGGTGAGAATGCAGCATAAAGTTCAGGGGTTGGCAAGTTGTAAGAGTTACCATCGCCATAAACAGGCCCAGTGTATTGTCTGATACCTTGGAAGCCAACAGCTGCATTTCCTTCTAAGCAGATAAGACAACCATAGCTTCCACCTTCAAGACCACTGTATTCCACATCAAAGATGGTTTCGCTGTTGTTTTCAGCTGACACACTAAATAACTGGCTGTAGTCTTGGTAGAGGCTATATTGTCCTGAGTCAATGATTTCATCAAAAATTGCAGCAGCTTCGGTGAATTTATTTTGGTACAAATAAACTTTTCCGAGTAGTGCTTTAGCTGCACCACGAGTAGCTCTACCTTTTTGTGTAGCAACCGGAGTTAACACAGCAGCAGCAGCAATTAAATCTGCTTCGATTTGGGCATAAACCTCGGCTTTTGGAGAGCGCGGAATTGTTCGAGCTTCTTCAATACCAATGCGCTTGTCAATGATGAGTGGAACGTCACCAAAGTATTTCACAAGTTCAAAGTAGTAATAAGCACGCAAGAATTTTGCCTCAGCAAGGATGTGCGCTTTTCTCGGGAAATCGATGTTGTCTTTGTGCTCAAGAATGTAGTTGGCACGCGTAATTCCCGTGTAGTTCCATCTGAGCACGTTGCGTAATTCAACATTGACCCCACCATGAGTCATGTTATCGATGTCGTGTAGGCCTTTGCTGTCATTGACGCTTTCTCCACCTGCAATGGCGTTGTCGGAAGCAATTTCGCCGATCCAGAGCGTTAGGAAAGAACTTTGGAGTAGGTCATAAGCACCAACAAGTGCACGCTCGTAATCTTCAGGGGTTTGGAAGAAGTTTTCTGCATCCTGCGCATAAGGCGGATCAACATTTAGGAATTTTTCACAAGAAGGCAACACAGCAAGAGTTGCAATTGTAGCTAAAGTAAAAATCAGTTTTTTCATGACGTTCAGCTTAAAATTTAATTTGGATTCCACTCATGATTGAGCGGGCTTGCGGATACATACCGTAGTCAACACCTGCCGATAATACATTTGAAGAGCCAAGATCTGGATCAAAGCCCATGTAGCGCGTCAAGGTGAGGAAGTTATTTGCCGCGACATAAATTCTTAATGTCTCCACATGGATTTTTCTTGCTGCACTTGCAGGAAGCGTATAGCCGAATTGCACATTGCGAAGTCTAATAAATGATCCATCTTCTACATAATAAGAAGAGAAGAGGTTGTTGTTAGTAGGGCCTGTAGTTAGACGAGGATGTTCGTTTGTTGAACCCGGGCCTGTCCAGCGGTCAATTACGTAAGCCAATTGGTTGGCATATGGCTGCTGGCGCTCGTAGTTGCGGATAATTTCTTGACCAATTGCTGAATAAACATTTCCGGAAAGGTCGAAGCTTTTGATTTTGAAGTTAAAAGCAAAGCCCATCGTGAAGTCAGGAATTGCTGAGCCAAGATACGTTTTGTCAGAATCATCTGAGAAATTGATCTTCCCATCGCCGTTTTGATCTACAAAGATGAGGTCTCCTGGTTGAGCACCTTCTTGAACAACGGCAGCGTTGTCAATTTCTTCTTGCGTTTGGAATACTCCTGCAGTTTCGTATCCGAAGAAGTACCCAATTTCATAACCTTCTTGGAAGCGCGTAGCGACATCACCACCAACACTAAAGCTCGCCCCTGGGATGTATTCTACACCCGTTGGTACGCTCACTACCTGGTTGTTAATAGAGGTAAAATTGAAACTGAGGTTGGTTTGAAGAAGGTTTTTGGCATCAGATCGGTAAGCTACTTCAAATTCCCAGCCTTTATTGGAAACATCTCCCGCATTGATTATCGGAGGGAAACCACCTGGTCCGTAAGACCCTAAAAGTGCAGAAACATCCGGTTGGAACAATAAATCAAAGGTGTTTTTTACGAAGTAGTTTGTAGTGAAATTGAGCACCTTTAACCAAGTAAGATCAATACCAACATTGAATTGACGTGTTGTTTCCCACTTTAAATCTGGGTTAGCTGGGCGCCCAATCGCAATACCTTGTGTGATGAGGTCATTGAAAACATAAACCCCTTCTCCGTTAAGTAAAGCGCGGTAAGCAAAGTTTGGAATTTGGTCGTTTCCGGAAACACCATAACTCATGCGCAGTTTTAAGAAATCAATGCTTTTACTTTTGAAAAACTCTTCGTCAGAAATGAGCCATGCACCAGAAACAGTTGGGAAGATACCATAGCGACTATTTGGGCCAAATTTACTTGAACCATCGCGACGTAAAATCCCTGAAATCAAGTATTTTTCTTTAAAAGCATATTCACCTCTCAAGAAGCCAGACACAAGTCGTTCAGTGAATTCCCACGAGTTAGTATTATTTAAGAATCCACCTTGAGCAGTGTTTGCAGATATATCGGCATAGGCAAGGGAGTTATTCGGAATACCAAAGGCAACGCCACTCAAAGACTCGCCATCTCTTCTAAAAATTGATGCACCGAGTGTCCCTTTGACGGTATGATGCTCTCCAAAAGTCTTATTATAATTCAAGAACGTCTCGTAGTTCAGATCAAGGAAAGTAGAACGCTCTTCGTATACAGCTGCTCCACGATCTATAAAAATACTATCAGCAATTTCCACTTGTGGTGACTCTAGGTCTGCATTGGCTGCAGTATTGGCATACTTTCCATCACCGTACCAAACAAGCGGAGAAAATACTTTGGCATCTACTATTGCATAGTTGTAATTGAAGCGATTCGTCAATGATAGATGCTCGTTAAATTCATAGATAAACTCTTCTTTTCCAACAAATTTATTGGCAGTACTCCAGTTGTATTGATTCTGAATTTGAGCAACAGGGTTGATGATGTCACTGACTTCTTCCATGTAGGAGAAAGTATTTGGTCCACTATAAACTGGTTCGTTCGGGAAGGCATTAATGGTATTGTAAAGTACTGATCCGATGCCATTTTCTGGCAGTGTGCTGCGCATATCTGATGAGAAGAGTAGCACTGAATTGAGCTTGAGTTTGTCAGACATATCTGTACTAAAATTCAAACGGGCGTTGTAACGACCAAAGTTTGATTTATCACCACCTACGATTCCATCTTGGTTGAAATAACCTAAACCAATGGAATAACGCGTATTAAGCGTGCCGCCGTTTAATGAAAGGTTATGGCTTTGAACAGGCGCTGTGCTGAAAACAGAGTCTTGCCAATTTGTGCCGGTACCAAGGTTAGTATTCGCAAACGGCATGGCCTGACCTCCAAACGCAAAGGCCTCATTTTTAATAATAGCATATTCTTCTGCCGTCAATAAATCAAGGCGGCGAGCAGTTTGTTGCATTCCATAATAGCCGTTGTATTCAATACTCGGTTTGCGATTAATGGCGCCATTTTTAGTCTCAACTATGATGACACCGTTTGCTGCGCGAACGCCATAGATACCAGCTGTGGCATCTTTCAAGACGTTAATAGACTTGATATCAGCAGGGTTTAAGGCATTCAAACCTTCTGAATCATAGACTACGCCATCAACTAAAATGAGTGGGTCATTATCTCCGAATGTTGACAAACCACGAATTCTAATATTTGATGAACCTCCTGGAGAACCCGAGTTGCTTGAGATCGTAACACCCGAAACCTGTCCCTGAAGGGCCTGATCCATGCGGGTCATATTCATTTTTTCGATGTCCTCACCTTTTACTTTTGAAGTAGCACCAGTTAATTCTTTGGTTTTTGCTGTTCCGTAACCAACCACAACAACATCTTTGGTGTCTTGTGCTTGCGCACTAAGTAAAACAGTTATGTTGGTCTTTCCGAGTAGTGGATATTCAATTTTTTCATAGCCCATCGCGGTAAATACCAAAACTGCACTATCTGGATTGCTTACTGAAATTTGAAATATCCCTTGCGCGTCGCTGAGAACAGGTTTACTAGTGTTTTTTACAAGCACTTTGACATATGGAATACCTTCTGAGCGTTCATTCAAAATGGTTCCGCTAACAGTTTTGGCCTGTCCATATACTTGCGAGACACCGATGCAACACAGCAGTGCCATGACGAGTTTTCTGATCATAGTCGTTTTAGTTTTAGAGTGGGATAAATATAGAAAAAAATTAATTATTGTAAAAAGAACAATAACAATTGTAATTGTTCAGAAAATCAGTGTTTTACAAAAAAAGAAACGGAGACACTCCTCTCCGTTTCCTGATTATTAACCTGTTTAACGCTTCTTTTAGAGTGAAAGCGAGACCCGAAGATACAAATATTATTGTAAAAAATACAATAAGTCAAAATTTCTACATATTGAATCTAGACCCGACGTCCTTTTTAAGTTCTGTAAATGCTGTTTGATCGAAAGAAAAAAGTTTGGCTGGTCGGTGCTTGACGTTTTGTTGTTTTTCGTTGAGCGCAATAAGCGGAATGTTTTTAATTTTCTTTCTGAAGTTGGCTTTGTCCATTTCTTGTTGGAAAGCGTATTCGTAGAGTTGTTGAAATTCACTGAGTGTAAAGCGCTCGGGCAATAAATCAAAGCAGACAGGCTCGTTCAAAAGCTTTTGCTTCAGCATTTCATAGGTACTTTCTAGAATATGATTGTGATCAAAAGCCAACGTAGGCATGTCGTTCATGGATACCCAACTGATGTCGTCGGCCCATGAGGATGCCTTCACATGAAAATCCTCAATGCGAACTAATGCAAAATGTGCAATGGTAATGACGCGTCCCTGCGGGTGTCGGTTTGGATGACCAAATGACTGAGATTGATGCATTTGGATGTGATCCAAGCCTGTTAATTCTTTGAGAATACGTTCGGCAGCTACTGGCAGATCTTCGTCTGGGTAAACAAGATCCCCGGGGATAGCCCAATAATTATCATAGGGCTGCATTGCTCTTTTGATTAATAGCGCCTTGATTTCGCCTGCTTCGTAGCCAAAAATGATGCAGTCAACAGAAAACGCAGAAGTAAAAAAGTCGTTGAATTCTATTTTATACATAAGCTTAGTGTCCGGCTGCAGTACTTTCAAAAGTTTGAATACCCTTGCTTTTTAAAATAGCAGAACTGCGAATTGCAAAATAAATCAAATAAGCAAAACAAGCGACGCCCACCCAATAAGATTGTTGAATACCAAGGAGGTTGTCGTCTGCCAATGTGCCTTGCGCTAAAGTAACAAAACCACCTCCCATGATCATAAGAATGAGTAAGCTTGATGCTGTATTGGTGCGCTTACCTAAACCGGCAATTCCTAGCGTAAAGATGCACGGCCATAAAGTACTGCAGAATAAACCAACTGAAATAAAGGCAAAAACGCTCACGTAGCCCGAACTAAAAATACCGATGATTAGCGCTAAGGAACCAAGTGTTGAGTAAAGTACAATTTGACGCACTGGATTGCCATTTGAAATAAAGTCAGCGGCAATCAAAACAAACACCAAGCCTAGATAAGGCGTTAGAGCGGAAATATCAGAGCCCCCAATAGTATTCGCAAGTGCAAAAATACCAAATGCCACGAGCGGTAAAATGACACCCATCATGCGGTTAAATGTTTTTGATTTTTCGAATACACCAGCAGCAGACGCCCAACGACCAATCATCATACTGGCCCAAAACAACGATACAAACGGAGCAACTTCACTCTCTTTTTTGCCCAAATGTTGTTTCATAAATTCAGGTAGGTTGCTGGCAGTTGCTACTTCAACACCAACGTAAATAAAAATAGCAATCATGGCGAGTAGTACTTGCGGTTCGCGAAGTGTGCTCCATACTTGGCCTGGCTCATTGGAGCTATCCTCTCCAATGCGATCTGGTAAGTTTGAAAACTTAAAGAACAAAGCGGCAAGGACAAAAACCGCACCTAGCACTAAATAAGGTATTTGAACCGCATTTAAATCTAATTCTGATGGTCCGCTTGGGCTGCCAAAAATGGCAAAGGAAACGATGACTGGCCCAATGGTTGTACCGAGATTATTGATGCCCCCAGCCATACTGAGGCGCACGTTGCCTTTAGCTGGGTCACCCATTTGAATAGCAAGTGGATTTGCAGCCATTTGTTGGAAAGCAAATCCGATTCCAACGATAAACAAACCGCCAAGCAGCATTGGGAATGATCCTCCATTTGAAGAAGCCGGGATAAACAATAGTGTTCCGAGAGCAGAAACAATAAGTCCTAATGCAAGTCCATTGCGGTAACCAATTCGGTTGAATAAATCTCGTTTCAGTAAGGAAGATGCTGCAAAATAGATGAGGGAACCTACGGTATAGGCAACATAAAAGGTGTTTTGAATCCAGAGCACTTTACTTTGTGAAAGATTTAGTGCTTTCTTGAATACAGGGATAAGGATGTCATTACTGGCGGCAACAAAGCCCCAAAAGAAAAAGATGACAATCAGCGTTGCGAAAGCGCTGTAGTTCGTTTTTTGCATGATATTGGTTAAAGTTTTGGTCCAAATTACAATAATTTGGTTTTAACCGATATGTTGCTGCAGATTTTTTTCTTGGTTGAGTTGGAATATTTTCGAAATGGTCGCGACTATTGATTTGGTATCAAAACCGCAATCAGCCCAGAGTTCTTCTTGGGTTCCGTGATGAATATATTCGTCAGGAATGCCTAGTCTGATGACTTCTGCTTGATATTTTTGATCGACCATAAATTCAAGCACAGCAGAGCCAAAACCTCCCATTAAACAGCCGTCTTCAACGGTGATGACCTTTGAGAATTTAGCAAATACTTCGTGTAAAAGAACAGTATCAAGCGGCTTGACAAAGCGCATGTCGTAATGTGCAATTGAAACGCCTGAATCTTTTAGTTCTTGGATAGCCGCTTGAGCAAAGTTTCCGGGATGCCCAATGGTTAGAATGGCGATATCTTCACCTGCTGTTACTTTTCTTCCTTGACCAACTTTAATTTCTTTGAAAGGAGTTTTCCATTCAGTCATGACGCCATTTCCACGTGGGTAACGGATAGAAAATGGGCCTTGGTTGGGTAATTGGGCAGTGTACATGAGGTTGCGCAGCTCTTCCTCGTTCATAGGCGCGGAAACCACCATGTTTGGAATCATGCGCATGTAAGCAATGTCATAGGCACCATGATGTGTGGCTCCGTCAGCACCGACAAGCCCACCGCGGTCAAGGCAAAAAACCACATTGAGGTTTTGCAAAGCAACGTCGTGTAAAACTTGGTCAAAGGCACGTTGCATAAATGAAGAATAGATGTTGCAAAACGGCACCATCCCTTGGGTTGCTAAGCCAGCACTGAAGGTTACGGCATGTTGTTCGGCAATGCCGACGTCAAAAGCGCGTTTTGGCATGGCTTGCATCATGATATTCAAGGAACAACCCGAAGGCATTGCGGGCGTAACACCCATGATTTTTTCGTTCTTTTCGGCTAGTTCAACGATAGAATGACCAAAAACATCTTGATATTTGGGCGGCTGTGGTGATTTTGGAACAATTTTAACGATTTCACCGGTTTCTTTGTTAAAGACACCAGGAGCATGCCATTTTGTAGGATTACCTTCTTCAGAAAATTTGTAGCCGGCACCTTTTCGGGTGATGCAATGTAAAATTTTCGGGCCAGGGATATCTTTTAGATCTTCTAGGATTTTTGCTAAACCAATGACGTCGTGGCCATCTACTGGGCCAAAATAGCGAAAATTAAGGGCTTCAAAAAGGTTAGATTGCTTGAGCAGCGTGCCTTTCAAGGCATGAGATACTTTAGAAGCAATGGTTTGAGCATCTGGACCAAATTTGGAAACTTTTCCGAGTAACTTCCAAACTTCGTCCTTAACCTTGTTGTAAGTATGTGATGTAGTTATGTCTGTTAAATATTCTTTGAGCGCCCCAACATTTGGGTCAATAGACATACAGTTGTCATTGAGAATGACTAGCAAATTGGCGTCTTTTTCAAAACCAGCATGATTCAACCCTTCAAAAGCCAAACCTGCTGTCATGGCGCCATCGCCAATTACTGCAATGTGTTGACGCGTTGTTTCTCCTTTGTAATGATTGGCAACCGCCATACCGAGCGCAGCAGAAATTGAAGTAGAGGAGTGCCCTACACCAAAGGTATCGTATTCAGATTCAGAGCGTTTTGGAAACCCAGAAATCCCACCTTTGTTGCGATTAGTATGAAATTTTTCGCGGCGTCCTGTCAAAATTTTGTGTCCGTAAGCTTGGTGCCCAACATCCCAAACAAGTTGGTCATGGGGCGTATTGAAAGCATAATGTAAAGCTACTGTAAGCTCCACTACACCTAAGGATGCGCCAAAATGGGAGTTCCCGATTTCAGAAATAACATCGACGATGTATTGTCTTAACTCTTGGGAAATTTGAGGGAGTTGTTCTTGTCCGAACTTTTCACGTAAATCACTCGGGACGGTAATTTGAGCTAGTAGTGGACCGGGTGTGTACGGATGGTTTGACATAGTAACAAAGTTAAGCGTTTCGGTAGCTAAAGAAACAACTTAACGCAGAAAAAGTTCAGTTAGTGTCCTTTACTTGCTTTCAAATTGTTTTTTTCCAGGGCAAAAACAAAGCCGATAAAGAGAAGTACGAGCAAGTTGTGTACAAAATGGTTCACAATACTTTTTTCAAATTGAACCTGGCTTCCGATCCAGAAAAGCACAAGGCTTGATCCGAGGTAAAGGAAGAATTTTTTAAGGTTGTAAGGAATCGGGAAATGTTTCTGCCCCAAGAAATAGGAAAGGATCATTTGAAGCCCGTAGACAATTAGCGTTGCCCATGCGCTGGCCATGTATTGGTATTTCGGGATGTAATAAACATTGATGGCAATGGTTACAAGCGCTCCGGTAATGGTAATATAGGCCCCATATTGGGTTTTTCCACTGAGTTTATACCAAATACTTTGATTATAATAAATGCCCAAGAAAACATTCGCAATGAGCAAGATGGGTACCACTTTTAAGCCTTCCCAATAAGCTTCCTTCTGAATAAAGTGCTTGAAAATGTCCAAATTCAGGCTCACCATTAGAAATACCGCGCAAACCATTGCTACAAAAAGATTCATGACCTTGACATAGACCGTATTGCGATCTTGGTTTTGCATTTGACGGAAGAAAAAAGGTTCAGCTGCGTAGCGATATGCTTGTAAAATAATGGTGACGAGCATGGCTAATTTGTAACAAGCGCTGTAAATACCTACCTGAGATTCAGCATAAGTTAAAGATTCAGGTATGGAAGGGTCGTAGAGTAAATGCTTTAGTAAAATTCGGTCGAAGGTTTCATTGATGATGCCTGCAAAACCTGCAATGACGAGCGGCACTGCGTAGATCCACATGCGTTTATACAAAGCCCAATCTTTAATAAAGCGCACCTTAAAAATATAATCGTAAAGCAGAATAGGCTTGGCTAAAGACGCAGCAAGATTGGCAAGTAGAATGAATAAAATGCCTTCTTCCGGGCGTTCTGCACTGAAAAAGAAAATCATGGCAATCAGGTTTAGCCCGATATTGAGCCCGATACTTAGCATTTGGATGCTCGCAAAACGCAAGGCTTTTTCTTCGGCGCGCAGTTTGGCAAGGGGCAAGGCAGTAATGGCGTCAATCATGACGATACTTCCCAACAATACGACATATTCGTTGTGGCCCTCAAAAAGCAGGGCGTTGGCGATGTCGTTATTAAAAAACAAGAGGGTGGCGTAAAAAACGATATTGACCCCAACCACCGACCAAAAAGCGGTATTGTAGGCCTTTTCTTTATCGCCTTCGTTTTGTAAAAAGCGAAAAAAAGCAGTTTCCATGCCGAAGGTGAGCAGCACAATTAAAAAGGCCACCCATGCATAAAGCTCAGAGATGACACCGTAGTCGGCGGTTTGCGCGAAGTAGTAAGTGTGAAGCGGAACTAGTAAATAGTTGAGCAAGCGCCCAACAATTGATGGAAGGCCGTAAATGGCAGTTTGCCCAGCTAGTTTCCGAATCGGGTTAGCCATTAAGCGTTGAAGTTTGGCTTGCGTTTTTCTAGAAATGCAGTAGTGCCCTCTTTGAAATCCTTGGTGCCAAAACATTTGCCAAATTCTTCAATTTCAACATGATAGCCGTTGACACCATCTTGAAAACCAGCATTGACACATTTGATTGCTGCAGCAATAGCTAAAGGTGAATTATTGACAATCTTGGCAGCAATAGTTTCGCAATGCCCAATGAGTTCTTCTAGCTCTACAACAGCATTGACAAGACCCCATTGTAGGGCTTCGTCTGCTTTGAGCATGCCGGCTGTAAAAATGAGTTCGTTGGCTTTACCACGGCCAATCAGTTGTGCGAGGCGCTGCGTGCCTCCGTATCCTGGAATAACACCAAGTGAGGTTTCTGGCAAACCCATTTTTGCGTTTGAACTTGCAATCCTAATATGTGCTGACATCGCTAATTCTAGGCCACCACCTAATGCAAAGCCATTGACGGCAGCGATAACAGGCGTCGATAAATTTTCAATGAAATCAAATAAAGAAGCTTGTCCGTGTTGCGCTAATTCTCCGCCTTGTGCAATATTGAAGTCTGCAAATTCTTTGATGTCTGCACCTGCAACAAATGCTTTTTCACCACTGCCAGTTAAAATGATGGCTCTTACACCCGCATCATCATTTGCTAATTTGAGTGCATCGTGCAAGGCCGCAATGGTATCTTTATTGAGCGCATTGAGCTGTTGCGGGCGGTTGATAGTGATATAGGCAATTTGATTGCGAACTTCGGTCAGGATAAGCGATTCCATAGTCTTAAATTGAGTCGTAAAGATAATTAGAATAATCTTGCTTGCGGTCTAGTGTGGCAAGCTGATTCTGAATGTTGTGCCTTTTTCGGGTTCAGATTGCAAAACAAACACTTTGCCTTTATGGTATTCTTCTACAATCCGCTTGACCAGCGTAAGTCCTAGCCCCCAGCCGCGTTTTTTTGTAGAGTAACCCGGCTCAAAAATGGTTTTGAATTGTTTTGGAGTGAGGCCTTTGCCTGTATCTGAAATATCAATATGCACCCACTCGGCCACTTCTAAAACTTCAATGCGCAAAGAACCAATTCCTTCCATTGCATCTACGGCATTTTTGCAAATATTTTCAATGACCCATTCAATTAAGGAGGCATTGTGTTGCACCATTAATGGCCGTTCGCCCTTCAGTTCAAACTGGATATCCACTTTCTGTGAGAGTCTCGCTTTGAGGTAATTCAAATTGTTTTCAATAGTTTGAGCAAGATCCGCTTCAACAAGCTTTGCCCCAGAGCCAATTTTAGAAAAGCGGTCTGTGATTTTTTCCAAACGCTCTAGGTCTTTGTGCATTTCTTTTGGGATCATAGGGTCAATATCTTGCTGTTCAAGATAAGCTACCCAAGCCATCATGGAAGACAACGGCGTTCCAAGTTGATGCGCTGTTTCTTTGGCCATTCCGGCCCACACTTGATTTTGTTCTGCCTTGCGGTACATGGAAAACAAAAGATAACCAATCAGGACAATCAAGCCAAGGATACCAAATTGAAGGTATGGAAGCCAAAACAGTTGTTGCACTTCTTCACTGTCTTTTAAAAAGAGCAATTTGCCTTCTCCGTTATAGGTCAATTTTGTTGGCGGATACTGTTTGGCCATTGCGGCCATTGTCTGGGCTAATTTTTTTGGCGCCAATGCTTTCTTTGGCAAATTACTGGCGACCACTTTTTTATTCAAAGGATCGTACAGTAAAACAGGCAACAAATTCTTTTGGTCGGTTAGGTCGGCATTAAAAGAATGAATCAAAGAGTCTGAATGTGCTTGTAAACGCAAAAGTTCTTTTGAAAAGCCATGGCAAAGCGTCATATACATGTCTTCAAAGACCTGGATTTTGTAAGAACGTCCTTCTGAAACCCATTTTTTGGCTAAAGCAGCAATGGCGGTTTTATCTATAGTAGAATCTATATTTCTCGATTGAGAAATGCTCCCGTTGTCATTCAGTAAAATAAAGGGAATGTCTTTGTTGGCTTCAATAATATCTAGTGCAAAATCTACATCTTGACTCATACTCAAATCTGATGCATCTAGTAGTGTCCGATTGGCACGCACAACGAGCTCCATCTTTTGTCGCTCCTTTTCTTGGAGTGCTGAAAAAATTTTGCTGCTTAAATCGACGAGTTCTGCTTTTTTGCGCAGCGCTATGGCCCATTGTTGCGCTTTGTTGCGCTCGCGTGAACCAATTTTACGGATGCTTTGATTTGAATAAAACAAGCTTGCCCCGACGATCAGTAAAGAAAGCAGAATGAGTAAAAATTTCCAGCGTTGTTTGGAAGCGTAGAGGTCCATCAGACGAATTTAAACAAAATTGAGCGCAAACCTAAATGAGCACTTTATTTTCAATTTGCTCACAAACGTGCTCAAAGCTGAAATGTTGTTTGAGTTGTTCAATTTTCACCGCCGGAAAAGCACCTTTTAATACTTGATCGATTTGCTCGGACAAATCTTCTTGACTTTGATTTTTAAAAGTTAAACCTCCACCGTATAATTCAAGTAATTCTGAGGTTCCGCCAGTATTTGAGCCAACCACGGGGCAGCCTATACTGAGCGCTTCAAGTGTAGCCATGCCAAAAGTTTCGAAAGCGGAAGGCATGATGATCAAATCGGCTGCGGCATACACAGCTTGCATTTCTTTTTGAAAACCGGCCCAAATAACGCGCTTGCCTTTAGGGTGTGCATTGATTTTAATGTGTAGATCTGTTTCAAACACCGGCGCTTCATCTGCTGTACTAGCTCCAACAAAAACTAGGTATTCGTCTTTATCTTGTCTTTTTGAAAACATATCCCAAACAAAGTCTTGTCGTTTTTTTGGATCGAGGCGCCCTACAACAACTAGCAATTTTGATTTTTCAGGCCACTTGAGTTGGAGCCGCGCACTTTTCTGATCCTGAACAGCTTTGCTTGAAAAACGAAAGCCGGATGGGATCAAATTGATTTTGCTGTTGTTCGTGTGGGCATTTTCTTGGACTTGCTGAACTAAATAAGGCAAGGGGCAATTCCAAGTACTAAAATAAGTATAGCGTAGGGTTCTGAACCATTGCGTTTTTCTTCCGCCAAGAGCCATTTCCATAAAATAATGGACCTTGATTTTTTGTTTGGAGAAAAAAGCGATACTTGCTGCAAGGCTCATCTCTCGGTTATTGCGAAAGAAAAGATGTTTGATGTTTTGCTTGCTTAAATACCGAGCAATTTTCCAGGCAAAAAACCACTGGTAATAGGTTGGTTTTTTTTCAAACGTATAATAAGGTAGGTTTTGTTGTTGAGCTTCTAAAAGTGTCGCGCTATTTTTTAATGTTAAAATCAGCACATTGTGACCGCGGTCTTGCATGGCTTTTGCATTGCGTATTTGATTCATTTCTAAACCACCCCAACCTTTTGATAAACACAAGTAAGCAATCTGTTTCATAACAAACGCTGCGAAAATAGCTAGAATTAAGGTAATTTTGCTACATGAATCAATTGAAGCAATACTTACTCAAACCTTGGTTTGTTTTTGTCCTGAGTTTTTTAATTATCGCCCTTCTACTCATTTTCATTAGCCCAAACTTATTTGAAGGCGAAATCGTCTATGAAAGAGGAGGGAAGCAATATATTCTTCAGGCACCTTTGAGTTTAGCTTATTTTTTAGGTATGGGTTATGAACCTTCAGAAATGACCGAAGTGGTTGATTTTTACTTGACTAAACGCGGCTATATGCTAGCCTTTAGTTTGCTGTTTGGCTTCCCGATTTTGTTTGCATATCGTTCGCTTCTAGAAAAAAGAAATCGTAAAAATAAATAGGCCTTAAGCTAGAGCGCCAAACTCATTTTTATAAAAACCAAAAAAGAAAAGGTTTTAACTATAAACTTTTGGTACGACCACCATCAACCGGTAAGTTGATCCCATTAATATAGGAAGCTTCAGCCGATACAAGGAAAGCAACAGCAGCAGCTACTTCTTCAGGTTCTGCAATGCGTTTCATAGGGCTTTCTTGCCCCATTTCTGTTAAAATTTCTGCGACAGATTCTCCGGTTTTATTGGCTTTTACGCTGGCAATTTCTGTGAGTCTTTGGGTGTTTGTTGCTCCCGGAAGCACATTATTTACTGTTATGCCGTGCCCACCAAGTTCATTGGCTAAAGTTTTACTCCAGTTAGCCACTGCTCCGCGAATGGTGTTAGACACACCTAAATTTGGAAGGGGTTGCTTAACTGAGGTCGAGATGATATTTACAATTCTTCCGAAGCCTGCAGCTTTCATGTGTGGAACCAAAGCTTGCATCAAAATATGATTGCAGATTAGGTGCTGGTTAAATGCTGCGAGGAACTCTGATGGGTCTGCATCTACAATGGGACCGCTTTTAGGTCCGCCAGTATTATTGACTAGTATATGAAGTCCCCCATTTTTTGAGGTAAAATCGAGAATCGCTTGTTTTAATCCTTCTGGATTTGAGAAATCTGAAACAAAATATTGATGCTTCTGCCCTTGAGATTGATCGAGAGACCCCAATGCAAGTTGTAATTTTTCTTCATTTCGGGCGGTCAAACAAACACTAAAACCATCTTTAGCTAATTGTTGTGCAATGGCCAGGCCAATACCTTGAGTTGAACCGCAAACGAGTGCGCGAATTTGATTTTTATCTTGCTTCATGGCTCCAAAAGTACATGAAAGTCATAAAAATTGTCAATAGAATTTAATTTTTGTTTTTTAGATATTTAACGATATATTTGCGAATCTAGATTTTAAAACTTCTATAAAATGCGTATTTCTACTAAACTTAAATCACTACACATCCTTGCAGTTGTATTGATGCTATTGAGTACGAGCAACTTGTTAGCTCAGCTTTCCGGCGTTCGAACAATTCCAGGAAACTACGCTACCCTTACAGCGGCAGTCAATGCCCTTAACACTCAGGGAGTGGGTACAGGAGGTGTAACGTTCAACGTTGCATCTGGTTACACAGAGTCAATAACTGCGCCAATCATTATTACGGCAACAGGTACGGCTGCTAACCCAATTGTTTTCCAAAAATCAGGTACAGGTGCTAATCCCGTGATCACCAGAACAGATGCCGGAGTTGCAACAAACACCACTGCTATCGGTGCAAACGGAGATGGAATAATAATCATTGAAGGTGGTGATTTTATCACTTGGAATGCAATCAATTTAACATCTGCAAATGCATTAATTGAAAACGGTATTTTTTTAAGAAAAGTAAGTTCAACCAATGCATGTAAAAACATAACCATTAGCAATAGCTCAATTTCAATGTTAAAAGGAACAGCTGGTACAGTTGTCGGAATTAACATTTCAAATATGGATGCATCGGGGTCTTTTACTTCAGCTACTGGTATTTTTGTAACTTCCATGGGTGGTGCATCTGAAAACATCACTATTACAGGAAACACAATTACAAATGTGCATTGTGGTGTATATCAAAGAGGCTTTAATGATCCTACTTTTGCGTTTTTTGATAGAAATATTATCGTGGGCCAAGCAGGAGCAGGTAATACTATTTCAAATTTTGGTGGTGCATCAACAACCACATCATGGGGGGTTTATGGAATTTATTACAACAACTACTCAGTAAATCACAACATTATCAATAACACTTTAAATGGTGGTTTAGGATTTAACTCTACCGGATACGGTGTTTTCTTATCTATTTCAGGCTTGCAAGGAGTTTGTACCGCCAATAACAACACCGTTACTTTGGCTCAGGCCCCGACATCTACATTTCAGTCGACTTGGGCGTTATACCTTACAGGGTCTCATCCTACCGGATCAGAAGCTGGATCTTCCACGATGTCAAATAATACAATTAGCTTTGGCTTTACCGGCACTACTGGTGCTGTATATGGTGCCTACATCACAGGAAATAACCTAACAAATACAGTTTCTAATAACACGGTTACGACTTCAGTGCCTAAAACAGGGGGGTCATTTTTTGCTTGTTATTTAGATGCAAGAGGTGTTATTTCAAATAACACGGTTAGTGGTGTATCTTATTTAGCTAGTCCTACAGCAACTGGTGGAGCTTTCTACGGTATTTATGCCACAGCTGGGTTTTCTGCAAATAACTCTTTTCAAGCTTTTGGAAATAACATCAATAACATTACGAACCGCGGTACAGCACTTACTTATCCTATCTTTATTACCTCAGGAAATGCGAATACAGAGGTATATAACAACTCAGTAACAAATATTACAGGTTCAGGAGCCACATACGGTATCTTTGCTTCTAGCTCTGGTGCTGCTAAAGTATACAACAATTTAGTATCTGGAATCAGCAACAACTCAACATCAATTGTTGGGGGCTTGGCAATATCTGGTTCAAATGGTGCTGAATTTTATCGAAATAAGTTTATCAATATTCAAAATAACAATGCTGCGGGTTTAGCCTATGGAATTAACGTCATGTCATCTGCGGGTACTATTAGAATATACAACAACGTAATCGGAGATGTCAAAGCACCAATAGCAAGTTCATTAACCGCAGATGTTGTTCGTGGAATTTCAATAACTAGTTCAACTGCAAATAGTACGATTCAAATAGATTACAACTCTATTTATTTGAATGCTTCCTCTACCGGCGCAACTTTTTCGACATCAGGAATTTTCCATTCCTCAAATGCAACAGCTACTTCAGCAAACTTAGTATTGCGCAACAATATTATTATTAACCTTTCTACACCTTCAGGGACAGGTATTACTGCAGTCCTCAGAAGATCAATGGCTACTCAGTTGAATAACTTTGACCTAGCTTCCAATAACAATATGTTATTTGCGGGAACTCCGAGTGCAAGCCGTGTGATTTACATGGAGGGGACATTAATCCAGCAAACGCTTGCGAACTATGTAGCCGCTGTTACTCCTCGCGAGACTTACACCATTACAGGAGAAAGCTTCGTTTATCCTACGGCTGGTTCTTTCTTTGTGAGTTTGACGCCATCAAGTCCTGACTTCTTGAGGCCGGTTACCGGAATCAATACGCAAGTTGAGGGTGGAGCGATTCAGGTTTCAGGAATTACTAATGACTACGCAGCTGTAGTTCGCGCAGGAAATGCCGGTTATACCGGAACAGGTGTTGCCCCAGATCGCGGTGCTTTTGAATTTAATGGGGTAACAACGGCACCTCAAATTTCCATTACCGCGTCTGTTCCATCAGCTGCTGTATCTTGTACGCCTACAACGCACGCCTTTACCTTTAATATTTCATCTTCCAGTACAGTAAGCTCTGCTGTATTGAGTTATGCATTTAATGGTGTAGCACAACCGAACATTACTTTGACAAATACTGGTGGTACTACCTGGACAGCAACCATTCCAGTTGCAACACCAGTTACTGCAACTGTTACTTGGTCAGTTGTGGCAACAAATGGTGCTGCGTCTACTTTATTTAACGGACCAACTTATGCCGATGCTCCTTTACTTGGAATAACTGCTGCTGCGACTTCTAATCCAGCAACAATTTGTAATGGACAGTCTTCGTCTTTGAATGTTAGTTTAGCAAGTTCAAATCCGCCTGTGAACTACAATGTACCTGGTGTCAACTCTCCATTATTTGACGAAGATTTTGGAGGAATCACAATCACACAAGGGTCAACGACAATATTAAGTAATACTACTCCAATTCACTCATTGGTAGGAACAATCGGAACAGCAACCGGAACACCGGGCTCGTACTCTAACTTTACTGCTTTTGGACCTTATACCATGAATGCAGGGCAGTCTTACAATTTTTCGATGTCTAGCTTAACTTCTGGGACTTCTTACAATAATTCAATGGCGATATTCATTGATTATAATAGAAACGGATCATTTGCAGATGCAGGAGAGATGGTTTTTGCACCCGCTGCTACCCAGCTAGGTCCGCATACTGTTACAGGTTCATTTACAATACCAGCAACAGCATTAAATGGCCAAACACGTATGCGCGTAGTTTGTCTAGAGTTGTTAATCACTTCAGTTGCATCCATTTCTTCATGGGGTGAGTTCGAGGACTATATGTTAAATATTGTCTCTTCAAATAATGGTGGAGGAAATGTGCCAGCAATTACTGCTGTAGCATGGTCTAGTGGTGCTACTTCAGTAGGTACAACGAACCCACAAACAGTTTCTCCTACGAGTACTTCAAACTATACTGCTCTTGTATCAGCTGCCGGATGTCAAGTTACCTCTAGCCCAACAACTGTTACAGTTTTAACATTACCTACTGCACCAGTTGTAACTAACTCTACACATTGTGGTTTCCAGATTCCAACAGCAAGTGTTGCTTCTGTTAATGGTGGTGGCGGAACAGGTGCATTTAATTGGTTTACCGATGCAGCCGGCACGTCATCAGCACAGGCATCGAACTATGGCCCACTTGCTACATACTGGACAAACAACTTCTCTACTTCTACAATAACAAATGGTTTGTTATCTGGTGTTGCTGCTGTTACAGCAGGAGAATTGGTATTACATCCAAATGCATTATCGCAAAGTGGAGGCTTAACAGTAAATGCTTCGGGTATAAATACAAATGCTCATGAGATTTCATTTAAGTATATCAATTCAGGTGGTGGTGTAGCAAACACTGCAGACGGTATGGCATTCAGCTTTGGTGATGACGTCAATGCGTTGGCAGCCGTTCCAAATGCAGAAAATGGTACAGGAACTAAATTGAAAATTGCTTTTGACTCATACACAAATGCTGGGAACACACAAGGTATCTATCTCATGTACAATTGTAATGTAGCTAACCAAACTCCGACAACTCCTGGGGTATTGGCATACTTGCCAAATACGGCTTGGATTGGCGCTACTTCAAATGTTTTGATTACTATTAACGCTGCCGGCGTCTTGAACATGACAATCAACGGTACGCCAGCATTCACCAACATTCAGCTTCCAGCAGCTTTTGTTAACGCGAACAAAGCTAACTGGGCATATGTATGGCGTTCACGCTCGGGAGGTATCACTTCTGGTTCTATCTTAGATGATATTTTAATCAGACGCGCTCCTATTGCAGCAGGACCATCTACGTTTCCTTCAATTGTATCTTCAACGACTACATTCTATGTAAACGAGAACGGAACAAATGGTTGTTTGAGCCCATTGGTTCCTGTTGTTGTAACAGTTACAGCTCCACCAGCAATAAACATTGCAACAAGTGTAACCCCTGCAATTTGTTTAGGTGCTAATATAGTATTGACAGCTTCGTCTCCGGCATCTCCGGCTTATACTTATTCTTGGAATACTGCTTCATATCCAGGCTCAGGTATGTCTGCACCTTCTACAGGTGCGACAAGATCTTTGACGCCGACTGTTGCAGGCACCTATGTTTATACAGTTACAGGAACCAATGCTAACTGTAGCAACCAAGTTCAGCAAACTCTGGTGGTTAATCCGAATCCAAACGTTGTAGCAACAACTGCTACTCCTGTAACACCTTGTCATAATAGCCAAGTGAACTTAAGTGTAACAAGTTTAGTAACGGGTCCTCAAACTCTTCCAACAGGTTATTGCCCTAGTAATGCAACTTCTTTAGCAGATGAAGAAATTTTTAATGTCACTTTTGGAACACTAAACAATTCTTCTGTTTGTGGAACCCTTGCTCCAGGCCCTGGCTCTTTGGATAGCCGTTATTCAAATTACACAACAAGTGTTCCGGCTCCAAATATTGTCGCTGGCAACACTTATCCACTTTCAGTACAAATTGGAACTTGTGGCGGAAACTTTAGCAATAATTTAAAAGTATTTATCGATTTAAACAGAGATGGAGACTTCCTAGATGCAGGTGAAGAAATTTACGCTTCGCCGGCTACGGTGGTTGGTCCACAAACAGCAACGGCTACAATTGTAATTCCAACAACAGGAGTTGTTCCTGGTCTTACGCTTATGAGAGTTGTTAGTGTCGAAACATCAAGTATTGCTTCAATTAATTCTTGTGGAACCTATACTTGGGGAGAAACTGAAGATTACGCAGTGAACCTTCAGATAATTGGCCCTTCACCAGCTTATAGTTATGCATGGAACACGACGCCGGCAATTACTGCAGCCACAGGCTCTTTGACATTATCAAATACAGGTACCACACCAACAACAGCACTTTATAATGTTGTATTGACAGACATTGCTACAGGTTGTTCAACTCCTTCAACAACCAATACAATTACAATCAACCCACTTCCAATTGTAAACGCGGGTGTTGATCAGTTAATCTGTTCAAACAACCCAACAATGCCTGCTACGCTTACAGGTTCAGCTACGTTTGGTACAGGATTAAACTACGTTTGGAGTGGCCCGGTAACGGGTGTAACAAACGCTGTGCCTTTCCAAATTGGTGCAACAGGAACCTTCGTAGTAACTGGTACTGATGTTAATGGATGTGTGGATACAGACGATGTATTGATAACATATTCTACTATTCCGGTAGCAAACGCTGGTGTTGATCAAACAATCTGTTTGAACCAGACAGCAACATTTGCTCCTACAGGTCTGGCTCCTTACACTTGGACCATGACTAACTATGCAAATAGCGGTATTTCTGCTCCCGTCACTGGTACACTAGTAGTAACACCAACTGCACCTGGTACATACACTTACCAAGTAAATGTTCAAAACTCAGTGGGCTGTACTAACAACGACCAAGCAGTATTGACAGTTAACGCATTGCCAGTAGTAAATGCTGGTGTTGACCAAACAGTTTGTAATGCATCTCCGGCTACATTAACGGGTTCAGGCGCTATTACTTACGCATGGGTAACTACTCACCCTAACTTGTCAATTTCCAATGCGACACCATTCTTCCCTACACAAACTGCTACTTACACAGTAACAGGAACAAACATCAATGGTTGTCAGAACCAAGATGTAGTTATTGTAAACGTTTTACCACAGCCACTTGTAAACGCTGGTTTAGACCAAACAATTTGTGCGGGAACACCTGTAATCTTGAATGCGACAACAACATTGGCTTCTCCAACTGCAGTTGTGAGCCCATTCACTTGGACAGGTGGTTATGCAAATAACTCACAGTTTGTACCTACAACTTCGCAAACTTTAACTGTTTCTGTAGTTGGTGCGAACGGTTGTACAAACCAAGATCAAATGTCAATTACTGTATTGGCATTGCCAACTGTAAACGCGGGTCTTGATCAAACTATTTGTTCAGGAACTGGCGCTACGCTTAACGCAACAGGTGCTGCTTCTTATACTTGGACAAACAACGTAATCCAAGGCGTTCCTTTCTTCCCAACTGCATCTCAGATTTACACTGTAACAGGTGTGGGTGCAAACGGATGTACAAATGTTGACCAAGTTCAAGTCAACGTTTCAACAGGTCCATCTGTAACAGTTTCAGCACCACAAACCGTATGTTCGAATGCAGCTGCTACATTTAGTGCAGTTCCACTCAACAGCTTAGGTGGTTTCTGGACAACAAATGGTAATGGTACAATTACGCCTAACATTTCAAGCGCAGCAATTACATACTTGCCAGCGGCAAATGACCCAGTAGTGGTTACCTTGACTTACGTTGCAACAAATGCTTGTGGTAGCTCTTCAAGTGCAACTAACGTGAACGTATTGCCAATTCCATTAGTAAACGCTGGCCCTGATCAAACTATTTGTGAAGGTTCATCAGTTGTATTGAATGCATCTGGAAATGCTAACGTTACATGGTTAACACCAAACGTAAGTAACGGTCTTGCATTTGTTCCTACAGCAACTACTACTTACACAGCAACAGCTACAGGAATAAACAACTGTACAAACCAAGATCAAGTTACGGTTACTGTTGTTGCGCTTCCTGATGTTAGTGCTGGTGATGACCAAACAATTTGTGCTGGTTCAGATGTAACATTAACTGCAACGGGTGCTAGCGCATACCAATGGACAGGTGGCATCTCTAATGGCGCTGCATTTGCTCCTGGCACAACGGCTACTTACACAGTAACTGGTACAACAACAAACGGTTGTGCGGGCACAGACCAAGTAACTGTATATGTAAACGCTACACCAGTAGCAACAGCTACACAAGTAGGAGACGTAACAATTACAGCTACGCCAGGATCTTACAACTACCAATGGATCAACTGTGCTACGGGCACCGCAGTACCAAATGCTTCTTTTGCAACATTCAATGCTTTGGCAAATGGAACATATGCAGTTATCGTAAGTACACCTCAAGGTTGTTCAGATCAGTCTGATTGTATCACTATTGATGCAGTAAGCGTAGAGCAATTGGCAGAAATTGCTATGAGTGTTCAGCCTAACCCAACAGCTGGTGAAGTAAGCATCTCAATGCCTACAGACCTTACGGCTACTGCACAAGTATTTGATGCACAAGGTAAGTTAGTTATTGACCAAACAAATGTTTCAAATGGTTCAACTTTGAATCTTATGAACATGACAACAGGTGTTTACATGATCCGCATCACAGCTGCAGATTCTGTACAAACATTCAGAGTTGTTAAACAATAATTGAAACCTATTGAATATTCGAAAGCCACCCCTCGGGGTGGCTTTTTTGTTTTGAATTCCTTATCTTTATGACCTTAAAATCTTATCATGAGAAAATTCTACGCAAAAATTTTATTTCTCGTTTTTTCAGCCGCTAGCTCAATGGCAGTGGCTCAGTATTGTACACCAACATTTACGACTGGATGTACGGTCGGAGACCAAATCTTGAATTTCAGTACAACTGGAGGTATAACAAATATTACAAACAATGCTTCTGGTTGTAGTACTGGGGCTTATTCTTATATCACAAGCCAGTCAGTTACGCAAATTCAAGGGCTTGATGTAACTTTAACTATGCAGGGCGGCCCTACATGGAGTCAAGGATTCAAAGTTTGGATAGATTGGAATAACAATCAAAGTTTTGCTGATGCAGGTGAGTTAATTTATACCTCGCCAGGATCAGGTGTGGCTCCTTACACCACAACATTAACTGTTCCATTTTCTGCTTCTGTAGGTACCAAGCGCATGCGCGTGCTCTGTAATTTTGCCGGTGTGCCAACAACAATGGATGGTTGTCCAGTCAACCAGACTTATGGTGAATGTGAAGATTATGATTTTGTTGTAGTTGGCTCAACGTCATGCTCCGGAACACCTGTTGCAGGCACAGCGCAAAGTACATCTACAACAGTTTGTCCGGCAGTGAACTATACGCTCTCATTATTAGGTGCAACGCAGGCTGCTGGCCTTACTTACCAGTGGCAATCAGCACCAAGTGCTACTGGCCCATGGACAAACATTCCTGCAGGTACTACCCCAAGTTTTACTACTTCACAAATTGTAGACACATGGTACCAATGTATTGTTACGTGTTCAGGTTCTAGTGCAACTTCATCAATTATAGCTATTACCACAAATAGTTTTGTCAATTGTTATTGTACTAGTACAGCAACAAGTAATACGAATACCGACATTTTTAATGTAACGGTGAGCACACTCAATAACACCTCTGCTTGTGCGGTTGCTGCCCCAGGTCCGGGATCTGTTGCTGGTCAGTATTCAAACTTTACAACTACTGTGGCTCCACCAATCTTGGCATCGGGCGTATTTTATCCTTTTTCTGTTCAAGTAGGAACTTGTGGTTCAAACCTTAATAACTGGACAAAGGCATGGATAGACTTCAATCAAAACGGTTTATTTACTGATCCAGGAGAAGAGGTTTACTCATCAACAACATTTACCCTTGGGCCAAACTTACAATCAGGTGTTATTTCTGTACCGGTAACAGCTACTCCTGGCATTACCCGAATGCGTGTTGTAACAAATCAAACCACGGTTGGTACGGCTGTGACACCTTGTGGCACATACTTCGCAGGTGAAACCGAAGACTACTTTGTTCAGATTGTCCCTCCACCGACGTGTCCACAACCTCTTGCACCAACATTGGTGAGTGCTACTTTGAATAGTGCCACAATAAACTGGGCCCCTGTTGGTACAGAAACACAATGGCAAATTCAGTATGGAAATCAGGGTTTTGCATTGGGTTCGGGTACCATTCTTAATGTGAATGCCTACCCTCACACCATTTCGAGCCTTACGCCATATAGTTTTTATCAAGCATATGTTAGAGCGATTTGTGGCCCTGGCGACACCTCGTTTTGGACACCTTCAGTTTCATGGAATACCTATGACCAAGGGCAATATATTCAATGGGACAACACTTGCCCAACAGGTGGTTTCATAGATATTTCTACCACTGGAACAAACGCTAACCTTGTAGATGATTCTGAGCTAGGCATTACTTTACCATTCCCTGTTTTATACCAAGGAATTCTCTTTACTAACATGACTATCGGAAATAACGGAGGAGTTGTTTTGGGATCAACTACAGCTCAGGTGGGTTATACTATGGTTGCAGGTACTGGTTTATATCCATTTGTTCAAGATTTAGGCACATCTATAGCGCCAAATGGTGTTTTTTATCAGCAAGTTGGCACATCTCCAAATAGTAAATTTGTTATTCAATGGGAGAACATTGGTCATTATGCTTTTCCAGTTCTACCTGACGGCGCAACTTTCGAGTTAATCATCGAGGAGGCTACGCAAGAGATTTATTATGTATACGAAGATGTAACCATGGGCAACCCAACATCTTGGGATTACGGTGCGGATGCTGAGATTGGTGTTCGTGGCCCTCAGAACGTAAATGTTTCAATGAACAATCAGGCGTATTTACAAA
>CAZPWB010000009.1:35449-59574 GCA_964590425.1 uncultured Lishizhenia sp. | reverse complement strand
ATCGTTATCTACATATAAGAATAAGGGATTCATGCGGTTGTAAACATTGTAAATGGAAAAAGACCAATTGCTTTGGTAAGCTTTTTTGACTTGTGTATCTAGACCTGTAGCAGGGTCTGTTTTGGTTTTGAATTTTTTACCATAGAGCGTTGCACTAATATCTAAACGGTGATAAGGTGCCATTCTGGTAGAATTTCTTGGACCATATTGGAAGAGTAAATTTTGATCTTGAACGTACCAGCTAGCAGGCAAAGTAAGTGTGTTGCCTGAGGCATAAATGAAACAAGCACTAAAAATCCAACGCTCATTGAGTTTGTAAGTACCAACAAGCGTGAGGTCATGACGGCGGTCATATTTAGCTGGGTAAATATTTCCCTCATTGATTTCCGCAAAGCGTCTTTCTGTTTTAGCCCATGTATATCCAATCCAACCGGTAAAGTTACCTTGTGTTTTTTTGAAGAAAAATTCAACGCCATAGGCCCATCCCTCTCCGAAAACTAAAAGATTATCGGTGTTGTCATTGATGTTATCACCCGGTAAAGCTCCCTCTTTGAATTCAATTAAGTTTTTCATGCCTTTGTAGTAAAGTTCCACAGAGGCTTCATAGCGATCTTTGTCAAAGTTCTTGAAATAACCAATTGAGGTTTGAAAGCCTTGCTCAGGCTTAGCAATATCAGTGGTAGGGAACCAAATATCTGTTGGCAAAGAAACAGCGCTTAGGGTTACCAAATGCACATATTGATAATTATAGGCGTAGCCAGCTTTGATGGAACTGTTGTCTGGCAATAAGTAGCGCAACGCAATGCGAGGTTCAAGACCTTGATAAAAGGCAATGACGTCGTTACGGTCATAACGAATGGTGGTGTCGAAGGTAGAAATGCCATCTCCTTTAATATAGCGATCAAAAGGACCAACATGTGCAAAAGAGCTGTAACGCAAACCAACATTTAGACGCCATGCATCGTTGATGTCAAATTCATCGAGGACATAAATGCCTGTTTCATGAGAATAAAGATGTTGAATGGTGCCTGTGTTGAAAGTAACGGTATCATTTTGAGCAGAAAGCCCTTGTGGCGTGAAATCATGATAAATATAGGCTGCACCAAATTTGATACGGTGCTTCGGATTCGGAAAATAGGAAAAATCAACCTTAGCCGTGTAGTCTTTGATACCTGATGTCAAGGCCACTCTGAACTCATCTTGCGTAGAAGCAAATTGAAATTTGTAGTCTGAATAAGTGAGGGTAGTGTTCATGAAAAGCTTGCTTGTGAATAAGTGATTCCAACGCAAGGCTGCTATCCCGTTACCCCAGGGCATATCTACTCTGAAACCACCATTTTGATCCTTGAAGGAGAAAACATCTTTACCGTAGTAGGCACTTAAGTAGATACGATCTTTTGGCGATAACTTATAATTGAGTTTGGCATTTACATCGTAAAAGAAATATCCCGAACCAGCAAACGGAGAAGAGTCAGGAATGGCAGCCTTCATGATGAGGTCAATATAGGTACGACGACCAGAAACAATGAAAGATCCTTTGTCTTTTTTAATGGGGCCTTCTACAGTTAAACGTGAAGAAATTGCGCCGATTCCACCTTTAACCTTGATTTGCTTCTGGTTTCCTTCGTTCATGTTGACCTCAAGCACAGAAGACAAGCGCCCACCAAAGTTGGCTGGCATACCGCCTTTAATCAAGTTTACGCTGTTAATGGCATCTGCATTGAAAACTGAGAAGAAACCAAAAAGATGCGAGGCATTGTAAACCACACCTTCATCTAGTAAAACCAAGTTTTGATCTGGGCCTCCTCCTCTTACATAAAAACCTTGGCCACCCTCAGAAACTGAGGATACACCAGGAAGCAATTGCAAAGTTTTAACGACGTCAACCTCACCCATAAATGCAGGCAGCGTTTTAACTTGATCCATTTTGAGTTCCATTTGACCCAATTTTGTGGAGGTCACGTTGTCTGAACGCTTTCCAGTAACGCGAATGTCTTTGGTTTCTTGAACAGCCATGTCTAGCTCAACATTGCGAGTCTGATTTTCGGAAAGTGCAATAGAAACAACTTGTGTTTGAAAGCCATCGGCACGAAATTCAATGGTATAATTTCCTGATGGAATGGTGAGGCTATAAAAACCATAGGAGTTGACAACAGCCCCTGTTTTGAGCTCTTGCACAAATACTTTTGCATAAGAAAGCGCTTCGCCATTTCTGACGTCAGTGATATAACCGCTGAGTGTAGGTTTCTTTTGTGCAAAAGCACCAAAAGATGTGAGTAGCATTAAAGCTAGGAGAGAACGGAGCATAAATAAATAATCTGAGTACGATAGAGTGCTACAAAGGTAACGCTTAAAGAACAAAAAAATGCAGCAAATGTTTGTGCCGAATAGTTGTTAATTTTGATGCTATGGAACCACAAGTATTTTATTTACCAAAGCATCGTCTTGGGCGCCTATTAGGACTTGGTGTTCATGCGGCATACACTTGTGAACAAACATTTAATATCACTGACTTTCAAGCTTTCATAGATGCGCAGAAAGGTCAGTATATTTTCGGAACCATCAGTTACGATTACAAAAATATGCTCGAAGCTTTATCATCCAACAATCCGGATGAATGCTGCTATCCGTTACTCAATTTTTGGGTACCAAAATCCGTTTATATTCTGGAGGATACTCCGAGGCACTTAGCTGGTGAAAACACAGTGAATGACCAAGAAGAAGCGCAGCGCTTTTTTAAAATGCTGCTAGATCCTACAGTTTCATTCCAAGCAGATTTCAAAGAAAGAACGACTAAAGAAGCTTATTTTGAACAATTTAACAAAATAAAAAACGCACTCCAGCAAGGCGATATTTACGAACTTAACTATTGTCAAGAATTTTATGCCCAACCGGTTGCCATTGAACAACCTGTGCAGCTTTTCTCTAAGTTAGAACAACTCACGCAAGCACCGCATGCCACTTTCATCCAAACGCCAAATCATTTTGTACTTTGCGCCAGCCCGGAAAGATTTCTTGAAAAAAAAGGTAACCTGCTGCGCTCTGAACCAATCAAAGGAACTGCAGCGCGCCATCCAGATCAAAAAACCGATCAAGCTTTGGCTACAAAGCTTAAAAATGACCCAAAAGAACGCGCTGAAAACATCATGATTGTCGACCTAGTAAGAAACGACCTGTCTCAATTAGCGCAAAAAGATACCGTTAACGTGGATGAACTCTGCGAGATCTACAGTTTTGCTACTGTACATCAAATGATTTCAAAAATAAGTTGTGTGCTCAAACCAAACACGAGCTTTACCGATATTTTAAAATACACTTTTCCGATGGGCAGCATGACGGGCGCACCAAAAATATCAGCCATGCAACACATCGAAGCACTTGAAGATTTCAAGCGCGGACTCTATTCTGGAAGTATTGGCTTGATTGAACCAAACGGAGATTTCGATTTCAACGTCGTTATTCGGAGCCTAATTTACAACCGAAATAAAAAATACCTTTCTTGTGCTGTCGGAAGTGCCGTAACCATTGAAGCCGAGGCCGAAAAAGAATACCAAGAATGCTTGCTGAAGGCCAATAAGTTGATTTATGGGCTCCAATCTTGATCAAATGCAACTTGCGCTGAAAACACAACTTCAGCAATTGAATGCCTCTACCTATTTAGTGGCTGTAAGCGGCGGCCTCGATTCGATGCTTTTGTTGAACATTTTAAACACTTTAAAAGCACCCATTTGCGCTTTGCATGTGAACTACAGACTGCGCAAAGAAGACAGTGATCTCGATGCCCAATTAGTTGAAGCATTCTGCCAACAACAGCAAATCAAGTTACACAAATATTGCGTTTCGGATTCAGAACAAAAAGCACTCAAAGCCGCTAATTTGCAAGCCAAAGCGCGTGAATTGCGCTATGCTTTTTTTAACGAAATCAGACAGCAGTATCCGAATAGTGTCGTGTGTACGGCCCAACATGCCGACGATCAAATTGAAACCTTTTGGTTGCAACTAACTCGTGGCTCCGGTATGAAAGGCATGGCGGGTATGCAAGTTTTATCGAATCAGGTTTTTAGACCATTTTTAAATTGGCGCAAACAGGATTTATTGCGTACTGCACAAGAACTTGGACTCAATTGGAGAGAAGATCAGAGTAACAATAGTTTGGTCTACCGTCGTAACTTATGGAGAAAGCAACTTTTACCAGAATTAGAAAAGCAAATTCCAGATCTCAAGGCCTCAATACTGCTACTTCAAAATTACTTTCGCAAGGAAGTGACAGCACAAACTCAAGCCCTGGATACTTATCAAAAGCAACTCAACTTAATTAAAAGTATAAGTTTAAAAGAATTATCTGAAATGTCTGCTTTTCAGTTTATTGAATTGTTTAAATTCTTTGAAGTGCCCAGCCATATCATCCAGCGGATTCCTGAATTATTTACAGCAGCAAATGGCAAAGCGCTTGTATGGATCTCTGAAAATCAAAAACAGGCAAAGCTGGTTATTTACGAACAAAAAATATGGCTATTTCTTTCTGAAACAAAAGTGGATTGCCCTTTTGAATTGGACATGGAAAACAGCACACCAGCTGAAACTCCAGTTCATTTTGATTTACAAACTATCTATTTAGACGCCCAAAAGATTGTTGGCACACTCAATTTTCGGGCTTTAAGAAAAGAAGATACATTGTTTCCAAAAGGCATGAATGGTAAAAAGTCCGCGTTTGAAATCCTAAAAGAAAATAAGATTCCAGCAGATTTACGCAGTTCCTATTTTGGACTTTTTGACCAAGAAAAATTGATTTTGATTCCAGAAATCAAACTAGATAAAAGAGTGCTTGCTGACGAACACACCACGCAAGTTCTGAAAGTCAGCATCAAGAAAAAGCAGTAAATTTGACCATGAGCGCACTGCCAAAAGACTTCATTGAACGCATTCAAAACGATGCTTTTTATCCCGAAAAGCTCCTCGATGCTTTGGAAACGCAGGCGCCCACCTCAGTTAGAATCCACCCTAGAAGAGCGAACACACTTCATTTAACTAAAAGTGTAACTTGGAATAGCGAAGGATTTTATTTAGTGCAAAGACCGAGCTTTACTTATGATCCGCTGTTTCATGCTGGGGCTTACTACCCACAAGAAGCAGGTTCTATGTATTTACGCCAAGCACTTGAAGCATTGAGCTTACCAGAAAATCCTGTCGTACTTGACCTCAGCGCCGCACCAGGCGGAAAAAGCACTTTGATTGCCAGCTTTTTGGATCAAAAAGGACTGCTTATTGCCAATGAAATCAACCGTTCAAGAGCTTATATTTTAGCCGAAAATTTAAGTAAATGGGGTTACTCCAATACTTTTGTTTGCAATCATAAACCTGAAGAACTCAAAGCCTTTAACGCAAAAATTGATGTGCTGCTAATCGACGCGCCCTGTTCTGGAGAAGGGATGTTTCGCAAAGACCTCGCAGCTCGTAACGAATGGACTACTGCCGCTGCGGCCCATTGTGCACTTCGGCAAGAGCAAATCCTTGAAGACACCTGGCCCCTACTGAAAGAAAACGGCTATTTAATTTACTCGACTTGTACTTTTAACCCCGAAGAAAATGAAACCTTACTTCAAAGACTAGTTGCTGAAGACTTTGAAGCCGTTTCTGTGAAACTTCCTCAATTTGAAGGCATGCAAGCAGACCGCTTTGAAATGGGACAATACTTCTTCCCTGGCCAAACAGAAAGCGAAGGCTTCTATATTGCTGTGTTTCAAAAAACAGGCGGAAATTCAACCCAAAGAAAAAAAGAGAAGGATAAAGGCAAGTCTAAAACGGCACAAACAATTAAAACGACTGCGCTAACTTCTGAGCTTCCCCTCCAACAAAACCTTTCCCACACCTTTTGGACAGAAAGCGATCAGTTGCAAGCCACCACACCTTTTGCATTTGAGTTTTACCAACAAATAAGCTCCCTGCATTGGCTCAAAAAAGGACTTCATGTTGCCCAACAGTTTAAAAAATCTTGGGCACCAGCCTATGATATCGTCTACAGCCTTGATTTAAAATGGGACTTACCTGTTCTCGAGGTTGAACTCGAACAAGCCTTGCAAATTCTACACGGAGAAAGCCAGACTTGCAGCAAAGAGGCCGGACACTATTTTATTCGCTATCAAGGCCAAAACATTGCGATGGTCAAACAATTGGGCCAGCGCTTCAACAACTTACACCCTACTGAATGGCGCATACGTCATTTACCAAAGAAATAAACATGGAAATTGCAACTGCACACGACAAACTCCTCAATTACATTACAGATCGCGTTCAGATATCTGAAGCCGAAGCCCAAATCATCAAAGACAAATTTCACTTGCGAAAGCTCGCCAAGAAAGACTATTTCGTCAGTGTAGGCAGCACAAATTTTCAGCAAGGCTTTGTTGCAGGTGGAACTTTACGCGTTTTTTACACCGATCCAAAAGGCAATGAACATGTGATGTATTTTGCGTTTGCTGATTGGTGGGTTGGCGACCTCGCTGGTTTTCATTTCAATGAAGCAGCTACGCTAAGTGTACAAGCCTTGGAAGAGAGTTATATCTTAGAAGTTTCGAAATCTGATATCGAAGAAATGTATTTTCAGGTGCCTGCTCTAGAGAGACTTTTTAGGATTATGGCTCAAAGAACACTGGCTGTACTTCAGAAACGCTTTCTTCTGACCATATCTTCTCATGCCGAAGAACGCTACAAAGAACTCTTGCAAAGACACCCGGGAATTGAACAACTTGTTGCTCAACATCAAATTGCTTCTTATTTAGGCATCTTACCTGAGAGTTTGAGTAGAATGAAGAAAAAACTTTACGTATCTTCGCCAAACAAAAAATAAATCATGAAACAACTGAAAAGAATTTCTCTTGCCATCGCTTTATTCGTTGGTATTTTCGTCCGAGCAGACGAAGGCATGTGGTTTTTAATGTTCATTGACCGTTTGAACCACCGCGACATGCAAAAAATGGGTCTTCAACTCACAGCTGAAGAAATCTACAGCATCAACAATTCAAGTTTGAAAGATGCCGTTGTCCAATTCAATGGCGGTTGTACAGCAGAACTTATTTCTAAAGACGGCTTACTATTGACAAACCACCACTGTGGATACGATGCCATTGCCGAGCTTTCAACACCAGAGCACGATTACCTCACCAACGGATTCTGGGCCGCAGACCGTGGTCAAGAACTCAAGCCGAAGTCTTTGTATGTGCGCTTCTTTGTACGCATGGATGACTGCAGCAAACGCGTACTTTCTAAAGTGTCAAAAAATATGACTGAAGCGGAGCGCGAAAAAGCCATCCGTGAAGAAATTGCCCTCATTGAAAAAGAAAATAGCGAAGGTGGAAAGTATGTTGTGAACGTACGTTCTTTCTTCCAAGGTAATGAATTCTACTATTTTGTTTACCAAGACTACAAAGATGTTCGTTTAGTAGGAACCCCTCCAAACAGCATCGGAAAATTTGGTGGCGACACCGACAACTGGGAATGGCCACGCCATACCGGAGACTTTTCTATGTTCCGTGTCTATGCAGACGCTAACGGAAATCCTGCAGATTTTTCAACTACAAACGTGCCTTTACACCCAAAACATCACTTACCAGTAAACATGAAAGGGGTTAAAGAAGGTGACTTCGCCATGATTCTTGGTTACCCAGGTCGTACGAACCGTTGGTTACCTGCTGGTGGTATTGATCAAAATGTCAAGTATGCTTACCCTGCTTGGGTAGAAGCTTCTAAAACTGCCATGGATGCCATGAAAGTATACATGGATAAAGACCAAGCCGTAAACTTGAACTACGCTTCTAAATATGCAAGAATTGCCAATTACTGGAAAAACCGCCAAGGTATGATTGACGCCTTAACCAAGTTTCAGACCGCAGCATCTAAAGCGAAAAACGAAGCTAAATTTGATGCTTGGGCCAATCTTCCAAAAAACAAAGAAACTTACGGAGATGTCATTAAAAACATCAATGCTTTCTATGCGGCTACCAATGACAAATCGCGTCACGACAACTACCTTCAAATTTTATTTAGAGGTTCTGAGTACGCAGCTATTTCAAGAGGTTTAGGTGCCCAAATGATGGCTTACGCCAAAGCAAATACCACTGAGCGTGCAGCCATGAAAAATGACTTAAAAGCTGCCATTGACGAGTTCTTTGCCAATTCATATGCACCTGCAGAAATTGACATCCTGATCAAAGGTCTTGATCTTTATGCAGCAAAAGCTAACTATGAACTTGAGCCAAGTATCCAGGCTATGTATGCAGATGGTTCAGTTGAAACAGAGATCCGTGCTATGTTTGCTGTCTCTTTGTTTGCAGCAAAAAACAGAATGTATGCTTTCTTAGAAATTCCTAACGCTGGCATGATTGAAAACGACCCGTTCTTTGCGTTGTCAAACAATATTATCAAGCACCTCAATAAGCGTTCTGATGAACTTACTCGCCTTACAGACGAATACAACAAAGCATACCGTTTGCTCGTTGCAGGTTTGCGTGAGTCTGGCCTCAGCACCATTCTTTACCCAGATGCGAACAGTACTTTGCGTTTAACCTACGGAAAAGTAAGTGCTTTGCCTGCTGACAAAAGAAATGATGCAAAATCAAACTACTACACTACACTTCAAGGTACTATAAACAAGTACAAGCCAAATGACCAAGAGTTTGATTTACCACAACGCCTCATTGAACTCAATGCCAAAAAAGACTTTGGCCCTTACGCCGACAAAGCAGGTTATATGCCAGTGAACTTCCTAACCAACAACGATATTACAGGTGGTAACTCTGGTTCGCCTGTCTTGAATGGCAAAGGAGAACTCATTGGTTTGGCTTTTGACGGCAACATCGAAGCCATGGCCGGAGACGTCATCTTTGACAACAAACTTCAAAAAACAATTAACGTTGACATTCGTTACGTCTTGTTTATCATCGATAAATATGCGGGTGCAAAACACCTTGTAGACGAAATGACGATCGTTAAATAAAGCATTTACTTGTTGGTGCTTCCAACCAACTTGTAGATAAAAAGGCCTCTTCGGAGGCCTTTTTTATTGAGTGATACTTAACGCAGCACCGCTTTCAATTGAGCTAGATCGAAGCTTTGATTCAATAAATAGGCCCCTGGGCTTTTCAAAGCGGCATAGCGCCACTGATTATCTAGATTTTTCTTGTCTTGATTTAGATATGGTGCTAAAGCTGTTGATTCAAGAGCAACTTCAGGAAGCTCCGTAAAATACGCACTGACAAATACACTTAATTCTTGGACAAATGCCTGATCAAGAAGCCCTTGCACACTTGCTAATTTAGCTTCGTAAACCAAACCCCAAGCCACTGCAACACCATGTGCAATCGATGAACTTTCAAACAGGACAGCCTCAAATGCATGCCCGAGTGTATGACCTAAATTGAGAATTTGTCTGTTACCTTTTTCAAATGGATCTTGCTCTACAATGTTTATTTTCACTTGTATCAACTCCCATAAAAGTTCAGTAGAAAGTGCTTGCTTGTTTTCAAGGACAAGTGCAGCTTCCTTTTTAAACTGCGCCCAAAGTGCTGGGCCACTAATTAAGCTATGCTTCAGCGCCTCTCCGAGACCCGACATATACTCTGACCAGGGCAAAGTGTGCAAAAACCCCGGATCGATATAAATGTGCTCAGGTTGGGCTATACTGCCAATGAGGTTTTTGTAGCCCTTGAAATCGATGCCATTTTTACCTCCGATGGCGGCATCAATCATGGCGAGCAAAGATGTAGGAATCAAGATGCAATTGAGACCTCGCTTATAAGTACTGGCTACAAAAGCACCCAAATCTGAAACCACTCCTCCGCCTAAGCAAATGAGCAAGTCTTTTTTTGTCACTTCGTAGTCTGTGAGCAATTCCCAAAGTTGGACCACATATTCAATAGACTTCGTTTCTTCACCCGGGGGCAGCACAATTACTTCAGCGTGGGAAAGTTCCTCAAAGCTTGTAAGCAAATAATCTAGACAATGTTGCTGCGTATTTTCATCAACAAGAATCAGGATCTTTTGAGCGGCAAATTTTTGCAATTTTTCAGGGAAGCTACTTTCGGTAAGAGACCCAAAATCGAGTTGGAT
Organism: uncultured Lishizhenia sp.; assembly: GCA_964590425.1. GTDB lineage: Bacteria > Bacteroidota > Bacteroidia > Flavobacteriales_D > Crocinitomicaceae > UBA952. The sequence goes on along the minus strand of CAZPWB010000009.1, from coordinate 49,470 downwards.
AGAAGTTCCTTGAAAACGTTGATTCGCCATAGTGTAAAAATAAATAAAGTTCGGGGAATGCAACGAGAACAAAAACCAAGTATTTTTGAAACATGATATCTTTCGACAATACTGAAATCGCCTTTCGATCCAAAAACAAAAAAGATCTACAACGCGCTTATCTGCTTTTCAAAATCATCGGCTGGCCGCGTTTGGTCAAATTAGCCAAAGTTGCCACCCCAATTGCGCTGCAAATCAAACTCCCAATTGAAGGCCTGATCAAAAAAACCATTTTCAAACAATTTTGCGGCGGTGAAAGCATTTCCGATTGTGAAATAGCTATCCAAAATCTCGGTAAATTCAAAGTAGGGACTATCCTAGATTACTCCGTTGAAGGCAAAACCCAAGACGAAGACTTTGAAGCAACAGCCGATATCATCATAGAAACCATCATCAGAGCAACCAAAGATTCAAACATCCCTTTTGCCGTCTTCAAAATGACCGGGATTGCCCGTCATGACCTCATTGAACTGGCGTCAGAAAGAATCAGAGCACAAAGAAAAGGTCAAGAGCTAACCCCATTAACAGCTACCCAAGAACAAGAATTTGCTGCCATTCACAAGCGCTTAGATCGCATTTGCAAAGCAGCCCATGACCACGATATTTCCTTGTTTATTGACGCAGAAGAAACCTGGATTCAGACCGCCATTGATCAATGGACTTTTGACATGATGCTTCAGTACAACAAAGAGTCTGACATCGTTTTCAATACGGTGCAAATGTACCGACACGATCGCCTCGAGTATTTAAAAACAGAATTGCAAAAAGCCAAGGCCGCCAACATCATATACGGTGTAAAACTAGTGCGTGGGGCCTACATGGAAAAAGAAAGAGCTAGAGCATTAGAAATGGGCTACCCCTCTCCTATTCAGCCCGATAAAGCTGCAACCGACCACGACTACAACGCTGCCCTGCGCCTCATCATTGAAAACCAAGATGTCTTCACGGTTTGTGCTGGCACCCACAATGAAGACAGCGCTTTACTCCTGACGCAATTAATGCAAGAAGCAGGCATTGAAAATGGATCCACCAACCATTACTTTGCGCAATTACTCGGTATGTCAGACCACATTTCGTATAATCTTGCTGACGCAGGCTATATGGTGGCTAAATACGTGCCTTTTGGCCCAGTAAAAGAGGTGCTACCTTACTTACTGCGCCGCGCAGATGAAAACACGTCTGTAGCTGGGCAAACAAGCCGCGAACTCAGTTTATTGATCAAAGAAAAAGCCAGAAGAACTCGGGCAAATAATTAATATTTCAAGAGCTTGGTGCGCTGCCCTAGCGAATTCAAATAATATATTCCGGCAGGATACTGCTGAAGATCCAGCATATGCATGGCTTGCATGTCGAACCTTTCTAATACCCGACCTTGATTATCTGTCAAAGTGAAGGCAAGGGGGATGTCTGAAAAAGCAGTAATAGTAGCGATATCAACGGTAGGATTCGGAAAAACTCCGAATCTAAGGGTTCCTTGAGTCGCTTCGTGAAGGCCAACCAACTGATTCAAGGTAAAAACTGTATCAGTTTGAATTTCACCGCCACCCAAAACATCAATTTTCAAAACAAAAATATTCGAGCCACCATTGAGTGCATTAAAGTTATCAACCACATTGGCATTGGTTCCGACCGCTACATAGCCTCCATCTGCGGTAGGCTTAATTTGTGTCACTTCATCAAGACCCTCATTGAAAATGGACGTACCTGAAAAATTAGGCATCCAGAATCCATATAGCGCATCAAAATAACCAAAACCCAAATCAAAGTCATCTTGATTGGTCAAGCTGTTGATGGTTTGATAGCCAATAACAGTAACATTTTGTTGCGTCACGTACTGCAATTGACAAAATCGGTTGTTTTCAATGGTGCTTGCGTTATCAAGATGCGTGATTTCTTGTAGCAGCACCCCTGTGAAAGAGACGGTTCCGGAAAGATTGTCATGATTATTTGCACTGACCGTACGCCAGCCCCCAAACATGATCCCGTCTGGTGTTTTTGTCAAATCATGCACTTCATAAGCCCCGCTATAATGGCCAAAATGCTTTTCCCACAAAACAGTTCCGTTATCGTGTATCATGGCAATATAGGCTTTGCTACTTAATGAATCGGATAAATACCATTCGCCGCCAATTGCATAAGTTGAATCAGTGATACGTTGGATGGCATAGGCTCTATCATTGCCATTCGAGCCCATGGTTTTAGTCCAGAGTGTATCGCCATTCTTATCCAAGCGCAGCAGGAAAATATCTGCAGATCCTCCAAAAACTGCTTGGCGTTCACCTACCAAAACCATTCCGGTATCAATACTTTGTGCGCCATCATGAATGCGCTCCCAACTAGGGCTTTCATAAGTTTTGATCCATTGTTGGTTACCCAACAAATCGGTATAAATCAGCATTGGGTCGAAGGATCCTGCTGACCAAGAATTGGACATGCCCGCCATGTAATAACCCATACCTGGACGATGAAAGATGCGTTTTACCTCCTCTGTTTCTTGTGCGCCGTAGGCCTGACTCCATTGGTAATTCCCTTGTTGATCTAGCTTTAGTAAGTATCCCTGTGCTGTTTGTTCAAAGCTGCCTGAACTTCCGGCCACCACAAAACTAGAATCTGGCAAGACCAAGATATCTTCTCCTTTATCAAAGCCGTTACCTGAATACAACTTATAAAAGCGCTGCTGCCCTTGCGCTGCTGTGGCAAGGCATAAAAATAAAAAGACTATAAATCGCATTTGACTTGCAAATAAATGGAGGCTCCGTTTCGAAAAGTTAAATTATCGGTACGGAGGAAAATTTGATACTTAGCAAAGGTCAAAGCGCTATAAGTTTGCGGCCTTAAACCTCCAAAGCCACCATAGGCTGCTCCGATACCTGTTTGCCATTTTTTAGTGACAAAAAAGTGCGCCCCTGCAAAAAACAATGGCGTATAGGTCTGACGCAACATGAAATGCGCACCGTAATAAGCTTGAACGCGAATACTGCTGTCGTTATTGACGAGCTTTGCTAATTGTATACTTGCAGGAAGCAGGGTCCAAGATTTGATATTACTGTGCTGAAAATTGAGATCAGCAAGTACAGTATCAATGGTTTGCGAGAACTGAAATTGCTGTAAACCATCTAAATCGTAAGCACCATAGGCAAAGGATCCATTGAGTTGCAGTTGTTCAAGCGGTGTTAATTGATAAGCAAAACCTAAATTTTGAATTTTGAGCTGAAAAACCATTGGATCTTGTTCTGTTTCGGACTCAAAGCGATAATCAAGGTCAAGGGCCAAACCAAGTGCCGAGAGCGCTTTGGTGGCATAGCGTGCATTGGCCGTTACATTTAAAAAGATGGAGTCTTGAATGGGGTCTTGAAACCAAGTAGCCTCATTGATATTGGCCGCTACTTGATTGTGAACGCCGACTAAATTGAGTTGGACGGCACTTTGACTTTCGGGATGAAATGCGCCTAACCCAACTTTTGAAAAACTGATACTTTGAAACTTTGTAGTTGAAAAATCTAAGGTGTCTCCTATAAAAGGGGCCCCTCCCATGAATACAAAACCAAATACTGCTTTCGAAAATTGAATACCAGTGTAGTTTTCAGCTCCTGCGCCAAATTGCCAATTCCAAGCCGAACCCCACTTTTTTGGGTCCTGACTAATGGCTTTATTGCTCTTGAACTGCAAATTGGCATGCATTTGTAAACCAAAGCTATTTCGCTCTGATAACGAAGCATAGGTCTGGGACAACAAACCAGAATCGAGGTAGCCACCATAGAAAAACGCATTGGGTATACTCCTTGGCAAGGATGTACTATTGTAGGCACCATTAGACTCGAGTACTAACTGTTGCTGTGCTTGGGTCATCTGAGCAACTAAAAACGCACTTAACAAACAAAACCAGTACTTCATGGGCGCATGCTTGTTTGAAGTTGTAAATTGAGTTTAAAGGCCAAAAACGCATGTGCCTGTACAGCTTGCGTTATCGTTAAACCAGTATTTGGGTCTAGGGTTGAACAACTTGCTTGTACGACAATCTGTTCTAAGCTGTTGAGATCTTTAATGATCTCTTCAGGCAAAGGAATGCTCAGTTTAGATGTTTTTTTCATTAAGCCATCTAAAGGGTCTATTTGGCCAAGTGTACAAGCTGAAATTTGGGCATTAGCCAACACTGAATAGGCAATTTGTCCATCTTTTAGAAAGTACAGCGTAAGATCCGTAGCGAACGGAAATGAATTGGTTGCCTCGAGTAGAATAGCTCCGGAACTGATATGCGTTTTGTTTACATTTTGTTGAAGTGCCAAATCAAAGGTATCTTGGAGGGTCAGTTGATCTGCATTGAATTGCAATGGCATACTTGCCGCAACTTTAACTTTTAAACGGCTATTGGGGAAAGCTTCGTCGTGCCCCATGGATGTATTACCCCATGGATTGATTTGTAATTCATAAGCTGCATTTTGCGTTGCTCCTAAATGCTCGAGGTAGTTTTCGACGTTGCTATTATTGGCATCAAAATGCAATTGAAGTGTGCTTGGTTGCAAACCTGACCACGAACCGAGAGCTGACGACAAATAGAAGCTTGGCCCGATAGATGGCGCTTGTAAATTTACACTTTGCCCTTGCGTGTTGGTTGCTTGTAAAGATGCCAGTTGCCCTCTTAAAGCCACTTTGAAACCGTTTTCAATAGTGACATCTAAAGCCAATTGGGGTAAATCTAGGGTGCCGGCAACTAGCTGGTTTAAATATGGTAAATGAAAAGTCTGTTGCTCGTTGAGAATTGTCGAGCCAAAGTAACCCTTGGCATAATCGAATTTGAGGTCTTGGAAACTAGCTTCATATTTAAACAGCTGATTGGAATAAATAGAAACCGTTGGGCCATTCGGATCGGTTTTAAGCGTAAGCTTTGATTGTAATTTGTTGAATTCAAGCCCTTGTTGCCCGCCTAAATCTATTTCATATTGGCTTAAATCTATAGTTTCAATAGCTGTGGTTGGGTTTTGAACGCTTCCGGCCGACACTTCGAAATTTTGGACAAATGGCTGCCCGTTGAGGCTTACACCCGGAAGTTCAATTTGATAAAGTACGGCTGTATTCAAAGGGTTTTGAACCTTTAGCTTGACCGTGCCTGTTTTTACACGTACTTTCTTCAATTGAATATCTTGAAGGTCGAGCTCATGCGTCTTGACACTGTTGACAAAAGTAAAACCGGGAGTCACATTGTTAATGGCAAATACCGACTGAAATTGCTGGCTGATTGTCGTGTCGGGAATTTTAATCAAGTCTTCAAGACCGAGGTCAAGAATGGTTCTTGAAAGGGCTACATTGATTTGAGTACCATTGATACTGAGGGTAGAATCGTTGTAAAAATTACTTAAATCAAGGGTGTCTTTTAATATAGGAAGTTCCCAATCGGTGTGCCAAGAGGTGGCTTCTTTTTTACAAGCACTCAAAAGTAAAAGCAATAAGAATAGCGCTTGAATTTTCATTTTAGACATTTTCGATGACTGCTGCGTAGCCTTGCCCTACGCCGATACACATGGTCACTAAGGCATAACGCTTATTTGTAGCGCGCAGTTGCCTCGCTGCTGTGAGTAATAAGCGTGCTCCTGACATCCCGAGTGGATGACCTAAAGAGATGGCACCGCCGTTCGGATTAATCCTTGAATCGCGGTCGTCGAGGCCTAAAGCTCTGGAGCAAGCCAACACCTGGGCTGCAAAGGCTTCATTGATTTCAATCACATCCATTTGATCGAGGGTTAAGCCCGCTCTTTCTAATGCTTTTTGACTTGCCGGCACAGGGCCAATTCCCATGATATTTGGTGTTACACCAGCTACAGCTGCAGCTAAAATTTTTGCCATTGGTTTCAAACCATGCTGAGCTAAACCATTTTCGTTAGCTAAAAGCAATGCAGCAGCTCCGTCATTAAGACCAGAGGCATTGCCAGCAGTAATGCTACCGTCTTTCTTGAAAGCTGGTTTTAATTTTTCTAGTGTTTCTACCGTTGTATTGGCGCGTGCAAACTCGTCTTTATCAAAAATGATGGCCTCCCCTCTTTTCTGCGGAATTTCTAAGGGCACAATTTCACCATGAAAAAAACCCGCAGCCTGAGCAGCTGCTGTTTTTTGCTGACTCCAGGCCGCAAATGCATCTTGATCTGCTCTGGATATCTGGTATTTATCTGCTAAGTTTTCAGCTGTCATACCCATGCTATCAACGCCATAGAGTGCTTCCATTTTAGGGTTGATAAAGCGCCAACCAAAAGAAGAATCATACATTTGAGCATCGCGACCAAAAGCACTGCTTGTTTTCGAAATGACCCAAGGGCCGCGCGTCATGTGCTCGACACCACCTGCAATGTATAAATTTCCGTCACCAAGGCGCAAAGCTCGGGTCGCATTAATGGCTGCTGCCATACCTGAAGCACATAAACGATTGACAGTTTCTCCTGGTACTTCTATTGGAAGCCCCGCTAACAAACTGGCCATTCTGGCTACATTGCGGTTATCTTCTCCAGCCTGATTGGCACAACCTAACAACACATCTTCTATGCCTTTAGCATCGAGTTCTGGATGACGAGCCATTAAAGCGGCTAACACTTGAGCTGCTAAATCGTCGGCGCGTAAAGAAGCTAAACTCCCGCCAAAATTACCGATGGCACTGCGCACACCATCTATTATATATACTTCTTGAGACATCTGATTCATTTTCTATTCAAAGATAAAATTAAAAAAGACCGGCGACAAGAATTCAGCAATTTTACTTATGTTCGCAGTCATGCAAACGCCATCTTTTTCAAACGCGTATCAACAGCCTTCAGCGGCCGATCTCGCCTATTTTGAACAGCTACTCCCAGGACGCTGCCTCAGCAAGCAGGAAGAGCTTTCCGACTACAGCCATGACCACACAGAAGATTTAGTCTTCTACCCTGGTTTGGTACTCATTCCGATCAGCACTGAAGAAGTTGCTCAAATCATGCGTTACTGTAATGAGCAGCACATCGCTGTAACTGCAGCAGGAGCCAGAACAGGTTTGAGCGGGGGCTGCCTACCCATTTATGGCGGGGTGTTGTTATCGACAGAAAAACTCAATCAAATCATCGAAATCGATGAAAAAAACGCGCAGGTCATTACGCAACCAGGCGTCATTACAGAAGAACTTCAAAACGCGGTTCGCGAAAAAGGGCTCTTTTATCCGCCAGATCCAGCGAGTAAAGGCTCTTGCTTTATTGGCGGCAATATTTCAGAAAATTCAGGCGGCCCAAAAGCAGTAAAATACGGCGTTACCAAAGACTACGTTTTAAATTTAGAAATTGTTTTGGCCGATGGCACCATCATGTGGACTGGCGCCAACGTACTAAAAAATGCAACAGGCTACAACCTTACGCAGCTCATTGTGGGTTCTGAGGGCACCTTGGCCATAGTTACTAAAATTGTTCTCAAACTCCTACCACATCCTACTCATGACCTCCTGATGCTCGTGCCTTTTTTCGATGCACAGCAAGCCTGCGAAGCAGTAGCGGCTATTTTTCAGGTAGGCATTACACCGAGCGGCCTCGAATTCATGGAGCAAAATGCCTTGCGCTGGTCTCAATCTTTCTCAGGCGATTACACCATTGAGGTGAAAGACGAACACGCAGCACATCTGCTTATCGAGGTAGATGGCTTTGACCCTGAACAACTCATGAAAGAATGCGAGGGTATTTTGGCTGTTCTTGACCAATTTCAGACCGATGAAATCTTGTTTGCGGAATCCGAGGCGCAGAAAACAGCGCTTTGGAGTTTGCGCAGAAAAGTGGGCGAGGCGGTGAAGGTTCAGTCTGTTTATAAAGAAGAAGATACTGTGGTACCGCGCTATCAACTACCCAATTTACTGGCAACCGTAAAAGCAATTGGTCAAAAATATGGCTTTGAATCTGTATGTTACGGACATGCTGGTGATGGCAACCTGCATGTAAACATCATCAAAGGAGAGCTCAGTGAAGAATTCTGGAATCATGAATTAGCAACCGCAATTAGAGAGCTTTTTACGGAAGTTATCAAAATGGGAGGTACGATTTCTGGCGAACACGGCATTGGCTTGGTTCAAAAGCCGTACATGGACCTCGCTTTTAGTGAAACTGGGTTGGAACTCATGAGGGGAATCAAAAGAATATTTGACCCCAACGGCATTCTGAACCCAGGAAAAATTTTCTAATACCGTTTATTGATTGACCCAGTGCAGGTTACGGCTATACAAAAACACCCATAGCGCACCGTATATTACCCCAACAATGGTAAGTATTGTTGGTATTTGCTGCATGGAATTGAAAAAATACGGCAAAAGCACCAATCCAAGACTGTAAACAATGTAAAAGTGAAAACCTAAACGCTTGCGCTGATACATCAGTATTACCCCAGTTAAACCCAAAAGTAAAAAGATAAACTGAATGGAATTATACGTATGAAAATGTGCAAACATATTCAAGGTCACCCCCTCCATTTGATCTACAATATAAATAAAATCTGAGCCATTAGCTGCCTCAAGTTGATCGCGCATTTTGGCAAAATCGAGCTGTGCCTCTTTGATCAAGCTGGCATCTGGTTTAGCTCCTAAAATTGCACTCAAAGAACCCATGGTGCTGATACCTATATTGATACTAGACATAATTACTAAGACCAACAGAAAAACTGGTCTTTTAGGTGTTTCTAGGTTGCTTTCAAGCTCAGTCATGGTAAATCATTTGTTGGATAAATTGATAAGCAGCATGCATATCTGTTGCTAAAATTCGGTCAGATTCTAGACTTGGAACAACTACTCGGAATTGGCTAAATAAATCTTCTAACCAAACAGAACTTTGTAACGGGCGTCTGAACTCTAGACCCTGTGCCGCATGAATGAGTTCAATAGCTAAGATCTTCTGACAGTTGTCTAGCACGCGATATAGTTTGGTGGCAGCATTGGCCCCCATACTGACATGATCTTCTTGGCCGTTACTACTATCTATTGTGTCAATGCTTGCTGGTGTACACAATTGCTTGTTCTGACTGACAATAGATGCACTGGTATATTGCGTAATCATGAGCCCTGAATTGAGCCCTGGATTTTTCACGAGAAAAGGCGGTAAATCGCGGGTTCCGGAAATCAGTTTATAGGTTCTGCGCTCGGAAATACTGCCGAGTTCAGCCATTGCAATAGCCATGAAATCGAGAATTAGGGCCAAAGGTTGCCCATGGAAATTTCCTGCAGAAACAACCTCATCGTCTTCAAAGAAAATGGTTGGATTATCGGTTACTGCTGAAATTTCACGCTCGATGACCTTGGCTGCATGCTGCAAAGTATCAAGGGTTGCACCATGAACTTGCGGGATACAGCGAAACGAATAAGGATCTTGGACATGCGCCTTTGGTTGTGCGATAATCTGGCTACCTTTTAAGGTTTCTCTGAACCATGCAGCTACTTGAATTTGCCCAACTTGATTTCGAATTTCGTTGACATTGGGCGAAAAAGGTTCTTTACGACCATCATAAGCTTCAAGAGATAAGGCTGCTACTTGATTAAAGCCATCAAATAAGCGGAATGCTTTGTCAATGGCATAACTTGCATAGGCTGACATAAATTGCGTACCGTTGAGCAAGGCCAAGCCTTCTTTCGATTGCAAAACAAGTGGCTCTAGATTAAACTTTTTATTTAATTCAGAAGACTTAATTAATTGATTTTCAAAATATACTTCACCTTCACCGATTAGTGGTAAAGACAAATGGGCCAAAGGTGCTAAATCTCCTGAGGCACCTAAACTACCTTGTTGAAATACCCTTGGATATATACGGTTATTGTAGAAAAAGAGCAATCTTTCAATCGTTTCAAGTCGGACACCTGAAGCACCCTTTGACAAACCAAGCACTTTGAGCAGCAACATGCGTTTCACGATCTCTTGAGGTACTTCTTCGCCGATACCGCAGGCATGCGAGCAAACGAGGTTGCGCTGCAATTCTTCAAGATCTTCTTTTCCTACGGCTGTATTGCACAAAGAACCAAAGCCCGTGTTGACACCATAAATTAGGTGATCGGTTTGGGCCATTTTCTGATCGATGTAGGCCCTACATTTATTGATGCCTTCTTTGAGTTGCTCGCTTAAAACCAAAGTTTCATTGCTACGCAATAATTCCTCGAATGCTTCGAGGCTTAAATAGTTAGAGCTAAGTTCAATAGCCATTGGAATGTTGCTTTAGGCGTTTTTAATTTGTTGGGCAAAATCTTTGGCAAAGTAAGTCAGGATGGCGTCTGCCCCTGCCCTGCGCATACTGATCAGCATTTCATGAACAGCTCTGTCATAATTGAGCCATCCATTTTTGGCAGCTGCATAAACCATTGCGCATTCGCCGCTTACGTTGTAGGCAGTTACTGGAATTGGGAAATTCTCCTTTAGCAAAGAAATGATATCGAGGTAGCACAACGCTGGTTTAACCATGAGCATATCTGCACCTTCGTCAAAATCGAGTTGCGCCTCTAGCAAGGCCTCGCGCTTATTTGCTGGGTTCATCTGATAAGTAAGCTTATCGCCCGATTTTGGCGCCGAATTAAGCGCATCTCGGAAAGGCCCGTAAAAGGCACTGGCGTATTTAGCGGTGTAGGACATAATTGAGACGTCCGTAAAGCCTTCCGCATCGAGTTCGCTGCGCAAATAGCCCACACGACCATCCATCATGTCTGAAGGACCAATGATATCAACCCCAGCCTGCGCTTGAGCCAAAGCCATTTTGGCCAAAATTGGTAAAGTTTCGTCGTTGATGATTTTACCATCTCTGACCAAACCGTCATGACCATCCGAAGAATAGGGGTCCATGGCAACATCAGACATCACAACTGCTTCGGGAAAGCGTTGTTTGATGGCACTGATGGCCTGCAAGTAAAAATTATCTGAGGCCCAGCTGTAAGAAGCCATTTTGTCTTTAAGCGCTTCGTCAACTGCAGGGAAAATGTCAAAGGTTTTGACACCAAGTTCCATGCAAGCCTCAATTTCAGGAAGCAACGTATCTAGAGACCAACGAAAATTGTTGGGTAAAGAAGTAACCTCCTCTTTGATACCTTTGCCATCTTTTAAAAAGATCGGATAAATCAGGTGAGCCGCAGTCAATTGCGTCTCTTCAACCATCTGACGAATTGTTGCGCTCTTGCGATTGCGCCTCGGACGAATATTCATAGGATTACATTAACATACCACCACACACATGCAAGGTTTGCCCGGTGATGTAAGCTGACATTTCAGAAGCCAAGAAAACGGTAGCATTCGCTACATCGATTGGTTGACCTCCTCTTTTTAATGGAATGCTGTTTCTCCAAGATTCAACCACTTGTTGATCGAGCACTTCGGTCATTTCAGTTTCAATAAAACCTGGTGCAATAGCATTACAACGGATATTGCGCGAACCAAGCTCTGCTGCGATAGATTTAGTAAAGCCGATGAGACCTGCTTTTGAGGCTGCATAATTTGATTGACCAGCGTTTCCTTTCACTCCTACAACAGAACTCATGTTGATAATAGAGCCTGATCTAGCTTTTAACATGGGCTTTTGAACCGCTTTTGTTAAATTGAAAGCTGATTTAAGATTGGTATTGATGACTTCATCCCATTGCTCTTCAGTCATGCGTAACAACAACGTATCGCGGGTAATACCTGCATTATTTACAAGCACATCGACTGTGCCGAATGCTTCAACAACTTGATCAACCAATGTTTGTGCTTGGTCGAAATTAGAGGCATCAGATTTGAAACCTTTAGCAACACCTCCATTGGCGCTGAGTTCAGCTTCAAGTGCAAGTGCTTTCTCTTCAGATGATAAATAAGTAAAGGCAACTTTAGCGCCTTGCTTAACGCATTCTTCGGCAATTGCTTTTCCAATTCCGCGAGAAGCGCCGGTAATTAAAACGACTTTATTGTCTAGTAAACCCATGTTTGAAATTTTATTTCAAAGATAAGGTTCTTCTGCAAATAGCAACGGAATTTGAGGGCCGATCTATGGTTTGAGTACCAAAAAGACCTGATTTCTGATCAATCGGAGGTCTTTGCGACTGATTGATGAACGCTTAAAAGTGGTGTCGCAGAGTGCACTTCCATAATGCGGGGTGATTTCAACCCTGCCTTTGCGAATGTACGGAAAGACCTCTTCAATTTTGGGCGGGCTGCAATAAGGAGCTTGACGTTTTTTTAACGCCACCTGAATTTCTTGAATAACGCTTGGAGATCCTTCTAGGTCTAACTTGTAAATGGTATCGTTGAGTAAGGTATATAAATGCGTTATTGTGGTGCTTCTTTTACCTTGACTCATGGGGCAATCTAGGACTACTTCTTGTTGCATGCTGAGTACATTTTGCGTCGCCCAAAGCGTTCGATATCGGATATTAGCACTGCGCTGCCCTACGCAAAAAATACCTGCCGTATCAGATTTAAGAAGTTGTTGTAGCAAGTTAGAAAAGGGATGCGCACCAAAATCGGGGTATTTAATTTGAATGGGACCTGCGTTTAACTGCTGACTTTTAAAGGGAAGTGCTTTCTGATGAGCACTCTGCTCTAGTACATCAAACTGGCTCGTGCGGGCTGTGTTTTCATGACCACAAGCAAGCAACAAGCTACTGAGTAGGATAAGAGAAAGCAGTTTTATTGTCATAGAATTAAAGAGCCATATAAATCGTAATGATCTGCGCTGTCAATAACAACACGCGAAAAGTCACCCAAACGAACATATCCAGCAGATTTTTTCACGAGTACTTCGTTGTCTACCTCTGGGGAGTCAAATTCCGAACGACCAATAAAATAATCGCCTTCAACGCGATCAAACAAGACTTTAAACTCTTTGCCCACCTTTAGTTGATTCAATTCATAGGAAATACCGCTTTGCAATTCCATGATTTGATCTGCGCGTTCTTTTTTGAGCTTCGCTGGCACATCGTCAATGAACTGATAGGCATGGGTATTTTCTTCATGTGAGTAAGTGAATATCCCAAGGCGATCAAAACGCGTGCGCTCCACAAAGTCATACATTTCTTGAAAATCTTCAGCGGTTTCACCAGGGTAGCCAGCTATGAGTGTTGTTCTTAGGGCCAAACCAGGAACCTTTGCCCTAATTTGAGCTACCAATTCTTCGGTTTTTTCACGGGTGATGCCGCGACGCATCGCTTGCAATATTTTTGTAGAACCATGCTGCAAAGGCATGTCGAGGTACTTACAAATGTTATCGCGTTCGGCCATCACATCAAGTACATCCATCGGGAAACCAGAAGGATACGCATAGTGCAAACGGATCCAGTCTAGGCCTTCAATATCTGATAAGCGTTTGAGCAGGTCTGAAAGTGCGCGTTTTTTGTAAAGATCTAAACCATAATAAGTGAGGTCTTGGGCAATGAGCATGATCTCTTTTACACCTTTAGCGACCAAGCCCTTGGCTTGCAAAACAAGGTCTTCAATGGGCGTAGACAGGTGCTTACCTCTCATCAAAGGAATAGCACAGAACGAACAAGGGCGATCACAACCCTCGGCTATTTTAAAATAAGCATAATGGCTTGGCGTAGTCAGGATGCGCTCCCCAACCAACTCGTGTTTGTAGTCGGCCTTAAGGGTTTTGAGCAAGCGCGGTAACTCACGGGTTCCAAAATAGGCATCTACTTCAGGAATTTCTTTTTCTAAATCATCGCGGTAGCGCTCAGATAAACAACCCGTAACATATACCTTTTCAACCAAACCTTCTTGCTTGGCTTCAGCATAGCGCAAAATTGTGTCGATAGACTCTTGCTTGGCGTTGTCGATAAAGCCGCAAGTATTGATGATGACAATTTCGGAGTCGTCTTGTTGGGCTTCATGTTCAACCTCAAACTGATTGGCCTTCAATTGAGCCATCATAATTTCTGAATCAAAGGTATTTTTGGAGCAACCCAATGTAATGACATTGACTTTGTTCTTTTTGAGCGTTTTTGTTTTCATTCAGTGCAAAAATAAGGCTCTTTGCGCAAATGGTCGTACTTTTGA
>CAZPWB010000009.1:0-35349 GCA_964590425.1 uncultured Lishizhenia sp. | reverse complement strand
GTTTCAGGGCAGACCTACATCGATTTAGGAGCAAGCACAGGTGGTTTCACAGAAGTTTTATTAGAGCGCGGGCTTTCAAGAGCATATTGCGTCGATGTAGGCCAAAAACAACTTCATGACAAAATCAAAGCAGACAACCGTGTGGTCAATTTAGAAAAAACACACGCCCGAGACCTCAACTCAAAACTCATCCCTGATTTAGCCGATGGCTTGGTAGTAGATGTTTCCTTTATTTCATTGGAAAAAGTATTGCCCTTTACAATTTCACTCCTTAAAGAAAACGCAAACGTCATTTTATTAGTCAAGCCACAATTTGAACTAGGCCCTGGCGCACTTAATAAGGCAGGTGTCGTAAAAGACAACAGCCAATACCCAGCACTTCTTGAAAGCATCAAAGCCATGGCTAGCCGCAATCAATTGGTTTGGAAAGGGTACATTGATTCTCCGATTTTAGGCGGCGACGGCAACGCAGAATTTTTAGGCTATTTTCAAAAGAAATCGCTTACTTTGTAGCCCTATGATGAGTATTGAAGACTTGCAAAAAGCATTTTTAGACCTCGATTTCCAAGCAAATCGCATTGCTAAACTCAAAGGCATCGACCCTACTCATCTAACTCGTTTCAACGAACGCTCTGAGCAAGTTCGGGCGCAACTCATTGAAATGGGCTTAAATGCTTCTTTAACAGACTCTTTAAAGGCACTCAGTCCAATCAACGAGCAATACCAAGCTCCGTTTCCATTTGGCAGAAAAGTTTTGAACGTGCTCACTTTCGGCATCCACAAAAAACGCTTCTTACCAAAAAGACAAGAGGCCTACTTCCGCAAAGAAGTGGCTGAAAGAAGCCGCTTATATCAGTACGCTAAAGGCCAACTAAGTATTGATTGATTGATTGAGTGAGTGAGTGAGTTAGTGAGTGATTGAGTGAGTGAGTGAGTGATTGAGTGATTGAGTGATTGAGTGATTGAGTGATTGAATAATCAATAAAAGAATTGGGATAAACACAAATCCGATTTCAATTCATTCATGAAATCATTCTCTAAACAATAATTAATTCACCTGAATCTTCTTCAGAACCAATCCTTGATCTGTAATGACGCGAAGCACGTAACTTCCCTTGTCAATTTCCGACAAATCAAAACTTGCTGAACCATTGAAAAAAGGCCCCACAAAGCTTTGAATACTTCTGCCACTCAAATCGACCACTTCAAGAGCTTGAACAGAGATGCCGAAGGTCCAAACCAATTCAAACTTTCCCTGATTTGGATTTGGATAGAGTTCGATTTCGGCAGCCAATAATTCTTCCACGCTTGAGCTTCCTCCATTAGAAATACTACACGCACACTTATTCTTGACCTCATTGGTCTGGACTACTTTAGGTGCTGTATAATTTGCTTTCACCCAGCAATTCTGACCAGCCTGAGTAGCACTTGCATTGCGCAAACGCAAAGTATGCCAACCGCTATAGGTAGGTACGAATTGAAATACACCATTACCTGTTTGCGTCATGGAATCTAGGACTTGACATTCTTTATTTAAGACAGCCATTTGTAGTGGTAAATTTGGCGCACCAGGATACCACTCAATGGTGACGGTATCACCCATATTTGCATAAATTCGGCCAACTACCCGACAATCTAGACTGTTGTCCGGCAAACGGCCTCCTTGTTGTAAGGAAGAGGCGTGTGAATCACCGAGGTCATTGCTCATTTCCCATTCTTGCGTCA
Organism: uncultured Lishizhenia sp.; assembly: GCA_964590425.1. Classification (GTDB taxonomy): domain Bacteria; phylum Bacteroidota; class Bacteroidia; order Flavobacteriales_D; family Crocinitomicaceae; genus UBA952. The sequence continues at coordinate 33,624 of CAZPWB010000009.1, read as the reverse complement.
CTGATTTGGCAGGACGCTGGTAATTCGTCGTGATTCCTTGAGGTGCCCATACGCAGTAACCACGTCTGCCAAGATTGGCAGTTCCGTCACAAGGTGGAATAGATATATCAACTTTTCCTCCTCCATAAACAGTTCTTGTTGCTGACCCATTGGCGCCAGAATAGTCAATCAGAACTGTGCCATCAGCCCAATGTGTTTGAACACCCGTCAAGTTTTGCCATTGCGTCCAGTTGTCGGTAATACCGATCAAAGCTTTGGCTTCTCTTTCTATCACTAAGGCGTCTGGGGCTTGCCAAGGCACAAAATAAGCACCCTCTTTGAAGTGTAAGTTTTGATGACACCACAGCAAATTAGCTAAATCAGAATCTGTAATTAAACTTAAAGAATCAGTTGGCTGATGAATAAAGCGATTTGAATTGTAGCCTATATTAAATAAATCTTCGAAAAATAACTGTGGGGCACCATCTAATGAAACAACAATAGCGTGTGCTGCAGATGACCTTCCATCGTTCGGTTCAATGTGCGGACTCAGTTCAGATCCTGTATTCCAACCTGTATAGTTGCCCTGAGCAGACAACTGAGGCCTAAAAGTATCGTGGTTATTCACAAACGGAACCGTACGCAGCCTATTTTGTTGCTGTTGAGCAGGAATTTGACCCAGATTGTAATTGCCATTGGAAGAGACCATGCTAGAAAGGGCAAAACGCAGATTAAAATCAAAGGTGCCCGCGCGGTTTTGAACCGAATTACACCAAGCATCGAGCTGAGCTGTACCGCCAACCCACTCGCCCACTGCAAACATATCTGCGCCACCATTGGCCCAAAGAGAGCCATATTGTAAGTTCCATAGAAAATCTTCCGCTGCATACGCTGGGAAATGCTTCACAGCGTCGATGCGCAAACCGTCAAACCCCACTTGTTTCTTGTACCAAATGAGCCAATTTCGCATGTTGTTACGCATATAATCTGACCCTTGAGTAGGATTGTAGAGTGCATTGGATGAAAGTCCAAAAGCATTGCTTTCATAAGAAGCATCAGGGCCCCAAAATGGCGAGTTGATATCATTTGAACAACACGGATTGGATGGGTTCGGATAAAAGTTTTGCCAATTTTTAGGAAAGCGCCCTTCTCTAGCTAAGTAGTTTGCAGCTGATTCTGAACTGGCAGGAGTTTTAAAGGAGCTATACCTGAAATTTTTATATCTACTGGTTTGGCCATCATCCATCGCTGCTGGATCTTGGCCACCAGCACCGTTAGAACTTCCGGCATTGCTCACATGATTGAGTACGATATCTTGAATGACATCAATGCCATTGGCATGCATTACAGCAACCATACGCAACAATTCATCTTTATCACCCATGCGGGTTTTAAGATTGCCCTTTTGAAATTTGTCACCAAGATCATAGTGGTCAAAAGGAGAATATCCAACACTGTTCGTTCCGGAATTTTTGATGGTCGGCGGAATCCAGACGGCATCTACGCCTAATTCAGACAAGCGCGGAGCTAGTTCTGTAAGGTAGTTAGCCCAACCATTTGGATAATTAGAATTCCAGTAATCCCACCAAAAAGCTTGTAATACAACTTGCCTATTGGTCGGGTTTACTTGTGCTGAACACCAAGAAAAAGTCAGGGTAAACCCCAACAAAACACTAATTAGTTTCATTATAAACGCTGAATTACTTCAACGCTGCCTCTTGTTTTGCTTTTACTTCTATTGATACCTCTTTACCTAACAATAAACAAGAAACAGGCGCCGAACCTAAATTTTCTACTGTAACTTTTTGCTGTGTAATGGAAAGTGCTAATGGCTGATTTTTATAGCGAATTTGGAATGAATACGCTTTCCATGGTTTTGGTATATTGGGATGAATGGATAATCCATCTTCTGTCACTCTGACTCCGGCTAAACCTTCAACTACTGACATCCAGGTACCTGCCATTGACGTAATATGCAAGCCTTCATCTGCTTCGTGGTTGTAGTCGTCGAGATCTAAACGCGAAGTGCGCAAATATAACTCCAGTGCTTTTTCCATGCGACCAATTTTGGCTGCTAAAATAACGTGAACACAAGGAGATAGAGAAGATTCATGGACAGTTTTTGGCTCATAAAAATCAAAGTTCTCACGGATGACCTCTTCACTAAAATGATCTTCAAATAAGTAAAGCCCCTGCAGAACATCGGCTTGTTTGATGAAGATTGAACGCAAAATTCGATCCCAAGACCAATGCTGATTAATCGGGCGCTCTGCTACAGGAATGTCTTGTGCAGACAATTGTTCTTTGTCCATGAAGCCATCTTGCTGCAAATAAATATGGGTGCCTTCTAAAGTTGGGAAATAAACATTTTCAACAATATGCTGGAAATCCTTTTGCTCTTTGGCACTCAGTTTTTCAGGTAGTGCAGCACTCACTTGTGCATCTACTTCTAAAAAATATTGGATACACCAACGCGCAATGTAATTGGTATACCAATTATTGTTTACGTTGTTTTCGTATTCGTTAGGCCCTGTGACACCAAGCATTACATATGCTTGTTTGGCTTCAGACCAATTGAAACGCTGTGCCCAAAAACGTGCAATACCCACTAATACAGGCAAACCAAATTCAGATAAATATTGCGTATCTCCAGTATGGCGCACGTAGTTATAAATAGCAAAAGCAATGGCACCGTTGCGGTGGATTTCTTCAAAGGTGATTTCCCACTCGTTGTGACACTCTTCGCCGTTCATGGTCACCATTGGGTAAAGGGCCGCACCATTTTTAAATCCTAACTTTTCGGCATTTTCGATAGCGCGATCAAGGTGATGATAACGATAAATCAAGAGTTGCTTTGCTACTTGTGGGTCAGCGGTTTTTAAATAGAAAGGCAAACAATATGCTTCGGTATCCCAGTAAGTTGCTCCTCCGTATTTTTCACCAGTGAAACCTTTAGGCCCAATGTTTAATTTGGCATTTTTACCGGTGTAGGTTTGATATAAATGAAAGATATTAAAACGGATGCCTTGCTGTGAAGCGTCGTCGCCTTCAATGATGATATCAGCGCTTTTCCAGATATCGGCCCAAGCATTTTCATGTTCTGTACGCAATACATCAAAACCTGACGTATAGGCATCGCGAACACGCTTGATGGCTTTGGCTGACAATTCAAACTCTGAGTGGTTAATTGTCGAGGTGACGGCAACATATTTTTTAAGCGTAAAGCGCACACCTTTTTCGAGGTAGTGTTCAAAATTATTCTCGACGTAAAAATCGCGTTGCGCAACATTTGGGTGAATGGTAAGCAGCTCTTGTTCTTTCCAAAAAGAAAAGCGCATGGCTGTCGCGATACAAAAATTGGTTTTTTTGGTACGCGCACACAAAATTCCTTTTTGAACATCAACTTTTCTGGAATCTTCTAACCAGAAAAACTCATCGTAATTGGCATCGTGATTGGTGACATTGCCATCTAGATAAGGCGTAAACTTGACATTCCCGCTAAAATTGAGCGGTGTAACCGTATAGGAAATCGCAGCAATTTCTTCTCGGGCCATTGAACAAAAACGCGTGCTTTCAACCTCGAGTTCTTTACCTGAACCAAAGACTACGCGAAAAGTTCTCTTCAAGAGCCCTTTTTGCATATCAAGCTCACGGTGGAAGTATTTAATTTGTTGCTGATTGAGGTCTAGCTGTTCGCCATCAATCTCAATGTTGATGCCGATCCAGTTCGTAGAATTGAGCACTTTGGCAAAGTATTCCGGATAACCATTCTTCCACCAACCTACGCGTGTTTTATCTGGGTAATAAACACCTCCGATGTAGCTTCCTTGTAAAGTATCGCCACTATATTTTTCTTCAAAATTGGCGCGTTGTCCGAAAGAACCATTACCAATACTGAAAATACTTTCAGCTTGTTTTTGTTTGTTCGCATCAAATTTTGTCTCGACGATCTTCCAAGGATCGATTTCAAATAAATTACGCATAGTTGGCTAAACTAAATTCTGTCAAATCGTTAAAATAAATATCTGCTTGTATGGCAATATGCGGATTTCCGACACCCACTGCTGTAAAACCACCTGCTTTAGCTGCTGCTATACCAGAAGCGGCGTCTTCAAATACCAATACTTCTTTGGGATTTAATTGTAGGGCTTTGGCGCCATTTAAAAACACTTCGGGATGTGGTTTTGGGTCTGTCACACCATTGCCGTCAATTACAACATCAAAGAAGTGTGCAATTTCTAACTTACCAAGGATGTAATTGGCATTTTTACTTGAAGAACCTACGCCGAGTAAAATCCCGAGGCTTTTGGCTTCTTGAAGTAAAGCTGCTACACCAGGCAATAAATCTTTGGAACTGAGTGCTTGAATCGATTCTAAGTAAAAATCATTTTTACTTGTCAAGAGCGCTTCAAATTCTACTGAAGAAATGGTTTTGTTGCCTATTTCTAATATTTTCTTCAGGGAATCAACACGACTTACCCCTTTGAGCAATTCGTTTTCGTTTTCAGTGAAGTCAATTCCGAGGCTGTGCGCACAGCGTTGCCATGCGATAAAATGATTGTGTTCTGTGGTTACTAATACGCCGTCGAGGTCGAAGAGCAGTCCTTTAATTGGCAACATTATTTTCTTTAATTCTTAAAGTTAAAATTCCGGCTACAATCAGTAATATACCACCGACGGTTACCGCAGCAATTCTTGAATTATCTAATACGCTGGCCATAACGTCGCCAAAAAATAAGGACGCGATGATTTCTGGAAGAACAATAAAGAAATTGAAAATACCCATATAAACACCAATCTTGTTGGCAGGTAAACATGGAACTAACATGGCATATGGCATTGATAAAATACTACTCCAGGCAATGCCGACCAAGCCCATGATTAAAAAAAGCATCCAGGTACTGTCTTGATCAACAAAATTAATGAGCATGAGACCTAAACCACCAATCAAAAGACTGGTAAAGTGTGTCCATTTTTGACCAATTTTTGCGGCTAAAAAAGGCAAAACAAGTGCAAACAAGAATGTAACGATGTTTTCAAATGAATATGCCAATCCAGCTAAATCAGAACCCTCACCGTATGCCGCTGAACCAGGTTCTCCTTTGAAAATTTCTGAGGCAACTGCCGTTGTAAAGAAAAACCACATTAAAAATAAACCTGGCCATGTTAAAAATTGAACCAAAGCCAATTGACGCATTTGCTTTGGCATCGTTTTGATGGCTGTCAGAATTTCTTTGACCCCGTGAAAGAATCCTTTCTTTTCAGATTTTGAAGCTTCAAGTTCCTCAGCTGTTGGCGGATATTCTTTGGTCGTAAATACTGTATACAAAACAGCCCCTAGAAAGGCCAAAGCACCAATATAAAAACTCCATTGGACGTTTGCTGCAATTTGGCCAGCTTTAGCTGTACCATCGACTTTGAACCAGTTGGTAAAAATCCAGGGTAAGGCACTGGCAATTGTAGCACCAACCCCAATGAAAAAACTTTGCATCGAAAAGCCGCGCGTACGTTGTTCGGCTGGAAGTTGATCTGCAACAAAGGCACGAAAAGGCTCCATACTGATATTAATCGAAGAATCAAGGACCCAAAGTAAACCTGCCGCCATCCACAACGCTGAAGAAGATGGCATCAAGATCAAACAAATGGAACTAAGAATAGCACCAATCAAGAAGAAAGGTCTGCGTCGGCCCAACACCGGATGCCAAGTGCGGTCACTGAGGTAGCCAATTATAGGTTGTACCAAAAGGCCAGTTAAAGGAGCAGCTAACCAAAGACCTGGAATTTCTTCTGGTTTGGCGCCTAAGCTTTCATAAATAGAGCTCATGTTAGCCATTTGAAGGCCCCAACCAAATTGGATACCCATGAAACCAAAGCTCATGTTCCAAATTTGCCAAAAAGAAAGCGTAGGTTTAGTTTGCATGGCAGTAGTTTTAGGTTGTTAGTTTTAGCGGTAAAGCACTTTGTAGCCCCAAGCCGGAACATCAAATGATTTGTCAGATTTAAGTGATTGTTTTTTTCCGTCAAATAAATTTTGGAAATCACCAGCAGTAGCTGCATCTGAAAACTTAATTTGCTGTGGCGAAGCACTTAGGTTCAAAACCACAAGTACTTGATGCCCGTTGCGCTCTCTGACATAAACCAATTTATTTTTGTCTGTTGCCTTTGAAATGAATCTTGGTAGTTGTTGCCCTGCGCCGACAAATAAAGCAGGGTTTTTTTGATGTAAATGCAACAGTTTATCATAGAAAGAAACGAGATCCATTTTTGTCCAGTCGATTTCGTCTTTTTCAAAAAATGCCAAACGACGATCCAGGGAAGTTTCTTGTCCATTATATACCAAAGGCATCCCCTCAATAGTAGCAGCCATTACCGCCATTGCAAAGCGGGCTTCACCCATGCGCTCCATTTCTGTACCATTCCAGGAGTTTTCATCGTGGTTGGAAGTGAAATTCATATGAAATCCATTGTAACCTGGTTTTAACTTCCCAAAATACTCATGAACAGCAGCCGCATCTTTTTTTCCTTTTGCGATGTCATTCATAATATGGTGTAATTCCCAACCATAAGTTGCTTCAAAGGCTTCGTATAATTCATTTCCTTCTGCCTCGGCCAACATAAAAACACCATTTCCTGCGGCGTCTAGTGCTTTTCTTGCATCCATCCAGAAATCCATAGGCACCCAGCCAGCGACGTCACAGCGAAAGCCGTCAATTTTTGCATTCTTTACCCAAAACTCCATGCAGCTGATCATTTCTTGGCGCATACTTTTGTTCTCATAATTCAAGTCAGCAACATCCCACCAGTCAGTTCCGATAGTAGGTTGTAATTGGCCCAAAGAATCAAGCGTATACCAATCTTGGAGACCTTGATCCACCCAAATGTGATCTGGTGCAGTATGATTTGCTACCCAGTCAATAATAACTTTCATATTCAGTTGATGAGCGGCCTCAACTAAAGCCTTGAAGTCTTCAAAATCACCAAACTCCGGATTCACGGCACGGTAATCACGGACTGCATAATAACTTCCGAGTGTTCCTTTGCGGTTCTTTTCACCAATCGGATGAATCGGCATCAACCAAATGATGTCAACTCCCATTTTTTGCAAACGCGGTAATTCAGCCTCAAGTGCTTTAAACGTTCCCTCTTTGGAAAACTGGCGAACATTGACCTCGTAAATAGTAGAATTAGCTACCCATTTAGGCGTGTTTAATTGTGCAAACGAAGCATTCGCTAAAACAAGCAGTGCGCCAAATAAAATCTTTTTTAACATAGTTAGACGGTTTCGAGATGAAGAATGTACTTGAGGTGGTAATCAACTAGACCTTGTACGGGTTTTTGGATAATCGAAGTAACTGTAATTCCGAGTTCTTTGGCAGCTTGATGCAATTCTTTTTCAAAGATCTTAGAAAGTGAACCTACGAAATGTACTTCGGTATTTTTGTAGTTGTCATAGCAACAAACATGCACCGCCATGAAATGTTTAAAGCCTTTGTATACCATTTCTGAAAAGAAAGGATTGGCTTTGTGCTTGGCAATAAAAGGCATGAACGAAGCTATAAAAACATTGGCATTTGGTTCGCGGTATACGCGGTCAACAATCATGTCTTTGTCGAGCTGATAGGTCGCGATAAAATCTGCTTCGATTTCTTCTGGTAAATGATGATATAGAAATGAAGAAAGCAATTGTTTACCAAAATAACTTCCACTGCCTTCGTCACCAAGAATGTACCCTAATGCAGGCACTTCTTCTAGTAAATTCTGACCATCAAAATAACAAGAATTTGAGCCTGTACCAACAATGCATGAAATGGCAGGAGCTCCTTGGTAAGTCGCATAGGCACATGCCAAAAGATCATGTTCAACTAAAATATTGGCAGTAGGAAAAATCTGAGCAAGACCTTTTTCGACAATTTCGTTGAGTTCAGGGCTCGAACATCCAGCGCCATAAAAATAAACGCCTTTGATTTGAGGCGCCAAATTCATGATATCTTGGTGTTTTCTTAATTCGGAGGCAATAAGTTCAGTGGAATGAAAATATGGATTGAAGCCCATTGTTGAAAAAAAACTTTGGTTATTTTTGTCTTCAACAAGTACCCAATCACTTTTGGTTGAACCACTTTCAATGATGAAATACATATATTTGTTATAGAGTGAATTAGAGCTTTGTGTCAATTTTACACTATGCCAAATATATAGAAAATCCTTAATACGTGCATCACATAACTAAAAAAATAGGTTCCGAACTTAACCCAAATGTTTCAGTAGACTGCGTCATCTTTGGCTTTGACCTTGAGCAGCTTACTGTCTTATTGATTGACCGCGGTGAAATCCCATCAGGGTCCGGACCCCGCATGGCCTTGCCTGGTAACCTCATCTACGACAACGAAAACCTGGATCAAGCGGCAAATCGCGTATTAGCTGAGCTAACAGGTCTTGAAAATATTTACCTCGAACAAGTTGGTGCCTTCGGAGACCCTGATCGCATCCACAAAGAATCTGACCGCGAATGGCTAAAAACCATTAGAGCTGAACCTGAGGCGCGCGTTATAACTGTTGCTTATTTCTCCTTGGTTCAAATGGCCGACTACAAACCGCAAGCATCTTCCTTTGCAAAAAATGCAGACTGGATTTCCGTCAATGAAATCAGCGAGTTAGCCTTTGACCACTTTGAAATTCTTCAGGCAGCTAAAGAGAAACTCAAGCAAAAAATCAAAATTCAACCTATTGGCTTCAACTTGCTGCCCGAAAAATTCACCCTGAGCCAGCTACACCGTTTGTATGAGTCTATTTTAGACAAGCCGCTCGATAAAAGAAATTTCAGGAGAAAAATTCAAAAATTGGATATTTTATCTAGCCTCAGAGAAAAACAGAAAGGTGTACCTCACAAGCCATCTTTGCTCTACGAATTCAACGAAGAAAAATACCAAGAACTCACGCAAACAGGCTTTGACAACTTTGGTTTTTAAGCCTTATTTTTTATTGTGCTCAGAATCGCGTAAATTTCTAAAGTAAATCTTAGGAAGGTGTAACTATTCCTAGTTACAAATTGTTCTATACCGAACACGATTTTGAAGCGATCCGAATATAACAGATGTGTAGACCTCTACAGCGATGCGCTGTATCGTTTTGCCTTGCACTTTTTGCGTGAGGTAGAGCCTGCACGAGATGTTGTTCAAGATTGCTACGAAAAATTGTGGATCAACAGAAAAACAGTTGAAGCAGAAAAAGCAAAATCCTGGCTCTTTACTTGCGCCAACCACCTGATGCTCAATCAAGTGAAGCGCAACAAAGTCAAACAACAGCACCTCGATTCACTCTTTCTGAAACACGACGCAGGCCCCGCACAGCAAATTGAAGCACAACAACTGGTGCAACTATTGGTTCAGGACCTCCCTCCTCTTCAAAAAAGTATTCTGTTGCTGCGCGATCTTGAAGGTTATTCTTATCAGGAAATTGCAGAGCAACTTCAGCTCTCCGAAGCCCAAGTGAAAGTCTATCTTTTCAGAGCACGTGTAAAAATCAAAAAACAGGTAAATGAACAATTTATACTCGCTTCATGAAATACGATGAAAACCATTTCTCAGATCACGAGTTAGAATCGTGGTCTGATATCAAATATGAAGCAAAACCAATTACGTTTGAACCTAAAAGTGCGCTATATAAAAAGCGCCCAGTTACTTCGTACATTGGCATTGCTGCAAGTTTACTGTTGTTGACTATTGGTGTAATTTCATACAATGCAACCAAGCAAAATACTTCGGTTGAAACAAATTTCGTATCCAAAAAAATGGATACAAACTTGAAAAAGCAATCAGGAAAAAATTTAATTACTGTTGATCCAATTGGAGGCAACAAAACATCTCGTTTAAATAACAATGAAAAAAGTGAATTTCTAGAGCAAAAATTAAATCAATATACCGATAACAAGCATTTAACAACTTTTAAAACTTCGATAGATAATACTCCACAACAAGCAACAAAAAATATAAACGAAAAGAAAAATTTATATTCCTCAGGTAACTTAGCTGTTGTAGATGTCGATCAGCTGACTAACTCTCCTAGCGCTTCGGTTCAATCAACATTTCAATTGAGTACTCCAGAGCAAACCATCTCAGGGCTTAAACCTATTAGAGTTTTACATTATTGCGCACCCTTGATCGAAACTTTCCAAATATCTCAAGCGCAAAACAACGATATCAACCTAAATCTCGATTTGAACCTATTAGCCAAATTAGACCGTTTAGTTTCTAAAGATATTGGTCTTTCTAATAATCAATCTTACGACCTTTTATTGCCGGGCAAGAGCAATATTGATGCACAAATTTCAAGCGTAGGAACTTTGTCCCAGACACGCTTTCAGACAACAAGTAACCTGAGGTCACATACCCATACCGAACAAATGCAAATGCAACAGCAACTGAGTTTAGATGCTTATGTTCGGGCCTTACGCAGTGGTTTTGGCCTTCAAACAAATTATAAACAATTTGCCAATGGTGCAGTCTCAGACTACGAGGTGGCTTTTATTGCCGCACCAAAAGTATTACTCTCGAGAAATATCATCCTGGAACCTAGTGCGCGCCTCAAACTTGGCGCACGCTATGCCAATCAAGAGAAACTACAAGCCCTATCCTTTATTGAATTGGGCTCCTCGGATCTCAGAACTATCGCTATTGATTCTGCTACAGAAATTGGTCGACGTATTTTTTATAAAGACCTAGATTTTGCCCTTGGCATTCAAACCCCATTGTTCTTTCTCAATGCACAACTAGAAAACGCGTTTAGGCACTTTGACTACGCATTCGGTAATCAAGCTCAGAGTGGGCAAGACAGAGCTCTACATAACTGGACCATTTCCATGGGTACACAATATGCTTCGCGAAACGAGAAAATGCGCCTCTCTCCGTATTTAATTTATTCAAAAATGGCCCAACAAGCCAATATGTATGCTGGCCTACAGTTCAATTTCAAAAGTATGCAACTAGGTGCAAGTTATGGAAGTGCTCAACAATACCAAGCAGCTGCTGGGTTTGTCGGAAAAAATTGCGCGGTGCATATTCAAAGTGCGCGTCAACAACTCCTCAGCCTAAGCGCCCCAAGTTATTTTCATCAAGTTAGCCTAAGATTTTACTCACAACCTAGTCGCAAAGCCCGACGCTATATCAGCCTTTAAGCCATGAAAAAGATCCTATTTAGCCTACTATTCAGCTTCAATTGCCTTATTTTATTGGCGCAAGACCCCACCTTTACTCAGTTTTACGCAAATCCGGTTTACCTCAACCCTGCTCTTGCTGGTTCTAGTGGTTGCCCGCGCGTGGCGCTCAATTATCGCAATCAGTGGCCGCAACTCACCGGAAACTACGTTACTTATGCAGCCTCCTATGACAGTTATTTCAAAAATATATCGGGTGGTGTTGGTCTTGTTGCTTTGCACGACACACAAGGTCCTGGCACCATTCAAACTTCTATGCTAGGCGCGAGTTATTCTTATTACCTCAAAGTAAACCGCAAATTCAGACTGATGTTCGGGACACAAGCTGCTTACTACCAAAAGTTTCTAGATTGGAGTCAACTCACTTTTGGAGACATGATTGACCCGCGTCGAGGATTCATTTATCAAACGGGCGACGTACCTCGCGGTAATGGGCGCAGAGGTTTCTTTGATGTTTCAGCCGGTATGGTAGGATTCACAAAAAACTTTTACTTTGGGTTAGCTGCTCACCACTTAAATAGACCTGATGAATCTCTAATTCTAGGTCAATCTCGACTTGCCATTAAATTAACAGGTCATTTAGGAGCTAATATAAAAATTGGTCAGCGCGGCCGTTATTCTAGCTCCACTTTTCTATCTCCCAATATCATTTATCAGTACCAAAATGGCTTTCAACAACTCAATATTGGAGCTTATCTGAAACATGAAAGCTTTACCATTGGGGCCTGGTACCGCAACCTAGATGCCTTTATTTTAACCGTAGGAATTACCACCGATAAATACCGAATTGGCTATAGCTATGACCTCACTGTCTCTCAACTAGGTAATGGCACATCAGGTGGCTCGCATGAAGTATCTTTGGGTATCAATTTAAAATGTAAGAAACGCGTTACCGATTTCAGACGCCTCAGTTGCCCTTCTTTTTAGCATCGCGTCTGTATTGAATTGAGTGTGTTGAGCTCAATTTTGTACTTTCGAAGTATGAAAAGAACTTTTTTACTACTGTTGCTGCTTCAACAGCTCTCCTATTCCTATGGTCAAAATTGGTCTGAGAATTCGAGCCCAAGCTATCCTGAACTGATCACTCATTTAGAAAAACTAGATCGCGCTCACAAAGAAATTAAACTCTATAATATGGGGCCCTCTGATTATGGGCTACCTATTTACCTTTGTGTAGTCAATGGTCATAAAGATTCAATAAAGACCTTTGAAAAAGCACAAAAAGGCACTACTATCCTCATTAATAACGCTATTCACGCAGGTGAGCCCGACGGAATCAATGCTTGCTTAATTTGGCTTGATCAATGGATACGCGCTGGTAAACCAACAATCGATGCACAGAATCGGGCATTACCAGTCATCGCATTTATCGCAGCATACAATGTTGGCGGGATGATGAACCGCAGTTATAAAAGCCGTGCCAACCAAAATGGACCAGAAGCCTATGGTTTCAGAGGTTCCGCTAAAAATCTCGACCTCAATCGCGATTTCATCAAAATGGATGCGGTCAATAGCTTCACCTTTGCGAAAATTTACCATGCCCTCAATCCAGACGTTTTTATTGATAACCATGTTTCAAATGGTGCAGACTACCCCTACACACTCACTTATATTGCTTCTCTGCGCGAACGCCTTGCGCCTAGCATCAGCAACTTAACCTATGAAGATTGCATCCCTACGCTTCAATCGTATTGCAAGCAAAGCGGCTTTGATTTATTCCCATATGTAGAACTCAAAGGAGCCATACCAGATAGCGGAATTGTTGCCTTTAACGATCTTCCTCGCTACGCCATGGGTTATGCAAGCTTGTTTCATAGCCTTTCTTTTACCGTTGAAACACATATGCTAAAGCCTTTTCCAGAGCGCGTTCAAGCCACATTGAGCTTTATGAATTCGATGATAACATATTGTATTGAAAAAGGAAAAGAAATCGAAGCAGCTAGAAAAGACGCAAATACCTGGACAAGCACTTTGAGTTATTTCCCATATAACTTTCAATTAGACGCAATACAATCCGAGCCCATTCGCTTTAAAGGTTATAAAGCCATTTATCCAAAGCATCCTATAACAGGGCTCGAACAATTGAGCTATGACCGCAGTCAACCCTATGAAAAATACATCCCGAATTTCAATACTTATAAGGCACAAGATTCAGTTCAGATACCGAAATATTATGTAGTTGGCGGGCAAGAACTTGAGATCATTGCCAGGTTAAAAGCCAATCAGATCGCTTATACAATCGTGGAAGAAAGTACAGCCAGAACTGTCAAGGTCAACTCTTATGTAATTAAAAATTTCAAGGCGCCGACCAAACCCTATGAAGGCCACTTCAAATTGCAACAAATTGAGCTCGAACGTCAAACTTATTCACTTGCGCTAAAACCCGGAGACCTTCTCATTCCTTGTGCGCAAGAAAAAGCACGCTTTATACATTGCGTACTCCAACCGCTTGCAGAAGACAGTTACTTGAGCTGGAATTTCTTCGATAGCTATCTACAGCAAAAAGAATATTTTTCGCCTTATGTTTTCAAAGAGCAAATCGCAGAAATACTAGTGGCTCAACCCAAATTAAAAGAAGCCTATGAGCAAAGAAAGCAACTTGATGTCAAATTTGCCAATGACGAATGGGAGCAACTATACTTCATTTACCAAAACAGTCCTTATTTCGAACCGTCGTTTATGAGACTTCCGGTTTATGAAATCCTTGAATAAAAAAAGCCCCGCATTGCGGGGCTTTTTAATAACCAATAATCAATATAGATTAATTCTTAATGATGCGGATGGCTTCAGTTGTTTCAGCTATGCGTAGGAAGTAGATTCCACGCGCTACTTCGTTGAGCTCAACTGTTGTTGAAATCCCATTCATGAGGCCTTCCTTAACAATTTTACCTTGAGCATCTTGAATGCTGTAAGTTCCGTAAACCGCTTGACTTGCATCAATTGTAAATTGATCAGCAGTTGGATTCGGGTACACTTCATAAGCAACACCGTTCAATTCATCAAGACCTACAGTAAGCGTCAGATTTAAAGTGATTGTTGAATCACAACCAGCTTCGTTTTGAATAACTTGAGTAAAGGTACCTGCTGTAGTGTATTCAATACCGTTCAAAGTATAGGCATCAAGTGCAGTAACATCAATCGTAGAAGCAGATGACTGACCTGCTGTAATAATGATATTGCCTGAGTTTGAAGAACAACCATTTGAACCAGTTACTGTTACGCCATAGGTACCTGCATTTGAAACAGTAATTTCATTTGCTGTTGAACCTGTAGACCAAGCATAAGTGTTACCTGGAGCAGCAGAGAGCGTTAATGTTTCACCTGGGCAAAGAACACTATTTCCGTCCATGACAACGTTTGCAGATGGCACAGCATTAACAGTTACAGTTACTTGCTCAGCATCAGTACAACCATTGGCTGCTGTTACAGTAACAACATAGTTACCTGATGCAGTTGCAGCAAGAGCTGCGGTATTAGCACCTGTACTCCAGCTGTAAGTTGAACCACCAGTTGCTGTAAGGTTTACAGAAGAACCTTGACAGAAAGTTAATGGACCACTAGCGTTAATTGTAGCATTTGGTACTGGAAGAACAGTTACGTTGATCGGAGCAGATGTTCCTGTACAACCTGAAGCGTTAGTAACTGTTACTGTGATTGGGCCACCAGCAGTTACATTGACACCTTGTGTAGTAGCACCGTTAGACCAAAGGTAAGAAGAACCTGGGCTTGCAACTAAAGTTACAGGCGTTCCTTGACAAACCGTTGTTGGAGATAAGGCTGTTGCACTAGCTGTAAATGTTTGCTGTGCATTAACCACGATATTGTTTGACATTGTTTGACAACCTGCAGCATTGGTTACAGTTACAAAGTATACACCAGAAGTACTTGCGGTGATGTTTTGAGTCGTAGCGCCGTTAGACCAAAGGAAAGTTGAACCAGCAGAGGCGTTTGAGTTTAACACAACACTTGAACCTGTACAGAAGTTAACAGGGCCGTTTGGCGTTACAGTTACCGTTGGTGTTGTAGCTGCAGTAAGTGTCACAGGAGCTGAAGTTGCAGAACAACCACTAGCATTTGTAACTGTTACGCTATATGTTCCTGGAGTACTTGTTGCAATTGAAGGGGTAATTGCACCGTTGCTCCAGAGATAAGTAGCAGCAGTAGGAACACTCAATGTAGCCATTGCTCCTGGACAAAGTGCAGTAGCACTAGCTGTAATGTTTGTAGCTGGAAGTGCATTGACAACAACAGGAACTGTTGAAGATGTTCCAGAACAGATACCAACATTCACAGTTACAAAGTAGTTACCAGCTGTAGTAACCGGAATGGTTTGCGTTGTAGCACCGTTAGACCAAACATAAGAGTCTGCAGGAGGCGCAACTAGCATTACTGAACCACCTGCACAGAAAGTTGTGTTTCCGTTAGCAGCAATGATTGGCTGTGGAGCCGGCGTTGGCAATACTGTTACTAAAACTTGATCAGTACCGGTACAACCATTTGCAGCAGTAGTAGACATCGTGTAAGTAGTTGTCCCAAGTGGTGCAGCAGTTGGTGTATTTGTAGTTGCATTAGTAAGTGTAGCGGCAGGAGACCAAACTGAACTGATTGAAGGACCAGCAATTCCTGACCATGGACCTGCTAAACCAATAGCATAGTTAGATACCAAAACTGTACCTGCACCGTTGATTACAGCGATACGAGTTTCTTCTGGGTAGAAACCTGTATTGTTGAATGTTACTTGAATGTTTGCACCAGATTGCGCACCAAAAGTAAAGGATACTGGACCAAAACCTGAAACTAAGGTAATATTGCTCAGAACAGTTGTACCGTTTACAAGTACGTTTGCTGAACAGCCATTCCAACCGTCACCCCAGGTGTCAGTTAACTGAATCGTGTGCGTTTGAACAAACTGTGCAGAACCATTTAAGTTAGTAGAAGCACCTGTACAAATTGTAACATCTGGGCCAGCGTTGACAACCGGAGTTTGATTTACAGTTATTGCTTTCGAATTTGTAGAAGCTGCACACCATGTTCCTGGGTTAGCGACAGAGTAAACGATATCTGTTGTACCAACAGCTACTCCTGAAACAACACCCGTAGTTGGATTAACCGTTGCAACTGCAGGGTTGATACTTGACCAAGCGCCGCCCGCCAAAGTATTTGTAAAGGTTGCTGTTGAACCAGCACAAACTGTTAGTGCACCAACTGTGTTTGGTACTAAAGCGGTTTGTTGAACGGTTACTGTGTTTGAACCTGGACCTGCACTCGCACATCCTGAGGCATTGTTGTAATTTACACCTACAGTTTTCGCACCAGCGTTTAACCATTTTACAACAGCTGTATTTGATGTAGCTGTACCACCTGAAACAAGTGTGTAATCAACACCAGCCGTACCAGGGAAGGTCCAAGCGTAGTTTTGCATACCCGACTGTGTTGTGTACGTGTAATCAATATAAGTACATGCTTGTGCCGGAGCTGCAGCAGTAAATGAAGGTGTAAATGGAGAACCTGCGACATATTGTACAAGGTAGTCTTCAGCTTCACCAAAGCCATAGCTCAAACAAGGATCCATGGTTGCACCATTACCTAACCATACACCGCGTACACGCATTCTGTGAACTCCGAGTGGAGGCGTACATGGAAGGTTGATGTTAAAGGTTACCGAACCAAAGCTAGTAGTAGTGGTTCCGGCAGAAAAACCAACTTTTTCACTTGCAGAGAAAACGTTGTCATCATTGGCATCAATCCAAACAGCAAATGCTTGACCTGAATACGAACCTGCAGTTACTGTCATTGAATAAGAAGTAGCAGCCTGCATCACAACTGGAGGTAAGTTTGTATAAGATACATATGAAGGACCTGTTGTTGCAATACCAGAGTTGTTGTTCCAAGTTAAACCAGGACCAGAAATAGCCACATTCGAAATGAGGTCACCAAAAATTGTTCCTGAAGAATAAACTGGCTGACAATAAGGATTCAATTGAACCTGAACTGGGTTCGATGTTCCTGTATTTCCTGAACAAGTTACAATACAACGGTACCAAGTAGTAGCTGTTGGTGCTGCAGTAAAGCTAGATGCAGTACCACCTGTTGCTACGTTTGTCCAAGGACCTGTAGAACTTGGAGCAGATTGCCACTGATAAGTCACACCTGCACCTAACGTAGCATTTTGTAATGAAAGGATAGCAGTTCCTGCGGGGAATACTGAAGGTGTTGAAGTAATTGTATTTCCTGGAGCAGGAGTTCCAGTACAACCTTAACCTGGCACACAAGTTAAACGACATAATGGTTTATTTGAATTTGTAGAATTCGTAATCATTCCGCAAGCAGATCCACCATCAATTCGAACAAATCTTGAACCAGAAGTAAATGATACACTTGCAACACCACCCCATGGTGATGTAAACGGATTAGCTGGTCCTGTACAAATTTCTACTAACAAATTACTTGTTCCGTTCCATGTAAAAGGTAAATCTAGGTTAATATCATTATAACCTAATGCTGTTGTATATGCAAATGGATTTTTAACAATAGTAGTTGCAGAATTGTCATGTGCTGCTGAGTTTGTTGCAGATGTATGACCCATTCTTACGGTGTAATTTCCGAGTGTTCCTGAAGTTTCCGTAACGTTCCATGCTAATCTTGTGATATCTGAATTTGGAACCAATCCCGCAGCTGTAAGCTCAGCAGCAGTGTAAACTACCTGATATCTGATACTATTATAATATCTATCAACAGGGTCAGCACCTGTACCGTTTGTATTCCCTGCTGTTCCGACAGGTGTAACGATAGAAACATTCGGCCCTTGTTGTGTGATATTCACATTATCAAAATCCATCCAATAGTCACCTGAACCAAAAATACAGTTAAAACGAACGAAGAAAGTCGCTGATGGTGGAGGAGTAAATGTAACTGTTCTTGTAGCACAACTTGTAGATGGAATATGGTTTGTGCTGTTTACAGTTTGAACAGTAGTCCATGGACCAGCTGCCGTTGAAGCATATTGAACTTCAATTGTTCCAAAGTTTGCTGGCGTAGCAACTGTACCTGAAATCCAGTTGGTTATCTTATACTGATAAGTCATCGTAATAGCTGTACCAATAGATACCCCAACATTCGGTGAAACAAATGCACCCGCTGTTCCAGTTGTGTAAATGTTTCTTCTGACCATACCAGTTCCTTCACAAGTTTGCGAAGATGTTACGGACCAATTGGTACTCCATCCGCTGATATTTCCACTGTTCCAGTTTTGAGAGTAGTTGATTTGTGCGAGCAATCCTGAGGAGAGCAATAAAAACAGCGTCAACATAATAGTTGCGCTGGATTTCATTCTTGCCAACACGTTGAAAGTAGTTTTTTTGTTCATAGTTTTTTGTTTGTTACAATTTTAAGCGTTCTCAGCTTATCAAATATATACCGAGGTCTAAATTTATTCACAAAACATTGGTTTTCAGTTAAGATTGAACAAGTAGTGGTGTTTAGTGAATATTTATGGGTTTTTATCGATTATTTGATATGTCTCATTGAATATTATATGGTTAGAGTTCTGTCAAAAGCCTTATTTTTGTTCATAACATGGTGAAAATTGGATTGTTATCAGATACACACGGGGATTTAGACCCAAAAATCTTCGAATACTTCAAGGAGGTAGACGAGATTTGGCATGCAGGTGATATCGGTTCAATTGCAGTACTTGATGAACTTCATGCATTTAAACCTACTAGGGCTGTTTTTGGGAATATAGACGATCATCTTATTCGAGCGTCAACAAAGGAATTCTTGCGTTTTAAGGTCGAACATGTTGATGTACTTATAACGCACATTGCAGGCAGACCAGGAAAATATGCAAAACCTGCCTTTGAAGAAATTCAACGCAACGGCGCTCCAAAATTATTTGTTTGTGGACATTCTCATATCGCACTTGCTCAAATGGACAAGCGCTACAACATGCTTTGGCTGAATCCCGGAGCTTGTGGCTTCAAAGGTTTTCATCAAGTAAAGACCATTTTTCGTTTCTCCATTTCAGGTGAGCAAATTCAAAACTTAGAGTGCATTGAACTTGGTCCGAGAGTCCGTAAAATTGCTGATTAATCAAGGAAAAGAAGTCGGAATACCGTTTTTTTACTGAATTCTTTTCTGTACTCCACCCCTACTTTCGTGTCAAAAATAAACGACATGAAAACAAACTTTTTACTTCTCGCACTTTTATTGCACTTTTCAATCTTTGGTCAAGGTTGCACCATTGATTACAACCAAACATTGGTCGGTATTTATCCAAATATACTACCAGTAGCAACCGTTGGGCAGCCCTACAGCACAGACGTAACCTTTGTTTTGCCCACCGACACGCTTGGCTACCCTTTTACCAACTTCCAAATCACAAGTATCGCTCTTCCATTAGGGCTCAACTGGTCTTGCAGTGAAGCTCAAAACAACTGTAATTACAATCCACAATTAGATGTTTTTGGCTGCATCAATATATCCGGAACACCACTCCTGGCAGGCACTTTTCAAATTAGTGTGATGGTTCTGGCAGACCTAACTATATTACAAGGTTATCCTTACCAATTCCAACTTGATTTTCAAGTAAACCCTCCAACGGTCATTAATAACAGCGGAGCTTTCACTTATCAAGTTTCACAACCTTGTGCGCCCGCGCTAGTATCCTTCAATAACTTAGAGCCCGGTTTAGCTTACTATGCTTGGGATTTCGGCAACGGCTCAAATTCTAATCTTCAAGACCCAAGCCCACAATATTACGCAGCTGCCGGGACCTACCCCCTTCACTATGAAGCTTTTGCTGCTCTAGATACAACCGTTCATATCCAACTGACACAACTAGATATCCCAAACATGACCAACTACGGCGAAAACTTCCCGTCGTTTGAAGAAGCAGACGCTTTTTTTAAAATCAAAAAAAATGGTCAACTCATCTATCAGTCAGGTGTTATCATTGATCAAAACCCACCCGTTTCTTGGTGGCCCAATCTAGATCTAGAACTTGGGCAAGATTACATCATTGAAATATGGGAAGCTGACCAAAGCATTGGTGAAAGCTATTTTGGCGCCGACGATTACATCGGCAATCATACCATTAATATTGGCTCTTGTAATGCTTGTGTGGCGGGCAACGCTCAAATTGCCTATCAAATTAGTATTGAAAACATCAATCCTACTCCAAGTTTCATTGAATTGGATACCTTAATACTCTATGAAAGCCCAACCATACCTTTTATTGAAAACGACAGTTTACATGGGCAGCTTTTCGCAAGCAATGCAAGTTCATTTTCACAATGGTATTTCAATGGAGCTCCACTCATTGGGCAGAACAGCAATTTGCTTCCAGTACTACAAACAGGCTACTACCATTTACTTTCTATTAACGAACAGGGCTGTTTTCAATCATCAGATACGCTATATATTGAAATGAATACAGCCAGCTTGCAAACAGTTAATTCAGCTGAATTTCATCTCTACCTCGACCCCAATGCGCAAACTTTAAACATCGATCTCAACGAATCATTGATAGGAGCTGATTTTTCGATATGGCACCTCGATGGTCGCATGATCAATACCTGGAAGAGCGAGCAAAGAAAAGAAATACATTCAATAGCTGGTTTATCCCAGGGAATTTACATTGTTCATTGTACTCAAGGAAATCAAAAGCAAGCGCAACGATTTGTTGTGCGACGATAATTAACATTTTGAAAACAAAGCCGAAACAGGAACTTTGATACCTTTGTTCTGTGAAAAACAATACCCCACTCACCCGTTATCAATGGCTTGCTGTAGCCATTTTAGCACTCACCCAGTTTACAGTTGTCCTAGATTTCATGGTGATGTCCCCACTCGGAGACTTACTCATGAAGGATTTTAAAGTGAAACCAGATCAATTTGGTATTGTAGTTTCGAGTTACGCTTTGGCAGCAGGTATCTCTGGTTTTTTAACAGCTGGTTTTGCAGATCGCTTTGACCGCAAACGCTTATTGGTGTTTTTTTATTGCGGGTTTATTTTGGGGACGCTCTTTTGCGGGTTGGCTGAATCTTATAATCAACTTGTTTGGGCGCGCATCCTCACAGGATTATTCGGAGGTGTGATGTCGTCCATTTCTATGGCTATTGTGGCCGATATTTTCAGTTTGGAACAACGAGGTAGAGTCATGAGCTTTATGCAAATGGGCTTTGGCCTAAGTCAAATCGTTGGCATTCCCTTAAGTCTGTTTATAGCAGATACGTACCATTGGCAAACACCTTTTTACTTAATAGTAGGTCTATCAGTTGGTATGCTATTGGCCATTTTATTTGCGCTCAAGCCTATTAATGCGCATTTGGCTTTAAAACGAGAAAACTCTGCCTTTAAGCATTTATTGACAACCATTAAAAACCGCAATTACAGAATCGGTTTCATGGCTACTGCATTCATGTCTTTGGGTGGCTATTTAATGATGCCTTGGGGCAGTGCGTTTGCTGTAAACAATGTTGGTATTTCTCAAAAAGACCTTCCTTTACTTTTTATGATTGTAGGTATTTCTACTTTTATGATCATGCCGCTTATTGGTATTTTGGCCGACAAAATCAATAAATTTCAGCTATTCATGATTGCTTCTTTTATTATGATCGGCTCAGTATTAGTCTATGTTCACTTGGGGGAAACCACCCTTCTGGTGCTGATTGTTGTGAACATTTTCATGATGGGCGGCATTATGGCGCGCATGGTTCCGTCTCAGGCACTTACTACATCAGTTCCTGAAGCCAAAGACCGCGGCGCCTTCATGAGCATCAATGCTTCTTTACAGCAAATTGCTGGTGGCATTGCCGCAATTATCGGTGGCAAAATTGTTTGGCAGTACAGCCCGAGCTCACCGCTTATGAACTTTGATCTTTTGGGCTATGTTGTAATAGCCGTCATTATCATCAATATTTACCTGACTTATCGCGTTTATAATTACGTGAATTCTAATAAATAAGGAACAAGGAATAGAATCCAAATTATCATTTATGAAAGGATGATTTCAATTGGATAAACTATAAACTATTAATTACAAAAGAGGCGGCCATCGGCCGCCTCTTTTGTTTTTCTGTAAATCAATGAATCTCAGAGAGAGATTATTTAGCCTCTTCGCTCATGTCAATTTCTGAAAGCTTAGCTAACTTTTTAAATTGAATTTTAGCCTGTATGCGATCCACAACGTAGTACATCATGGGGACGACGATAATCGTAAGAAACATCGAGCTGGTTAATCCTCCAATAAGCACCCAAGCAAGGCCATTTTTCCATTCTGCACCGGATCCTGTAGCTGTTGCGATTGGCACCATACCAATAACCATTGCAATTGTGGTCATGAGAATTGGACGCATCCTTTCACGAACTGACTCAAGTAGCGCTGTATAAGTGGTCATGCCTTTTTCCTTGAGATGGTTGGTAAAATCGACAATCAGGATGGCATTTTTGGCAACTAGCCCCAAGAGCATCAACATACCCAACATCGTGAAAATTCCCATATTTGAAGAGGTCAATGCTAAGGCCAGGATAGCACCTACCAAAGAAACTAAAATAGAGAACAAGACCACAAACGGATACACAAAGTTATCGTACAAGGCCACCATAATCAGGTAAACTAATATAACCCCAATACCCATAGCGGTTCCGAGCGCACCAAAAGATTCTTTTTGTCTTTTGATTTCGCCACCCCAAGAAAGACGTACTTTCGGGTCAAGGGGCTCTTTTTTAAGATAATCTTCAATGGCAGTAGCAACTGTACCAGGAGCAGTACCTAGAACATAACATCTGAGTGTAGTGTTCGGAATACGGTTTTTGCGCTCAAGTGTACCTGCAGCGTTGTCTACGCTAATATTAGCAAAGTCACTGAGGCGAACTTGCTTGCCTTCATTGTTTGTAAAACTGAGTTCTGAGATGTCCTGGATGTCCTTTCTATTCGCTGCATCGAGCATCACACGGATATCGTATTCAGAACCACCAAGATCAATTTGGCTATCGTCATTTCCAGAGAGTGCACCTTGCAATTGCATACCAACTGCAGCCACATTTACCCCTAATTGCCCCATCTTTTCACGATTTAGGGCAATTTTAACTTCAGGAGTTAAATCTTCGGTACTAAGCGTTGGATCTTTAGCTCCTTTCATGGTTCTGATCGCGTGTTTTAAGCGCTGCGCTTCTTTCAACATGAGATCCTTATCATTTCCTGAAATGAAAATTTCAATTGGCGCCTCTTCAGTATCGATCAGGCCCATATTTAGTGCCTTAACCTCAACACCAGGGAATTTACCCTCGATTTTCTTTCGAATTACATTCATGTAATCAACAGTCGGGATTTCCTTTTGTTTGTCTTTTTTCATCATGACGGTTACTTCCGAGCGGTTTTCGGATCCAAATGCTGCCGATCCAAGCCCTGCACTTGGCCCTCCAACATTGGAGAAGACGATATCAATCATATCTTTTTGAGCCAATAGCAACTGTTCAATTTTCATGGTAGTAAGGTTGTTCTCTGCAAAGGTTGCACTCTTTTCATACTTTAGTTTGAGCATGAATTTACCCTGATCACCTTGGGAAACAAATTCCTGCCCCACAATACCTAAACCCATCGTAGCAAAGGATGCTACAAAAATTCCAATGATAATCAAACCCATTGAAATTTTGTGTCTGAGTGCCCATCCTACTATTTTCACATAAGAATCAGTGAAGATGGTAATGCGGCGCTCAAACCAAAGTAAAATAGCTTGAAACGGCTTTTTTGGATTGAGTTGGACTTCTTTTGCAAAGCGCGATGCCAACCATGGTGTAAGCGTGAAGCAAACAAACAAAGACATCAAGGTTGAAACTACAACCACAATAGAAAACTGATGCAGGATATCAGAGATGGTTCCTTCAATAAAGACCACCGGAGAGAACACCACGACATCGACTAACGTAATGGCTAGGGCTGTGAATCCGATTTCATTTCGGCCATCTAGCGCGGCCTGACGGCGTTTCTTGCCCATTTGTAAGTGGCGGTAAATATTTTCAAGGACCACAATAGAGTCATCTACAAGAATACCGATCACTAAAGACATCGCAAGCAAAGTCATGAGGTTGAGCGTGTATCCAAAAAGGTACATCGCTACAAAAGTTGAAATCAAGGATGCTGGTATAGAAACCAACACGATAAAGGCATTTCTGATGGTATGCAAAAATAAGAGCATCACTAGGGCTACTAATAAAACAGCCAACTCGAGGTCATGAATAACGGCATCAACTGACTCAATTGTCGGAATTGAGGTGTCTGTAGCAATAGTGAATTGCAAACCTTCTTTAGCATACTTTTCTTCGAGGTCTTTGAATTTTTGCTTGGTCAATTTAGCAACATCAACCGCATTGGCGTCGCTTTGCTTTTTGATACGCAAACCAATACCATTCACACCATTTAAGCGGCTAATTGTCACTTGATCATCACTGGCATCGACCACTTCTGCTAGATCACCTAGTTTGATCGACGAGGTTCCTTTGGATACCAAAACAAGATTTTTAAGATCATCAATGCTTTGGTACTTACCCGTTAAACGCACGGTTATTTGCTCTTCTTGACTTTTGACCTTTCCTGTCGGAAAATCGAGATTGGACATCGCAACAGCTTGATTGATCTGGGCTAAAGACAAACCAAATTTGCGCATTTTTTCTTTGTCTACATTGACGCGAAACGCTCGGCGCTCACCACCAATAACTTGTACCTCTGCAACCCCTTTTACTTGCTTGATTTGCGGCAACAAATGCTCATCCATCAAGCGCATGAGTTCAGCATCATTAATTTTGGATGCTACTGCACTAAGTTGTAATACTGGGGTTGCATTCGGCTCAATTTTGGCAACCACTGGGTTGAGGGCGTCCTCGGGAAGTTTACTGATGTTATTGTTTATCTTTCTCTGTGCATCCTCAAGTGCGTCATCAATATTAGCCGAAGCTTTAAATTCAAGCAATACAAAAGAAGCATTGTCTAGAGAAAATGAGGTCACTTCGTCGACGTTTTCCATACCGCTCAATACATCTTCAAGTGGTTTTGAAACCTGTGTTTCAACAGTAGATGGGGATGCACCTGGATAAGCGGTGGTGATAGTGAGAACTGGAGCTGAAAAATCCGGCATGAGCTCATAAGAAAGCTGCTTATAGCTCAAGATTCCACCACCAACCAAGATGGTGAATATTACAATGATAAATGAGGGCCTTTTAATGGCCAATTCTGTAAGTGTCATGGGGCTATTTATTGCGTTTGATGTTCATCCCGTCCTCTAAATTCACTTGTCCTTTCACAACAATTTCATCGCTTGCTGCTAAGCCTGATACAACTTCTAGGTAATTTCCGTCAGAAGTACCAGGGCTAAAACTCGTAAGCTTCGCTTTTCCGTTGCGCACCACATAAACTTGCGGTGTTTTGGTAGACCCTATAAGTGCTTTTCTTGGTACAGCCATAGCCGTTACTGATTTAGAACTTTGTAAGGTTACACTTCCGTACATGCCAGCAAGAATTCTTGCTTGGGCTTTATTCGACACTAATACTTGTACTTTGAAATTATGCAATGCATCGGCTTGTACCGAAGTACTATAAACGGTTGCATTATAGACTTCTCCTTCATGCGCATCTACACTCACCTCTACTTTCTGACCCACCTTAAACTTGAGCACATCGCGCTCCGGGACAGATATTGAAAGTTTGAGTTGGCCAATATCTGTGAGTTCTACAATTGGTGTACCTGGCATCACCATCGAACCGAGGTCTGCCATTTTTTTAGTGACGACACCTGAAAATGGCGCTAATACTTTACAGCCTTTCAGTTGCTTTTGAAGTTGCTTCAGTTGCACTTCGGCAGATTTCAAGGCCAATTCCATTTTCTCTGCTTCAACAGATGATACCGCTTGTTCTTTACGAAGATTGGAAAAGCGCGCGTTGTCATTTTTTAACTGAGCAATATTGAGCTTTGCATTTTCAATTTGCAACTGAATGAGTTCGTCATCAAGTTTGGCAAGTACTTGGCCTTTTTGAACTTGATCACCTTCTTTAACTAATAAATCAATGAGTTTTCCAGAACCTTCTGAAGCCACGTTATTTTGATGCATCGCATCGAAAACTCCTAAATAGGAAAAGGCACTTTCAAACGTGTAATCAGCTTTTGGTTTTGCTGTTTCCACTAGAATAGCAGTCTTGGGGTCATGGATGTAAATTTTCTTTTTAGCCACGTCTGCATTAGACAAAAGCTTTGTCACGGTTAAAGCTACAACACCAATGACAATAATGGAGATAAGGATGATTCTTTTCATGTTTGATTATTTGATATTTCCGTTTGTTTTTAAGTATTCGAGTTCTGCTTGTCTAAGAGATACATAAGCTGCAACAACACTAGCTTGTGCTTGTTCAAGACCTGTTTCAGCCAATAAAAAGTCATTGACTGAAATGAGACCTTCTTTGTATTTTAATGACGCATTTTTCAAAATTGATTCAGCCAAACTGAGTTGCTCTTTAGCGACTTCTAATGCAGCTGCTTTAACCGTAATATTGCGCTTATCTTGTTCACTTTGTTGTTGAAGTTGTAAACGCGTAAGATCCTGCTGTGCTTGAATTTGCTCTTGCTTAAGGGCATTTACTGCTGCTTTATGGTACTTGTCGAGACCATCAAATAAATTCCAGTCTAGACGTAAACCAACAAAAGCCCCATCAATACCTGTTCGAAAATCTGTTTCAGGATTCATATTAACATTATACTGGTATATACCATATAGATTCAAGTTGGGTAAATAACCCATCTTGATCCCTTTTGCCTCTTCTTCAGCCATTTTTTGTTGTTGCTCTAGAAGTTGCAAAGCAAATAAATTGGATTGTGTTGGGTCCACTAGTAAAGTTTGCTGAACCATTTGGTCATCAGCCAAAGAAATTGCCGTTTTTGGATCAATACCAATCATGATTTTGAGTAATTCTTCTAACTGTGTTTTGGTAGCTGTTAAGTTTGCAACATTGTTGTCTATACTGAGCAAATTGATGCGTACTTTGTCTGCTTCTGTCTGCACGAGCATGCCCTGACTCACGAGTAGATCCATGTTTTTGAGCATGCGTTTTACATGTGTCGCATTACTGTCTAAAAAACGCAATTGTTGGTCTAAGCCTTGTAAAACAAAATAAGTATTAGCCACTTGGTATTTTATTTCTTGAATGGTCATGTCGCGTTTGATCTTGACAATATCGCTATTGATACGCAAAGCGGCCAAACCATAATTTACTTGAGAATTATAAAGAATTTGATTGAGTTGCACCGTATTGCTCAAAACAATTGGCACACCAAATTTTACCTCAGCAAATGTGCCCGCCGGGCCACCAAAAAACTCTGCAGGTACAACCTGACCCGGAATAACTGCATTATAACGGTAATCGCCACTAAAATTTAAGGAAGGTAAACGAGAAGATAGGTAAGCCGAACGCTGACTTTCATTGATGGCAACGTCAAGTTGCGCATTTCGAATTTGTACATTGGCCGTTTCCGCCATGCGTAAGCAAGCTGCCAGGTCGTACTTTTGGGCCTGCGCAGACAGGCCAAAAAGTACGAATAGCAATCCGAAGGAGAGATTGGGTTTCATTTTCATGCTTTTGGGTTTGATATAAATAGATAATTGATAATTAATTCTTTGACTATTGCTTTATGCTTGATTAAATCTGCTTCAAAAACCTCGGCCTCAATTCCGTGAAATTGCTGCGTTAGTTTTTTTGACATAAATGGATAGTGCACATTTGACATCAATAACATGGTCATGTTGCGAATACTGATATCTCTGATTTCACCTTTGGCTTTTGCCAATTCAAATTGCTCGAAGATGCCCGTTTTTGCGATCGGTTCTAAAAAATGACTTGGCATTGGGGCATCGGTTTTGTTTTGATGCAAGGACTGTAAAATGAACATAGGAAGCTCAGGGTGCTCCATGAAAAACTCGAACTCTTTATCTATGAGTTGCTCTAACTTTTCTTGAAGTGTCAGATTGGAGCTAAATACTTCAATCATGGACTGCAAGAAATCACTCATGGCACCTTCAAAAATAAGCTCAAAGAGTTTTTCTTTAGATCTAAAGTAATAATTGAGCAAAGCGACGTTGCTTCCTACCTCTTTGGCAATATCGCGTACTGAACAACCATCGAAGCCTTTGGTCATAAAGACTTTCTTTGCAGCAGCCTTTATTTTTTCTTCCGTACTAAGGTCTCTTTTCATAGGTATTGCAAAATTTGCGCTGCAAAGTTAAACACTCTTTTTAAACAAATGTTTAAGATTTATATAAAAAATTAAACGCTTGTTTAAATTTTGGTCGTTTCGGGGCATTTTTGTTCCTTTGAGAGATGAATAAAATTGGACTTATCCTCTTGCTTCTACCGTCTATTTTTTTAGCACAAGAAACCAAACAAACTTCTGAATGGTTTGCAGATGCCAAACTAGGTATCTTTATTCATTGGGGAATGTATGCGGTTGATGGCACCTCTGAAAGTTGGGCCTTTCATAACAAAAGTGTGAACTACCCTACTTATATGTCACAAATGAAAAGGTTCTCGGCTGAAAATTACCAACCTGAACAGTGGGCAGCACTCATTAAGGCCAGTGGCGCCAAATATTGTGTCATCACCACCAAACACCACGATGGCCTGGCCCTTTATAATACCCAACTCAAAACTCCTCAAGCCAGTAAAGAGCAAAACTGGAACCCGAAGCATCCATTGAGTACGAGCTTCCAAACACCGGCCAAACAAGATTTAATTGCTCCATTCTTTAGTGCACTGCGAAAAGAAGGCATTAAAATTGGCGCTTATTACTCTTTACTCGATTGGTCCTCAAATGACTACCCTGCCTTTCTCAAAGATTCAAGCCGTTATCAAATCAAAGATGACCCTACACGCTGGAATCGTTTTTTAACATTCATGCACGGGCAAATTGCTGAAATCGCAACGAACTATAATCCCGATCTATATTGGTTTGATGGCGATTGGGAACATTCCGAAACAGAGTGGGAAGCAGCAAAAATTGATTCCATCATTAAGATTAGAAATCCAAATGCTATATTAAACGGAAGGCTCAAAAGCTTCGGAGATTACGACACCCCTGAGCAAAACATGCCGATCATTCACCCAGACAGAAACACTTGGGAATTATGCTTAACAACCAACGATAATTGGGGTTATCGCCCACAAGACCGCAACTTTAAAAGTCATTTTGAGCTGCTCAGTATTTTTACTGAATGTTTGGGCATGGGCGGCAACCTGCTACTCGATATCGGGCCCAAAGCAGATGGTACTATTCCCGACGAACAGGTTGCCATTCTGAAAGAATTTGGACGTTGGACACAAAAAAATGCAAGCGCCATTTACGGCACAACTGCTGGCCTGCCAGCTGGGCATTATCATGGCAACTCCACACTCAGTAAAGATTCTCTACAATTAAACCTCTTTGTACCAAGCCTACAAAATATGGAGCTCAGTACTGCGAAAGGTGTCATGACCATTTACTTAAAAGGCATTAAAAGCAAACCAACTCATGTAAAACTAATTGGTTCTGAGCAAAACATCCCAATCAAAGAAGTCGGTAAGATTTCTTGGAGCTATGTACCCGGGACTTACTTTATAGAAATTCCTATTGCAGCAATGGACCCCATGATCAGTGTGCTACAACTGCAATTTGCTGAACCCCTTCAGGTATACCGTGGCAAAGGCGGCTTTCATTAAAAAACCATAATTACGCATATCATTTCATGAAAAACCTAATACTCTCCTTCTTTTTGCTTTTGACGCTTGGTTCTTTCGGTCAAAAGGAAATGTTTTTCCCCAAACTGCAACGCACTTTTGAATTTTACCTGCGTGAGGCCGGGCAACAAACGACTCAATTTCAATTGCGCTTTTTCTGGCCTGACCAACAGCTTTTTCCGAACTGCGAAACCTGGGGAAGCGATGGCTTTGGTGTGATTTGCGACCAACGTCAGATTCAAATTTTTGGTTACTCAGAAGCAGCATGTAAAAACGCTGTCTATGATGTCTTGCAGCGCAAATTTGGTTTTGAATACTACCAAGCTGAGTGCACCAAGTTGCCGGGTCGCTTGCCTGTTAAATTTGCCTATGACCGTTATGAATCTGTTCCGGCCTTTGAGTACCGGGAAATTTTTTACGGAGAAACCAGACGCACTGGCTACGGCGACTGGCACAAACTAACCAGTGGTGAATCATCATTTACCTTTGAAAATCATCCGGGTTGGGGTTTATGGGTACACACTTTGCATAAATTATTACCGCCCGAACAACACTTCGAAGCGCACCCAGAATATTATGCGCTGCGCAATGGCATCCGTATGAAAGATCAAGTATGCCTGAGTAACCCAGACGTTTTAAATCTGGTCTGTGACAATCTCGCCATCGAAATCAGTAAAAAACCTGATGCCAAATATTGGTCGGTGAGCCAAATGGATAACTATAATTTTTGCGAATGTGTAGCCTGTAAACACACAGACTCTATTGAACAAAGCCACGCTGGCACTATGCTTCGCTTTGTCAATGAGGTAGCCAAGCGCTTTCCGAATAAAATTATATCAACCCTCGCCTACCAGTATACCCGAAGCGCTCCGATACTTACCAAACCCGAAGCCAATGTCAATATCATGCTTTGCACTATTGAAGAGAATCGGGCAAAATCTTTAAGAGGTAGCAGCTTTGAAAAAGACCTGAAAAACTGGGCGGCCATTACACAGAATATTCTTATTTGGGATTACGTCATCAATTTCTCGCACATGGTGATGCCCTTTCCCAATTGGCCTACGCTCCAAGAAAATATCCAAATTTTCCAGCAAAATGGAGTAAAAATGCTCTTTGAGCAAGGCTACAACTCGCCCTCCTCTGAAATGCAACCACTGCGCGCCTTTTTACTTTCAAAATGGGCCTGGAATCCAAGGCTGAATTCCGATAGCCTCATTTATGAATTTACTGAAAATTACTACGGCCCTGCAGGAATGACCGTCCGGGAAGTACTGCGTGCTCAGGTCAAAGATTTACAAGAAAGTGGCAAAGCACTGACACTTTACGAACCACCCATTACCCATATTGGTGGCTATTTAGCTCCTGCCAATCTCAAATGGGCACTTAGCATGTATGAAAAGGCCAAAAAACTTCCCGGTATGCAGGCAACATACATTCAAAGAATTGAAATGGCCGAACAAAGTATTCGTTATGCCTTACTAGAGGTTTCAAAATCACCGAGTGCGGGCAACGATTGGTATTTTTCGGGAAACGACGCTTATTATCAACAAATGCTCAAAGACTTTACGCGCATTGCGCTCAATTATGGACCAAAACTCTTACATGAAGTCAGGCTAAGCCCCTCCGATTATGAAAAAAGCACACTGCAATTTTGGCAAGAAGCCAAGGTGAATCATTTGGCAAAAAATCAACAAATCAAATACTACACCCTACCAGCAAAGGCCTATGCGGATGGCCTTCAAATTGAAGACACAATTGCTTACACTTTTAGCTCTAGTCTCAATGATGGCCTGCGTGCCACCCAAGAATACCAAAGAAGTTGGCAAGGATGGCAGGGTCAGGACGCTAAGTTTCAACTAGTGCTTAAAAAACCATATGTAATCGATTCGGTGCGCATCCATTATTTGGCCAATAACCAATCGTGGATCATGGGCCCAAGTTATTTGAAGGCATTTGGACAAACTTCAGATCAACAAAGTTTTATAGATTCTACCCTGAATGCTTTGGTCAACCAAGCACAACCTAATGGTAGTTATCCGCTCACGCTGACTCATTTTCCAAATAGCAGCATTCAAACATTAGAAGTAACCATTGGTAATCCGGGGCAACTCCCTAAATGGCGAGGTGTCGATGGCTTAGGCTGGTTATTTATCGATGAAATCGAAGTTTATGGCCATGAAAAATAAATTACAGCTCATTATACTTTTATGCGGCTTGCTTCCAAAGTTTGTCAGCGCTCAACACCACGAGCAAACCTACTACCCTCCGACCGACAGCTTGGTCCTGAATAAATTAGCCACTTGGCAAGATTACAAATTTGGGCTCTTGATGCACTGGGGCGCCTACAGCCAATGGGGCGTTGTTGAAAGCTGGAGCATTTGCCCCGAAGACGAAGACTGGTGCACGCGCCGCGGGCCCTATGCAGCTTCTTACTTCGACTACGTAAGTAACTATGAAAAGCTTCAACAAACCTTTAACCCTACACAGTTCGACCCAAAACGTTGGGCTAAAGCCGCCAAAAATGCAGGCATGAAATACATGGTGTTCACCACCAAGCACCACGACGGCTTTTGCATGTTTGATTCCAAACTCACGAATTACACAGTGGCTAACCCAGCCTGCCACAACAGCCAAAGCGCACACCCCGACCTCACCAAAAGTATTTTTGATGCCTTCAGGGCTGAAGGACTCTGGATCGGCGCCTACTTTTCCAAGCCCGACTGGCATCATCCAGACTACTGGGACCCCAAATTCCCACCCTACGACCGCAATCCCAACTATGACCTTCAAAAGAAACCAGCTAAATGGGAGTCTTTTGTTCAATTCACACAAGGCCAAATCATGGAACTCATGCAGCACTATGGCAAAATTGACATTCTGTGGCTTGATGGCGGCTGGGTTCAGCCCTACACCGAAACCTCCCCGAAATGGGGCTACAAACCCGTTGATCAAAATATCCGAATGGATGAACTTGCGGCCAAAGCACGCCAGTTACAACCAGGCTTAATCGTTGTAGACCGCGCTGTTGAAGGCCCTAACCAAAACTACCTCACTCCAGAGCAAAGTATTCCTGACAAGCCCCTGCCATACCCCTGGGAAACCTGCATGACCATGGCCAACAGCTGGAGTTACGTACCTGGGGACCAGTACAAAAGCACCGCAACACTGCTCAAGAATCTTTGCCTTATTGTCTCAAGAGGCGGCAACTTCTTACTCAATATTGCCCCAGACCCTCAGGGCCGCTGGGATAGCCTCGCCTACCAAAGACTCGATGAAATCGGGGACTGGATGAACATCAATAGCGCAGCCATCTACAACTCCAAGCCTGTTGCGCCTTATGAAATCAAAAACGGTGAAATCGGCACCTGGGTATTCACACAGGTAGAAAAAGCGGTTTACGCCATTTGGATTCCGGGTACACAACCAAAAAGTCAGGTCAGATTAGATCTTTCGTTGCTCAACCCTATCGAAAACGCAAAACCAAACAAGTGGACCGTGAAGCCCTTAAACAAAAGCAATCAGGCAGAAATAAAAAATGGCATCTTATACCTTCAATTGGATGTAAATCCTTTGCAAACCCCACAAGTTTTTCGTTTGCAATAAAAAAGCAGCTGCTTTCTTCGTAACTTTGTACCTACGTTCTTTGGGGTCGACATTGGATTTGACAGCGATAGCGGTAGT